>JALOAM010000231.1 GCA_023228765.1 Dehalococcoidia bacterium
CGGCTCCTTCCGCTACCGCTGGGACCGCCCCGGGGCGTTCGTGGAGTCCTCCATGGCCGGTCGCGAGACGGCCGCGCGGGAGCGCCGCACGCAGGCTCAGCAGAAGGAGCGCGGCGAGGCGATCACCTCGATCCAGCGGTTCTTCAACGTCTTCGACGACCGCACCCTGATCTCCGGTCTCTTCACCATCGTGGAGGACACCCGCGTCGACACGCTGGTGGCGCACGAGTACGGCGGCATCCGCCGCTGGCTGCGTCGCCTGCAGGAGTGGGAGGCGGAGCGCCGGCCGCGCGTGGAGGAGATGGGCCTCCGCACGGGGTTCGTCGAGAACATCCTCCGCGCCTCCCTCGGCCGGCCGGACACGGTCCGCTGGCCCGTCGCCTTCCGCGAGTACCTCCAGCAGGGTATGGCCGCGCTGAAGCTCGTGGAGCAGGAGGGCGCCACCGTCCAGGACTCCGCCGAGGTCGCCGCGATGCTCTACGACATCGCACAGGCGATCCCGAACGTCATCGCCTCGCCCGGCGACGGCAAGTACGAGTGGGACGGGCCCTCGGAGGAGATGCTCTCGCTCCAGCCTGGGACGCCCTCCGGCGAGTCGGGGCCGGAGATGCAGCCCTCCGACCAGGAGATGCAGTTCCAGAACCCGCCGCAGCCCGAGTTCCGGGGCGACTTCAAGCCCGAGCTCGTCCAGCTCCTCGCGCGGCTCAAGAACAAGGTCGATGGGGACCAGGATGGCGCGATGGCGCCCCTCACCAAGGAGCAGCTCAAGGAGATGCTCGAGAACTCAGTCGAGCTCTCTATCGCGGAGTGGGCCGAGGGCGACATCGACCAGAGCCTCGGCATGTTCCTCGAGAACATGGAGTCGGCTGCCCAGCAGGCGCCCGGTGACAAGAAGGGCGACAAGGACGCCCAGGGCGACGCGTCGGACCAACCCGGCGGTGGCGACGAGGGCTCCGAGGGCGAGCTGCCGGTCGAGATCGACTGGTTCTTCTACGACGAGTGGGACTTCCGCGCCGGCGACTACAAGCCGCGCTGGAACCGCGTCGGCGAGCGCTTCTCCAAGCAGGACGACAACGAGTTCTACGACGACACGCTGCGCCACCACCACGGCCTGGTCATGGAGACGCGCAAGCAGTTCGAGATGATGCGGCCGGAGGCGTTTAAGAAGATCAAGCGGCTGGAGGACGGCGAAGAGCTGGACCTGGACCTCGCGATCGAGTTCGCCATCGACAAGAAGGCCGGCACCGGTCCGCAGGCGCGCATCTACAACCGCCGCAACAAGCTCGAGCGTGACGTTGCCGTCGCGTTCCTCCTTGACATGTCCGCGTCCACGGACGAGGAGATCGAGAAGCAGCGCCAGAAGCACGAGCCCGGCGACGACGATGACGACAACTTCGACGGCGACCCGCGGCGCTACTTCCAGTGGCTCGCCGCCCGCCGCGCGAAGGCGATGGTGGAGCCGCCGAAGCGCATCATCGACCTAGAGAAGGAGTCCGCCGTCCTGATCGTCGAGGCCCTGGAGGCCATCGGCGACGCGTACGGGATCTATGGCTTCTCCGGCTACGGCCGGGAGAACGTGGAGTTCCACGTCATCAAGGAGCTGGGCGACGAGATGGACGAGCCGGCGCGAAAGCGCATCGGCGCGATCGAACCGATCCGCTCGACGCGCATGGGCCCGGCGATCCGCCACACGATCCACAAGCTGCAGGAGTACGACGCGAAGGTGAAGATCCTCATCCTCGTGTCGGACGGACGCCCGCAGGACCACGGCTACGGTCGCGACCGGACGGAGAAGGAATACGCCGTCCACGACACGAAGCAGGCCCTGAACGAGGCGAAGCGGCTCGGCATCACCCCCTTCCTCATCACCGTCGACAAGGAAGGGCACGACTACCTGAAGCAGATGTGCGACGACATCGGCTACGAGGTGGTCGACGACATCGAGTCGCTCCCGCGCCGTCTGCCGACGCTCTACCGCCACCTCGCGGCGGACTAGCGCCGAGGGCTTCCCCCTCTCAGTGCGGCTCTGACCCCCTCCCCCTTGACGGGGGAGGGTTGGGTTGGGGATTGCCTCGCTCGTGAGCGGCAGGCCTGCGAGGCCCGCCGTGAACCGCTACGGGATCGTCAGCACCTGGCCGATGCGGATGCGGTTCGGGTCCGTGATTCCGTTCGCCCTCGCGAGTTCCTCCAGCGTGCGCCCGTGGCGGAGCGCGATGCCGAAGAGCGAGTCGCCCGGTTGCACCTCGTACGTGCCGGAACCACCCCCGGTGGTGGGGGACGGGGCACCGCCCGAGGGCGCACTGGCCCAGGAGGGTGGCGGCGGGAACGTGCGGCCGCTGGAGGACGGCGGCGTCCCGGCAGTGCTGCCCGTGCTGACCGGGATGTCCTGCGCCGGCACGTTCGCGCCCGACGGCAGCGCGAGTCGCTGGCCCACCGTGATCATGTTGGGGTTCGCGATCCCATTCGTCTCGACGAGCGCGCTCATGGTCACGCCGAGCCTCGACGCGATCGATGCCAACGAGTCACCCGGCTGGACCACGTAGGAGGTCACGCGCGGCGGGGTGTCTCGGAGGAGGGCGAGCATCTCGTCGGTGGCGACGCCGTAGCGCCAGAGGGAGACCGTGTCCGCCCCGGCGATCTCGTACGACTGCTGGATGAACTCGCGCCAGCCCTCGATGTCGGTCACGGTGCCATCACCGATGGGGTGGAGCGGCCGTCCGAACTGCGCGAGGTGCTCCGTCATGGTGTCCACGACGAACCCGGCGCTGATGCCGGAGTCCGGGATCGAGGCGCCCGCCAGCTTGTACTTGATCTTGTTCGCTGCGTTGTCGAAGAACCCCCAGTACGCCTGCGGGGAGATCTCGTCCGAGAACTCCGCGAACCGCGCGAGGGGGATGCGCTCGATCTCCCACGGCCGCGGGTCGATCGAGGTGGAGATGCGGGCGTTGGGCTGCCATGAGCGCAACAGCTCGCCAAAGCGTCCCGCCGCCTCCTCGGTACCCTCCCAGAAGCCGGCGTGGGCCTCCAGGTCCAGGAACAGGCTGCGGGCTCCCGCGCTCAGGACGTCGGAGGCCATCTGCGCTTCGGCGTTGGGGTTCAGGCCCTTCACCAGCGCCCAGGCGTGGAACGGCACCCCGCCATCCTCGAAGAAGCGCGCGAACTCGGCCACGGCCTGCGGCCCGTAGATCGCCGTCGGCGTGTCGTCGTACTCGGACATCCAGTCTGAGCCGTCGTGCGTCTTCACGACCACGCCGAGGCCGTACGCCGCCAGCCGGTCGCGGATCTCCACGGGGTCGCCGTCGTGCTGGAACTGCCACACCCATACGAGGTGCGTCGGCGCGGAGCCCGCCAGCGGCTGCACACGCCCCTTCGCCCACGATGGCGCCGGACTCGACGCGGCGTGCACCAGCGACCGAGGCCCCATCAGCGCGGCCCCACCGAGCGCCCCCATCCCTGCCAGCAGGCGGCGGCGCGATACGAGGGGCGTGGTGACACGAGACGGCAGGATCGAGGACAGCGCGCTCTGGCGCGCGGGAGGCTGCGGCACCGCGACCACCTTCACAGGGCTGTCCCGGCCAGGGACCGCCAACTACCCGCCGCTTGCCTCGGATGCGTCACGTGGGGAGCGAACCGTGCGCGTGACAAACGTACGACATTCGCTGTCCACGGTTCTACGGAAATCGACGATCTCTCGCCGATTGTCATGTCGCCGATTCCGGCCCCTCCCCCTTCTGGGGGAGGCGCGGGAGGGGGGAGGCGGTCGCAAGCACCGCCGGACTGACCTGTCATCGGCGCTTGCGCGGGACGGGGTCCGGACGACCGCCGTCTCGCGAGCCAGGCACTTAGGCCCTCACCCCAACCCTCTCCCGGAACCGGGAGAGGGGGCTGGAATCCGGCCGGAACCCCGGCAGGGGCCGGAGTCCCGACAGGGGCGAGGATGGAGCTCTACTCCTCGACCTCGGTGACGTCGGCGGAGTGGAGCCGCCAGAGCAGCTGCTCGGGCGTGGCGCCGTCGATGTTCGCGGTGTGGTGG
>JALOAM010000232.1 GCA_023228765.1 Dehalococcoidia bacterium
TGCGGGCGACAAACACTTCCCCCATCGTACTTGCGGGCGGCTTATCCACTTAGCAGGCGGGGTAAGTCATGCAGTCATTCGTGCGCGGGCGTTCCGTCCGCGGATCTCTCCGTCTCCCCGAGGCGGTCCTTTCCCGCTGGAATGAGGGATGGGCTGCTGCGTCGAGCGCGCTGGACCACCGTGTCGTCCGGCGTGCCCTCGCGATCTTCCCGGACCGCTCCCTACTCCTCACCACCCTCGCCGTGCTCGGCGTGGCGTGCGGTCTCATCATCGCCGCGCTCCTGAGCCGCGACCCCCGCGAGGCGGGCGCGTACGCCGTCGCCTGCATCATGATCGGTGGCGCGATCGCCCTCGGCCTCCGGCACACGGAGCACGACCCGGTACTGTCCGAGGCCACACTCGCCGCGGTGCGCGAGGAAGCCCAGCAGGAGGCCCGCCAGGAGGCGCAGCAGCACATGCGCGCCGTCGCGCACGATCTGAAGGCGCCACTCCTGACCGTCACGTCCTACCTTGAGCTGATCGCGGACGGCGCCTTCGGTGCGCTGCCCGAGGAAGCCCGCGCCGCCCTCCACCGCGCCGCCGAGGTCTCCACGCGCGCGCAGTCCGTCGTGGACAGCACCCTCCACCGCGACACCACCCCGGACACGGCGCTGGCGCCGGTCGCGCTCCTCGAGTCCGCACCCGCCGTGACGCGCGTCAACCTGGACCGTGTGCTCTCCGACGTGATGGCCGCCCTGAACGCCTCCATGCGAGCGCGTGGGGCAACGGTCTCCGTGGAGGGGCGACTCCCCACCGTCCTCGGCGACGAGCCGTCGCTGTTCCGCGTGATCGAGAACCTCGTGCAGAACGCGATCAAGTTCTGCCCCGCGGACACCACACCGAGGATCGCGATCCGGTCGAGCGTGCTCCAGTCCGGCGCGGTGGAGATGATCATCACCGACAACGGCCCCGGGATGCCCTCCGACCCGACGCTCCTCGCCACCTCCGGCGTCCGAGGCGTGAACGCGGACGGGCTCCCCGGCCACGGCCTCGGCCTCGCCACGGTCGCGCGGCTGGTGGCCCGGCTCGGCGGCACCCTCACCTTCGAGTCGCCCTCGACCGGTGGAGGCACCACCGTGCGCATCGTGTTGCGCGGGGGATAGCCGGGACTCCCCGTTCTCGGCACCGCGCTCGCCTTTCCTCGGCGGTCGCCTCTCGCTCGCATCTGCGTCGCTCGATGCTGTCGATCGGCAGCATCAACCCGCTTGTGGTCGGGGCTACCATGCCGCCCAAAACCACGCCCAGCCTCGATCAAGGGGTACCGGGCGCAAGCGAGGGAGTCAGAGATGGCACTCGATGGGAAAGTCGCGCTCGTCGCCGGCGCGAGCCGCGGGATCGGCGCCGACATCGCGAAGTACCTCGCGAGGGCGGGCGCGAAAGTCGCCGTCTGCGCTCGCACGGAGGAAGTGAAGGACCCGCGCCTGCCGGGGACGATCCACTCCGTGACCAAGGAGATCACCGACGAGGGCGGCGAGGCCGTCGCCATCGTCCTCAACATGCGCGACCCGCAGAGCATCAAGGACACGGTCGCCAAGGTCATCGACCACTGGGGCAAGCTCGACATCCTGGTCAACAACGCGGCGATCTTCGTGCCCGGCAACCTGGAGACCGTCCGCGAGAACCACATCGACCTCTCCCTGGAGGTCAACGTGCGCTCCTACATCCTCACCATGCGCGAGGTGATCCCCCACATGAAGGCCGCCGGCGGTGGCCACATCGTGAACATCTCCTCGAGGGGTGCGATCCCCCTCGGCCCCGGTCCGTACACGGACGACCAGAAGAGCCGCGGTGGCGACATCTTCTACGGCGGCGAGAAGGCGATGCTGGAGGGCTTCTCGCAGCGCATGGCCGCCTCCTATCAGGACGACGGCATCTCCGTGAACGTCCTCTCTCCGGAGGGTCGCGTCGCCACGGCAGGCAACATGTACGCCTCCAACGACCGGGAGAACCCGGACACCAACTTCGAGACCGCGGACGACATGGGCCAGGCCACCGTCTGGATCTGCGAACAGCCCACCGAGGCGTTCACGGGCCAGGTGACCTACGACAAGGACCTGCTGAACAAGGCCGGCATCCCCCTCAAGGGCCCGTTCCACTAGCGCGAGTAGGGCATCACCCCTCCCCCAGGAGGGGAGGGGTGATGCCCTACTCGCGCCTCAGATCAGCACGAAGCAGACGGCGCCGAGCGGGGCGTCGCTCTTCTCCTCGAAGGGTCGTCCTGCACGAGGGGCTCAGTCGCCCTCACCCCAACCCTCTCCCGCCGAGCCGGGAGAGGGGGTCAGAGGTAGGCGGGGATCGGAGTCGGAGGGGAGAGGCGGGTCGGAGGCGACGGCCTGCCCGACTGTCAGCCCGCCCCGCCTACTTCGTCAGCGCGACGCTCCAGGTCTTGCCCTCGTCCGTCTCGTCGACGCGGACGATGCCCTGGCCCACCATCCGCGCGAGGTGGGCGCGGACCTGGCCGGAGGCGGCGCGGCGGAGGCCGCGCTGGATCTCCGGGTAGAGCGCACGGCGGATCTGGCGGTCCGTCGCATAACCGTGGTCGATCAGGTCGATGATCTGGCGGTCGCGGGTCGCGCGGTGGTCGATCAGCTCCTGGATCTTCGCGTCAGTCGCGGAGATCGTCGGGCCGTGGCCCGGAGCGAACAGCTTCGACTGGAGCTCGCGCATCCTCACCAGGGAGTCGAGGTACGCCTGCATGTCGCCGTTCGGCGGCGGGCCGATGGCGCTGGTCCCGACGCCGAGGACGTTGTCGCCCGTGAAGAGCGTGAGGGTCTCCTCCACGAAGTAGCAGTTGTGCCCGGCGGTGTGGCCGGGGGTGTGTACGGCACGGACCGTGAGGCCGCCCACCTTGAACGTCTCGCCGTCCATCAACGGGACGTCGATCGGGGTGTTGAAGGCCTCGTCGCGCCAGACGGCAGCGCGCTCCGCCAGCTCCTTGTCGTCGGGGAGGTCGTCGTTCCCGCTGACGCTCGGATCGATCGGCGTGTGGAGGAGCGCCTCGTCGATCGGGTTGATCGCGGTGTTCGCGCGCAGCAGCTCACGGAGGCGGCGACCGCCCGAGGTGTGGTCGAAGTGGTGGTGCGTGAAGGCGATGGTGCCAACGTTGAAGTTGGAGCCGTCACCCTCGAAGAACTTGCGGCGCTCCTCGATCGAGAGGTCATCGCCGAAGCCGGCGTCGATGAGGGCAGCCTCGTTGCCATCGTGGAGCAACCAGACATTGGAGGTGGGGAAGGTCCGCGAGAACTGGCGGACGACGACGACATGCTGGAGCAGGTTGTCGTTGATGGGGCGCGCGAAGGTCTCGATCTTCGGCTGGGTGTCGTCGGCCTTCGTGGTCTTGCCCTTCTTGCCGCGCTTCGCGCCCTCGGCGGCCGCGGCGGTCGCCTTCCGCACCGTCTTCTGGGCCTTCTCAGCGGCCTTCGCGGCCGTCTTCTTGGCCTGCTTCACACTCTTGCGGGCCTTGGACTTCTTCGTCACGGCGCCGCCTTCCTTACTCGTGCGCGGTCAGATGGGCGGGGCGATGGTAGCGCGAGGACGCGGAGGATGGGGCCACCCCAGCAGGCACCTGTGGACGCCGCGGATCGACACGGCTCCGTTACATCCGTCCCGCGCTCCATGGACCTCCACGCGTTGACCCGCTGAGGGGCGATCCGTACAATCGAGAGAGCGGTTAGCAGTCTCAGGGTGAGAGTGCTAATGGAGGTTCCGAGAGGTGATCACCGAACGTCAGGCGGCGATCCTCACCATGGTGGTGGACGAGTACGTCCAGACCGCGGAACCCGTGAGTTCCAAGGCGCTGGTCGACCGCCGTCGCCTGGAGGTCTCGTCCGCGACGATCCGGAACGAGCTCGCCCGACTGGAGGCGGAAGGGTACGTCACCCATCCGTACACCTCCGCGGGCCGCGTGCCGTCCGACCAGGGATACCGCTTCTACGTCGAGGCCCTCATGTCCGAGGAGCCGATCGGCGTG
>JALOAM010000233.1 GCA_023228765.1 Dehalococcoidia bacterium
AGCAGCTCAGGATGCGAGCGGCCTCGTTATGTGTTTTTCGGTGGTTACCGAATGACCATCAAACACCGCCCGCCGACCGTGCCGAAGGGACTCGCTGCGAAGGGGGCCGGGCGCAAGATTTGGCGCGAGATCACGTCGCGTTACCGCCTCCGCGCGGACGAGCTGAGGATCCTCGAGGACGCGTGCCGCGAGGCCGACCTGGTTGACCGGCTCGAGACGGCCCTCGCCGACGCGCCGCTCACCGTGAACGGGTCGATGGGGCAGCCGGTCGCGAATCCGCTCGTGCAGGAGGTCCGGCAGCACCGCAACACGCTCAAGAGCCTGCTGTCGTCGCTCAAGCTGCCAGATGACGACGCGACGGCAGCCCCGAACGCGGGCGAGGTGCTTTCGACGGGTGCCCGTGCCGCCGCAGCAGCGAGGTGGGGCCGCCGTGGCGCGTAGCCTCGTCGTCGCTGATGTCTCGCCGTTCGAGGCGCACGAGGCGGTCATCCGCGAGTACCGCGAGCGGCTGTCGAAGCCGGCGGCCGTGGAGCGCTACCGCTGGGAGCCGGTGAAGATCGGGCCGACCTGGCAGGTGGGCGAGGACGGGCGCTACGTGCTCCCGGAGCGCACGATCGGCTGGGACGTGCTGGCCTGGTGCGGAAACCACCTCCAGCATGGCCGCGACGAGCCGTGGAGGTTCACCGACGAGCAGGCGCGGTTCATCCTCTGGTGGTACTCGGTCACTGAGCACGGTGCGTACGCCTTCCACGACTTCGTGTTCCAGCGCCTGAAGGGCCACGGCAAGGACCCCCTCGCGGCGTGCCTGATGGCGGTGGAGTTGCTCGGCCCCTGTCGATTCGACGGATGGGACGAGGACGGGCAGCCGCTCGCCCGCGACGTTCCCGAAGCCTGGGTGCAGACCGCCGCGGTGTCGCTCGAGCAGACGAAGAACACCATGCGGCTGTTCCCCGCTCTGCTGACCCCGAAGGCGAAGCGCGAGTTCGGCCTGCAGATCGGCAAGGAGAAGATCTACGCGCTCGGCGACGAGCGCCTGATCGAGGCCGTGACGAGTTCGCCCGCGACGCTCGAAGGTGCTCGGGCTACCGCGATTTTCCTGAACGAGCCGCACCACTGGAAGGAAGCGAACGACGGCCACGAGATGGCCGCCGTCATCGGCCGGAACGCCGCGAAGTCGCCGGACGGCGGCGCGCGCACCGGGCGCATCACGAACGCCTACGAGCCGGGCGAGGATTCGGTCGCGGAGCGCGACCGCGAGGCCTACGAGAAGATGGCCGCGGGCCGGTCGCTGTTCACCGGGATGCTGTACGACTCGCTGGAAGCCGCCCCAGAGGCGCCGCTGTCGGCCGAGGCCGCGCCAGAGGTAGTACGGAGCATCCGTGGTGACTCGGTGTGGCTGAACCCCGACCGCATCGTCCAGGAGATTCTCGACCCGCGTAACCCACCGAGCCGATCGAGACGGTTCTGGTACAACCAGATCGTCGCAGCAGAGGACGCGTGGACTACTCCGCAGCAGTGGGACATCAACGCGCAGCCTGACCTCGCGCTCGTCCCGGACGATCAGGGCGTGATGTTCTTCGACGGGTCGAAGGGCGACGACGCCACCGGGCTCGTGTTCTGCCGGATCGAGGACGGGGCGGTCTTCCCGCTGGGCGTGTGGCAGCGCCCCGACCACGCGGACGAGTGGTCCGTCCCGCGTGCCGACGTCGACGCGATGGTGGGGCGGGCATTCGCCCTGTACCAGGTGAAGGGGTTCCTCTGTGACCCCGGCGCCGGCGAAGACGAGACGGGGCAGCGGTACTGGGACGGCTACATCGACCGCTGGGGCCGCGAGTACGGCGACCAGCTCGACGTCTGGTCCATCGAGGGCGGCCCGGACCGCCACGCGTGTCTGTGGGACATGCGCAGCCCCGCCCGACTGAAGCTCTTCACCGAGGCGTGTGAGCGCGCGCTCGACGACATCCAGGCGGCGCAGTTCCCCCACGATGGACACCCCGTACTACGGGACCACGTGCGGAATGCGCGCCGGCGACCGAACCAGTACGGCATCTCGATCTCGAAGGAATCGCGCGAGTCGAAGCGGAAGATCGACCTCGCCGTCTGCGCCATTGGGGCGCGGATGCTGCGCCGCATGTGGCTCGCCCTCCCCGACAGCAAGCGCCGAAAGCAGAAGACCGGCCGCGCGATGTTCGCGGGCTAGGAGGCTCGTCATGGTGTCACTGTTCCCCCGGCGTCCGGCAGCACCCTCGGAGTCAGGCGTGCTGGCCCGCGCGAAGACGCTCCTCGACGTCCGCGCGGCGGAGCGCGACGACCTGGACGAGATCCACCGCTACTGGCGTGGGAGACAGCCGCACCCGTTCCGCCCGGTGGGGTCACCGCCCGACGTCACCAGGCTCGCCAAGATGTCCCGCATCAACATCATCGACATCGCGATCTCGGCCGTGTCGCAGACGCTCTACGTCGACGGCTATCGCCAGGAGCGAGCCGACGACGATGCTCCCGGGTGGGAGATCTGGCAGGCGAACAGGATGGACGCCGAGCAGTCGGGCATCCACGACGCCGCGCTGGTCTACGGCTCCTCGTACGTGACGGTCCTCCCCGGCGACCCGCGTCCGGCCATCCGGGGGTACTCGCCGCGGTTCATGACCGTGCTCTACGGCGACGATCCCGACTGGCCCGTCATGGGACTCGCGGCGGAGCCGAACGGTAGCCGGTGGCTCTACCGACTCATCGACGACCAGCACGTGCACTTCATTGAGGGCGACGCCGAGGGTGGCGGGCTGACCTTCATCGAGTCCCGCGAGCACGCCGAGGGCGTCACGCCCATCGTGCGTTATCGCAACCGCATCGACCTCGACGGCGACAACCTCGGGGAGGTCGAACCGCTGTACGAGATCCAGGACCAGATCGACCACACGACGTTCAACCTGAAGGTCGCCGAGCACTTCGGGGCGTTTAAGCAGCGGGCCGTAATCGGCTGGACGGCGAGCTCCGAGGATGAGCTCCTGAAGGCCAGCGCCCAGCGCATCTGGTCGTTCGAGGACGACGACGTCAAGTTCCACGAGTTCAACGAGACCGACCTCGCCGGCTACCTCGCGGCGCGGGAGTCCGAGATTCGGTACGCGTCGGTGACGAGCCAGGTGCCTCCGCACTACCTCCTCGGGCAGCTGGCGAACCTGTCCGCGGAGGCACTCGTAGCGGCCGAGTCCTCGCTCATGCGGAAGTCCCGCCAGCGCCAGAAGTCGTTTGGCGAGTCGCACGAGCAGACGCTCGCCCTTGCCGGTCGCGTGTCCGGCCTCGACGCCACTGAGGGGGCGCAGGTGCGCTGGGCCGACCCTGAGAGCCGCGCCTTCGCGGCGACCGTGGACGCGCTGACGAAGCTGCACACGATGGGCGTCCCGATCGAGCTGCTCCTCGAACGCATCCCCGGGTTCACCCAGCAGGACGTGGAAACCGCGAAGTCCCTCCTCGCCTCGGGCGACTCGCTCGACGTGCTTGCCGACCTGCTCCGACAGCAGGCCGGTGGGTTCGAGGACGAAGACACCGGAGAGGCCGCGTAGATGGCGGCGACGGTGGTGGGCCGGCTGCTAACGCAGCAGCACCGACAGCAGCAGCTTGCGGTGCGCGCGAGGGCGTTGCAGATGCTCATCGCGCTCTGGCCGCTCTTCGACGTGCGACGCATCGATGAGACATGGCTCGCGATGGAGCCCGCGCTCCTCGCTGCCGTGGAGCGAGGCCGCGCCGAGTCAGCTGCCCTCTCGTCGGCCTACTACCGCGCGCTCCGCGCAGCCGAGGGCATCGAGGGAGCGGTGGAAGTCCCAGCGCTCGAAGCGCTGAACATGGCGCAGGTGCAGACCTCGCTGCGGGTGACCGGACCGGTGGTCGCGAAGCAACTGGTGGAGATGGGGCGAGCGGATGCCGCCTCGCGTGCCCTCGTGACGCTGTCCGGGGCAATGACGAGGCACGTGCTGCAGGG
>JALOAM010000234.1 GCA_023228765.1 Dehalococcoidia bacterium
GGGCTACGAGGCCGCGTTGGGCGGAGCGCTCCCCTCCGAGGTCACGGTGCAATCCTTCCGGCGCGATGGCGACATCAACGCGGGGACCGAGCACGGGCGGCGCGCCGCCGAGGTCGTGCACTCCGTCGCGCCGGGCGCTGAGCTCTACCTCGTGAACTTCGAGACCGTCACGGAGCTCTCGGCGGCGGTCGACTACCTGCTCGCAGAGGGCGTGGACGTCGTGTCGTTCTCGCTCGGCTACATCCATAACGGGCCGGGGAACGGCACCGGGCCGGTGAACGACATCGTGTCGCGCTCGGTGGGCGCGGGGCAGACGTGGTCGGTGGCCTCCGGCAACTGGGCGCAGCAGCACTGGTCCGGCCCCTTCCGCGACGACGACGGCGACACCGTCCACGAGTTCGCGAACGACGTGGAGATGAACTCGCACGAGTTCACGTCCGGCGACCTGATCACCGTGTCCGTCCGCTGGGACGAGCCCTGGGGCGAGGCGTGCTCCGACTACGACCTCGAGCTCTTCGGCCCGACGGGCGCCCTGGTGAGGGCGTCCCGCTCGATCCAGAACTGCGACGACGATCCCGTGGAGTCCGTGCGCGTGCTGGCGACGCAGACCGGCGCCTACGGCCTCCGCATCATCCAGGCCCACGCCGAGGAGGCCCCCCGCCACCTCGACGTGATGATGGTGGGCACGCCGGACCGAGGCAGCCCGCTGACCATCTTCGAACCGAGCGGTTCACTCTCCGAACCGGCCGACCACCCGTCGGTGATCACGGTCGGCGCGCTGACCACCTCAGCGACCCGCACTGAGAGCGGCTACTCCTCCCGAGGCCCCACCACGGACGGGCGCTTCAAGCCGAACCTGCTCGCCCCCACCGGTGCGGGGAACGCCTCGCCTGCCTCGGCGTTCGGCGGCACCTCCGCGGCCGCGCCGCACGTGGCGGGCGCGCTCGCCCTGCTGAAGGAGGCGTTCCCGGACGCCGACTCCAACCGCCTCGCGTCGCTGCTCCAGACGCGCGCTATCGGCGTCACCGAGATCGGAGATGGCTCCGGCGCGCGGCGCGTGGACATGGGCAGCCTGTTCGGCCTCGGACCGCTGCTCCCAGAGGGCGCCGACAGCGCCGTGCTGCTGGGCAACATCCCGCAGTCCGGCATCGCCCTCGTCGAGTACGCCGGGCCGGAGGGCTACCCCGCTCGGTTCGTCCACCTGCTGGTGGACTACCGAGAGGTCCGCACCATCTTCTCCTTCGACCCGCAGGAGGAACGCTGGACCGCGTTCTCCTCCAGTGCCCCAGCGTGGGTGAACAGCCTCACGGAGTTCGACCCCGGCCAGCAGCTGTACATCTTCTTCAACCCCCTCGCGTAGTCCTCCCTCCGCGCCCCTGACCCCCTCTCCACACCTCACCCCAACCCTCGCCCGCTTCGCGGGCGAGGGAGTCACGCCCCACGCGGCGCTCCGCTGTATGCTCGGCCCCGCGCAACGAGCTGGCAGAGGGAGTCGCCGCATGGAAGTCACGGTCGTCGCGGGCAGCATCACCGAGGTCGAGGTGGACACCGTCGCGGTACCCCTCGCGCAGGGGGTGAGGACGCTCGCGGGGGACACGAAGGCGGCGGACGAAGCGCTCGGCGGCCTCATCGCCCAGATGCTGGCCGAGGACCTGATCGCCGGGAAGAGCGGCGAGACGCACACGCTCGCGGTGCCGTCCTCCGCGCGGCGGCGGATCAAGGCGAAGCGCGTCGTGGTCTACGGCGTCGGGGAGCGCTCCAAGCTCACCACCGTCACCCTCCGCGACCGACTCGCGAACCTCGCCCGCGCCCTCCGAGGCATGAACGCCGGCAACGTCGCCATCTCGCTCGGCGAGACGCCGAGTGGCGGGAGCCCGGAGGATGCCGCGCAGGCGGCAGCCGAGGGCGTCGTGCTGGGCCTCTACCGGTTCGACAAGCATCACACCCGCGCGGCGGACAAGCCGCAGCACACGCTCGGTGACGTGACGTTCGTTGAGTCCTCGACGCGGCGGGCGGCGCAGGTGCGGCGCGGGGCCGAGGCGGGCGTGATCATCGCCGAGGGCACGAACTTCATGCGCGACATGGCGAACGAGCCGGCGAACCTGATGACGCCGACGACGGTCGCGACGCGTGCGCAGCAGATGGCGTCCGAACTCGGGATCGAGTGCCGGATCATCGAGCGAGCAGAGGCGGAGCGCCTGAAGATGGGCTCCTACCTCTCCGTCGCCAACGGTTCGATCCAGCCTCCGAAGTTCATCGTCCTCACCTACAACGGCGCCCGCACCCGAGGGCGCTACGTGGGCCTCGTCGGGAAGGGCATCACCTTCGACACCGGAGGCATCTCCCTGAAGCCCCCGGAGGGCATGGATGCCATGAAGGGCGACATGAGCGGGGCCGCGACGGTGATCGGCGCGATCCAGGCGATCGCGCGCCTCAAGCTGCCCGTGAACGTGATGGCGATCGCGCCCTGCACGGAGAACATGCCGAGCGGTTCCGCCACGAAGCCCGGCGATGTGGTCTACGCCTCGGACGGCACCTCGATCGAGGTGATCAACACGGACGCCGAGGGCCGGCTGGTCCTCGCGGACGGCATCGTGTTCGCGCGGGAGAACGGCTGCACCGCGATCATCGACATCGCAACGCTCACCGGCGCGATGGCGGTCGCCCTCGGGCGGGTGCGCATGGGCCTCTTCTCCAACAACGACCGCCTGGCCGCCGAGGTGGACCGCGCCGCCGAGGCCGCCGGCGAGCGCGCGTGGCGCCTGCCGATGGACTCCGAGTACTACGACCAGATCAAGTCGGACGTCGCGGACATCAAGAACACCGGCGGCCGGGACGCCGGCAGCATCACCGCCGCGAAGTTCCTCGAGGTCTTCGCGAAGGACACCCCCTGGGTGCACCTGGACATCGCCAACGTCATGAGCGCAGGCTCCGACAAGGGCTGGCAGGTGAAGGGCATGCGCGGCACGCCCGTCCGCACCCTGGTGGAGTTCGTGAAGTCCCGCGCGGGCACGTCGAAGTAGGCGAGCCGGTGGGCGTCGACGGCATCGCCGGCATCAGCCTCTTCACCGCGCCCGAGCGGTTCGAGGCGATGCGCGCGTTCTACGTCGAGCAACTCGGCCTGATCGAGGACCCCTCGAAAGCGTCGCAGCGCGCGGCGTTCACGTGGGGCACCCCACCGGACCGTCTCCGCCTCATCCTCTCCACCCACGACGCCGTCGAGGGCGAGAGCCGCGACCCGAACCGCGTGATGATCAACTTCCTCACCTACGACCTCGAAGCGCTCGCCGCGAGGATGGCGGAGCGTGGTGTGGAGTTCACCCACGGGCCGGTGCAGATGTCCTGGGGCGGCATGATGGCGACGTTCCGCGACCCGGACGGCAACATCCTGCAGCTCTTGCAGCCAGCGCCCGTCTGAGGGCGCTCCCCGCATCGGCCGCCGTCCGTCGCTCATCCTCTGTCTCCCCTCTCCCGGTTTCGGGAGAGGGGCCGGGGGTGAGGGTCTTCCGGCGACAACGCTGTCCTGCATGACCACGCAGTCCGGCCCTCACCCCAACCCTCTCCCGGAACCGGGAGAGGGGGTCGGAATCGGACAGGGCGGAGTCGGAGGCGGAGGGTTAGCTGTGCGTCCAGGCGATGCCGACGAAGCCGGGGCCGTAGCGCGTGGCGGCGTGGCGGGTGATCGGCGTCACGTGGACCTCCTGCGGATCGAGGTGGCGCGTGATCCACGTGGCCATCGCTTCCGCCGCGGAGGCGACGCCGCCGTGGTGCACGGCGACGCGGAGGCCTTCGACTTCGCGGGCCATCGAGGCGAAGCGGTCGCGGAGGAGACGGAGGGCGTCCTCACGGCGGGGCGGGAGGGCGTCGAGGGCGAAGCCGTCGTCGCGGACGAACGTGACGACGCGGTTCGGGACGCCGAGGTTGCCGGGGGAGGACTGCCCGCTGAGCTCGGGATGCTCGATGAGCGCGAGG
>JALOAM010000235.1 GCA_023228765.1 Dehalococcoidia bacterium
CCTGGGCGACGGCCGGAGGGGGCGCAGCCCGCACTGGTGTAAGACGCCTGCGCGTCCCGGCGGACTTCCGAGGGGGTTATCCGACCCCGCCCCCTCGGGAGTCCACCGGGCCGGACAGGCCGAAGCGAGGAAAGGGGGGTTGGGAGTCGTTGCTGATGGGCCGAGCAAGGCCCACGGGAGGGCAGAACCGCAACGAGCCACCGGGTGAGGCATGGGGAGATCACCAACGGGGCAGCGGGGAGCACGACCGAGGGCCGGTTGTCGGCAACCGCGCTCGGTCCATCAGCAACGCATCTCAGCCGCGAGGAGGTGAGCAGTGGGTCAGTTCTGGATGGTGATTCGGATGGACGAGAAGGGCCGAGGCACTCGCTGGCGGCACCCGTCGCGTGAGGCCGCGGTCCTCGAAGCCAAGCGCCTCGCCCTGCTGGAGGGGGTTGAGTTCGGTGTGCTCGAAGTGGTCGAGGTCATCACCCCAGATCCCTCCGCCGCCCCGATCTGTCGCGGATGCGGCAGGGAACTGGAGCGCACGGGGGCTACCGCGTGACCCGCATCACCGTGCTCGTGCTCGCCCTCGGTGCCGCCGTGGCCGCGCTCTCCGCCCTCGGGTGGTGGTGGGTGCTCACCGCGCCCGCGCGCCGGGCGCAGCGGTGGGTTGCTACTGGCACGCAGGCGGGGGACGCCGAGTGGCGGTGGGTGCTGCCGACGGAGGGGAGCTGAGGATGGCGAAGTTCACGCCTGCCGACCCTGCCCGGGTGTCCGAGGCGCACCCGAAAGGCTGCATCCGATGTGACCACTGTCGGAAGTGCTGCCTCGGGTCCGCGTTCTTGTGCCCTGACTTGCACGCGGAACGGCGCGAGGAGCGGAGCGGCCCCGGCTGGTACTGGTGGTACTGCTCCACCTGCCGCGACTGCGCGACCTCATCCCCGGCCTCAGAGGACCGCCTCCGTCAGGGCGTCCTGCTGGCAGTGTCGCCATGACCACTACCGACGACCTCAGCGGCTCGCGACGGCGTCGGCTCATCGAGGCCCGACGCGGCGGCCGTGACCGACTGACCAACGCCGGCGTCGAGCGCCGCATCACAGAGGACGAGAGCGAGGAGGAGCCCATCATGACGATGACCGACGACCCGGACCAGCTCGACTACAGCGAGTTCCTCGCGCTCCGCACGCAGCGCGGCGGCGGGAAGTGGACGCAGGAGCTGCTCGGCCTCAAGGCGGCGGGCCGTCTGCAGCCGCTCGTTCCCGTGAAGCTCGATACCCCCTTCGAGGGCAAGAACGTGACCACCGTCAAGAACTCGATCCGCAAGGCCGCGACGAAGCTCGGCATGGAGCGGCTCGACGTCATCGTCATGGGCGAGGCGATCTGGGTGTGCATCCTCAGCGAGAGCGACGTCCGGGGATGACCCATCTCGTCCCCACGCTCCTCGTCGTCGTGCCGCCCACGGTCCTGATGCTCCTCGGCGGGTGGTGCCTGCTGCGCGCCGCCGCGATGGAGCCACCAACGCCGCCTGAGAGGAGCGAGCGATGACCACCGAGGCCGTCGTGAACTGCCACGAGCGCGGGCTCGGGCGCACCCACCGCTGGGAGGGCGGGGGCGTCTGCGTCCGCTGCGGGGCCGACCGCGACCAGAAGATCGTCGCCGCGCTGGCGTCTGGCGTCCCCGCCGCGCGCGTGGCCGAGACGGTCGGGTTGTCCAAGCGCTCGGTGTGGCGGGCAGCGGAGCGCGTCCGCGAGGGCAAGCGGCTGCTCTCGCCCCAGGAGCGGGCGCGGCTCGTCTCCGAGGGCCGGAAGGCCGACACCAACACCAGCCCCGCCATCATGCGCGCCGTGGCGGCCGCGCTCGAGGAGGGGCGCGTGCGTCACGTGGGGCAGCGTGCCGCGCGCGAGGTGCCCGAGCGCTGCCCGCGCTGTGGCGGCAGCGTCATCGCGGAGCACGACGAGGACGGCGACCTCGACGCCTACTGCATCGCGTGCGGCCGCCGCACGGGCGCGCCCACGGCGGAGGAGGCCGAGGCGCTGCGTCGGGAGCTGCACGAGGCCGACTTCGTGACGGTGAAGCGCTCCAACGGACCGCGGCGGAACGGGGGGCGGCTGTGAGCACGCAGCCGCAGTTCACCATGCCGCGTGACCTCTCGGGTTACAGCGACCTCGAGGCCTCGATGCTGGCCGCCGTATGGGCGGCTGGGCTGCCGGAGCCGGTGGCGGAGTACCCCTTCGCGCGCTGCTGCCCCCACCCCAAGCGCGACCACAAGCGGCGCGGGCAGCCGGAGTGCGTGTCCTGCGACACCTGGGGCGCCGTGAGCCCGATGCACGAGTACCGCAAGGGGCGCGCGTGGCGCTTCGACCTGGCCTGGCCCGAGGTCAAGGTCGCGGTCGAGTGCGAGGGCGGGACGTGGGCGGGCGGGCGCCACACGCGAGGCGCTGGGTTCGCCGAGGACTGCGTCAAGTACGCCGAGGCCGCGCTCGCGGGGTGGCTGGTGCTGCGCGTGACCGGCGAGCACATCGCGGACGGGACGGCACTCAGGTGGGTCGAGACCGCCCTCGGTCAACGGATGGGGGTCGGGGATGCCTGACCTCGGCGCACTGCTCGTCCAGGCCGACGCCCGCCACCTGCCGCTGCGCGACGAGAGCGTGCAGTGCGTCGTCACCTCGCCGCCCTACTGGGGGCTGAGGGACTACGGCACGCTCGGGCAACTCGGATTGGAGCCGACGCCCGAGGAGTACGTCGCGAACATGGTCGAGGTGTTCCGCGAGGTGCGGCGGGTCTTGCGCCCTGGCGGGACGCTCTGGCTGAACCTGGGCGACTCGTACGCCGCGTCTCGCTCGGGTCCGATCGGGGCATCGACGCTCATGGGCGACAAGCACCACGCGCAGCACGAGAGCCGGAAGGCGAAGGAAGCTGCCGGCCGTCCGAACAGTCGGTGGCGATTCGATCCCTGGGGACTCAAGCCAAAGGACCTCGTCGGGATCCCGTGGCGAGTCGCCTTCGCGCTCCAGATGGACGGCTGGTACCTGCGCTCGGACATCATCTGGCACAAGCCGAACCCGATGCCGGAGAGCGTCGGCGACCGCCCCACGAAGGCGCATGAGTACCTGTTCCTGCTGACGAAGAGCGAGCGGTACTTCTACGACGCCGACGCGATCAAGGAGCCGGTCAGCGGCACCGCGCACGCGCGCGGAAGTGGTGTTCACCCGAAGTCGGCGCCGGCGGGCAGTGGCGTCCGCGCGAACGAGTCGTTCAGCGCTGCCGTGCGCGAGCTCGTGGATGAGCGGAACAAGCGCGACGTCTGGACTGTCGCGTCGCGGCCGTACAGCGGGGCGCACTTCGCCACCTTCCCTGAGGCGCTCGTTGAGCCCTGCATCAAGGCTGGCTCGCGGCCCGGCGACGTCGTGCTCGACCCCTTCAACGGCAGCGGCACCACCGGGCGCGTCGCGCTCCGCCTGGGGCGCTCCTACGTGGGCGCGGACATCTCCCGCGAGTACCTCGCCGAGCAGGCCGTGCGCCGCCTGGACGGCGTCCAGATGGAGGCAGTCCTGTGAAGGCGATCTCGTTTGGGTGGACGACGTTGCCGCTCCTTGCAGGTGTCAAAACCGTCACCCGGCGCGAGTGGAAGGACACCTTCGCTGCGCGCTGGCACCAGGGCGAGCAGTTCTGGCTGCTCGACAAGGACTACCGCTACGGCGGCGTGCGCCTCGGCGTAGGCGAACTCACCGAGACACCGGTGAAGCAGTTGGCCTGCGATGCCCCAGCGGGCGACTTCGCTGCCGAGGGGTTCGCCTGGTTCGACCAGCACCCCGAGATGCTGACCCCAGCGTTCCGCGTCCGGCTCGCCAAGGCGGGCGGACTGCGCGGCTTCCTGCGGCAGCACGAGCTGATGTGGGTGGTGCGCTTCCGGGTCGTCGAGTGGCACGTGGACCCCGCAGCCGAGCTCGATCGACGGATGC
>JALOAM010000236.1 GCA_023228765.1 Dehalococcoidia bacterium
TACACGATCGGTGACAACTCCCGGATCGTGGCGGACCTCACCCACTCGAACCTGCTGGACCCGGAGCAGTCCGCCGTCTCGATCTCCTTCAACGACCGTCCGCTGCTGGCGGTCCAGCTGGACCAGACCAACATTACCGGCGGCACCTACGAGATCCCCGTCCCCGCGGACCTGATCCAGGAGGACTTCAACCGCCTGTCCTTCCTGTTCAACATGACCACGGGCCTGTTCTGCGAGTCCTCCGCGGGCGCCGCGCTGTTCTCGACGATCCTCGGCAGCACGTTCTTCGAGATGGACTTCGCGAACGACCCGCCGATCCCGTCGCTGCAGGACCCGAACCTCTCGCAGTACCCCTACCCGTTCTTCCGAGCCGGATACCCCATCGTCGCACCGGTGATCATCGGCATCCCGGACAACCCGACCGGGGACGACCTGACGGCGGCGTACCAGCTCGCGACCGGCCTTGCCACACGCGTGTTCTTCGAGCTGGACCTGCTGCGCATCCGCCGCGTGAACGACATCAGTGACGCGGAGCTGGCGCGCCACCAGCTGATCCTCGTGGGCACGCCGCAGCGGAACCCATTGCTGATGGAGGCGATGGAAGCCGCCCAGGCCGACTACGACCCCACGACGAACTCCTTCATCCGCGAAGGCGTCCAACTCCAGGAGGACTCCGGCTACCTCGCGCTGGTGGAGTCGCCGTGGAACGAGCTGTACCAGGTGCTCCTCGTGACCGGGGAGACCGAGGCGGCCGTGCGCCGCGGCGTGGACGCCCTCACGCTCGACGAGCCCTCCGCGCTGCTCGCGGGGCCGGAGGCCGTCCTCCTCGAACCGGTGATCCCCGCGGTGACGCCCGCGTTCCAGCAGACCTTCACATTCCTCGACGCAGGCACAAGCGAGAGCACCGTGCAGGGGCAGTCCGGCACCGTGTCGGTCGCCTTCAGCGCCCCCGCCGCCGCGCCGGACTCGACGGGCGCGATGGACCTCGTGCTGTCCTACCCGGAGGGGCTCGATCCGCGACGCTCCAACATCATCGTGGAGCTCAACGGCGAGACGATCGCGACCGTGTTGATCGACGAGGAGGAGTCGCACCGCACCTCCTACCGCGTCGACCTGCCGTGGGACACGCTCCGCATCGGCCCGAACACGGTGACGCTGAGGGCGAACCTCTACTTCGCGGAGTCGCTGGTCCTCGCGCCGTGCGAGTCCCCCGCCCCGGAGCGGCTGTGGCTCACGATCCATGACGACTCCGCGATCCAGCTCCCGCAGGCGGGCGGCGCGGCCTCCGGCTCCAACCTCGGCGCGCTCCCCTACCCGTTCGCCGGCCTCCGAGGCATCCGCGACACGGTGGTGGTGGTGAACGCGCTGGACCGCGACGCTCTGCGGGCCGGCATGTTCACGATGGTGGCGCTGGGCCGAGCGTTCGGCGCGCAGAACGTCTTCTCCGTGCAGAGCGTGCTGGAAGCGACCCCAGGGACGCTGGGCGACAACCACGTGATCGCCATCGGCGTCCCGCCCGCGACACCCCTCGGACAGGAGTTGGAGCGGATCCTGCCCCTCGTCCTGCGCGAGGGCGGCTCCCGCGCGCTCGTCGAGGAAGAAGGCACGCTCACGGAGATCCTCGACTCCTCGCGCATCGGCGCGATCCAGGAGGTGGAGGTGCCCTGGGCACGCGGGCGCGCGCTGCTCTCCGTGAGCGGCACGGACTCGACCGCCCTCGGATGGGCCGCTGACGCGATCGTGGGGCGCTCGCTGGACGGCAACGTGGCGCTGCTGCAGTCCGCGCTACAGATCAACACCTTCGACCTGCAGCGCGTGGCGATCGGTACGCCGGAGCAGGTCCTGGAGGACCGCTTTACCGAGGAAGACTCACAGCTCCGCACGATCATCTCGATCGGTCTGATCGCGACCGGCGCCGTCCTGGTGCTGGTGCTCTACGCGCTCCGCCGCCGCATCCGCCCCAGCTTCGGCATCCCGGGGCGCCGTCGGCGCTAGCGCGCCGGGGTCGCCGCCGGCGTTGGCGGGCTAGCCGAGTTCGACCTCGGGCCGTTCTTCCCACACCACCTGCCGCGCCACGAGGTCATCGAGCGCGCCCGCATCGAGGCCCAACACCTCGCCGAGGACCTCGCGGCTGTGCTCGCCCATGTCGGGCGAGGAGCCACGGATACCGGCCGGCGTTCGCGAGAGCTTGAGCGGGCTGTTCGAGAGTCGGACCGGGCCGAAGGTCTTGTGCGGCACCTCCGGGAGCATCCCGCGCTCCGCCACCTGCTCCATCGCAGCCGCCTCGGCGATCGTGTTCAACGGGCCGCAGGGGATGCCGTACTGCTCGAGCGCGCTCACCCACTCCGAGGTGGTGCGCCGCAGGAACGCGGCTCGCAGCAGCGGCTCCAGCTCCGCGTGGTTCCTCGAGCGGGCCGCGGAGGAGTGGAAGCGCTCGTCGTCGATCAACTCGGGCACGTCGAGCTCGGAGCAGAGGAGCGCCCACTGGTTGGGGACGCTCCACGCGAGGGCGAGCACCATCCATCCGTCAGCGGTGGGGAACGCCTGAAACGGGACGGCAGAGGGGTGCCGCGTACCGAGGCGGACGGGTTCCTCCTTCGTCAGGTGGTACCGCATGTAGGCGTTCTCCTGGATCGCGATCTGGCAGTCCAGCATGGAGATGTCCACCATCTGCCCCACGCCGGAGCGCTCCCGCTCCTGCAGCGCGGCGAGGACACCGATCGCGCAGTAGAGGCCGGCGGCCACGTCGCCCAGCGAGAGGCCCGGCCGCGCGGGGTCGCCGTCCGGATACCCCGTCACGGACATCACCCCACCTGCCCCCTGCACGATGACGTCGAGGGCGGGCTTCTGCCGCATCGGCCCCGTCTGGCCGTACCCGGAGATCGCGGCGTAGATCAGGCGCGGGTTCACCTCGGACAGAGCGGCGTAGCCGAGGCCGAGCGCGTCCATCTTGCCGGGCGTGAAGTTCTCCACGACCACGTCCGCTTCGCGCACGAGGCGGAGGAACAGCGCCTTGCCATCCTCCGACGTGAGGTCGAGGGCGACCGAACGCTTGCCGCGGTTCACGGAGAAGAAGTAGCCGGACTCGCCCTCGATCAGCGGGCCGGTGGTCCTCGACACGTCTCCGTAGGGCGGCCGCTCGACCTTGATCACGTCCGCTCCGAGGTCGCACAGGGTGAGGGTGCAGAACGGCCCGGAGAGCACCCAGGTCAGGTCCAGCACGCGGATGTCCTGCAACGGGCCGTTCGTGGGCAGCGGTGGCATGGAGTCCCCTCCCGAGCGTGAATCGTGGCCTCAGACCGGCGTCGCGGCAGGCCTCGCAGCCTTCCGCGAGCCATGGAGGGCAACGTACACCCCGGCGAGGACGACCGCCCCGCCGACCAGTTCCAGCAACGTGGGCACCTCGTCCACGAGCGGCGCCGAGATCGCGATAGTGATCGCGGGCTCGCCGAGGATGGCGACGGCGACGACCGCAGCCGGCACCGCCGCAAGCGCGTAGTTGATCGCATTATGTCCAATCAACTGCGACACGACCGCCATCGCAAGGATGAGCTCGTACGCCTCGGTCGGCAGTCCGAGCAGCGGCGTCCCGGTGGCGCCGGCTCCGACGAGGAGCATCGCGGCGGCGAGGCCGTATACGACCGCGGTGTACGAGGTGAACGAGAGCTGCTGGCGCGCCTGCCGCCCGATCACGACGTAGACGCTGATCGCGAGCGCGCCCAGCAGCGCCAGCAGGTTCCCCCACTGCGTGCCGAGGTCGCCCCAGTCGTCGCTCACGAGGATCCCAGCACCCGCGAGCGCGATCAGCGTCCCCAGCACAACGGGCCTCGTCGGGCGCTCGTGGAGGAAGAGCCACGCGCCGGCGCTCACGAAGATCGGCTGGGCGGTCACCAGTACCACGCTCGTGGCGATCGAGGTGCGCTCCAGCGACGCG
>JALOAM010000237.1 GCA_023228765.1 Dehalococcoidia bacterium
ACGGCGACCGGCGATGTCGAGTGGGCGCAGGAGATCTCCGGTCCCACCGCCGCCGACCTCGTGCTGGACGGTGATTTGCTCATCGCGGGCGCGTTCGACCAGTTCATCCACGCGCTGGACGTCTCGGACGGCGGCGCGGAGCGCTGGGCGTTCCCCGGTGACGGCTGGTTCCTCGCACGGCCGCTCGTGCACGAGGGCGTCGTGTACGCGCCGAACATGAGCGGCTCCGTCTTTGCCATCGACCGCGAGACCGGCGAAGAGGTGTGGTCCTTCCGCGCCGATGACGCGCAGTTCCGCGCCGGCGCCGTCATGCAGGGCGAGAACCTCATCGTGGTCGCCCGCGACGGGCGCGTGTTCGCCCTCAACCCGGCTGACGGGAGCGTCACCTGGGTGCAGGACGCGACCGTTGAGGGCAATGTGAACGCCAACCCGCTCGTGAGCGGGGACGACATCTACCTGGTCACCTCGCAGCACGACCTCGTGCGCGTGGACGCCGCTCGCCAGGGTGCGTTCCAGAACGTGCCCCTGACCGCGGCGGACCGCTGACGCAGGGCTGAGGGGAGCACCAAGGCATGCCGATCGGGGCCATCTGGCAGACCGTCCTCGAAACGCCGCTGATCAACATCATGGTGGCGCTGACCGCGCTGTGCTTCGGCTCGTACGGCCTCGCCATCCTGGTCTTCACCGTGATCTCCCGCGCGCTGCTCTTCCCGCTGACACTGCGGATGCTGCACTCCATGCGCGCACTGCAGGAGATCCAGCCGCAGATGCAGGAGATCCAGAAGAAGTACTCGGATCCCCGGCGTCGCAATGAAGAGGTGATGAAGCTCTACAAGGAAGCCGGCGTGAACCCGCTCGGCTGCCTCGGTCCGCAGCTCATCCAGTTCCCGATCTTCATCGCCCTCTACCAGGTCATCCGCATCACCCTCGGCGACAACCCCGAGGGCATCCTCAACCTCTCCGGGCGCCTTTACGACGTCGACTTCATCCAGAACGCGGTGCCGCTGAGCCCGACGTTCCTCGGCGTCGACCTGGGTGCGAGCGGCAACCTGCCCCTCGCCGTCCTCACGGGCGCGTCGATGTGGCTGCAGCAGCGCATCTCCATGGGCCGTACGGCGACCACGGCGTCCGCGAACTCGCAGCAGCAGCAGATGAACCAGATGATGCTCTGGATGATGCCGGCCGTGTTCGGCTGGATCGTCTTCTCGAGCCCGGCCGGCGTGGGTCTGTACTGGTTCGCCAGCACGGCCATCGGCATCATCCTGCAGTGGATCTTCGTCGGCCCTGGTGACTTCACCTGGGCGTCGATGATTCCCGCACCGCTCCGGAACGCCTGGGGCATCACCCTGCCCGAGCCGGGCACGCGACGCGGGTCGCGCGCTCCTCGCGGGGAGGCGAAGGCGGCCGTGAAGACTTCTTCGAAGCAGACCGACGCTGCGAACGGCAGCGGTACCGAACCGGGGGACAGCGATGAGGACAACCGAGGCGAGCGGGCGAACCGTCGACGAGGCAGTCGGCAAGGTGCTGACGGAGCTGGGTCTTCGTCGCGATCAGGTCGCCGTCGACGTCGTCACCGAGGGTAAGAGCGGCATCTTCGGCATCGGAGCGGAGCCCGCGATCGTGCGGGTGACCCCGCTCGAGGCCCCCGCGGACACTTCCGAAGCCCCTGCCGCCGCAGGTGCCAATGTTTCACGTGAAACGACCGAGGCCCGGGAGGGCGAGGACGGCGAGTCCCGTCCGCGTCGCCGGCGCGGCCGTCGAGGTGGGCGCGGGCGGCGCCGTGGTGGCGAGAACGGGGCGGCGACGGCCGAGGCTTCGGCCTCGAACGGTGATGACGCCGACCACGACGACGCTGACCACGATGACGCCGAGGCAGGCGAGGCCGTCGCCGCTGCCCCACGTGGCGGGAACCGCTCGGCCAGTACCGGTGACTCCGGTGGCGAGCGCGCTCCTCGTGGGGAGCGAGGTGACCGGGGTGGCCGTGGTCGCAGTGGCGGCCGAGGCCGCGGTGGTAGCTCCTCGCGCGGTGGTCGCGGCCGCGATCGCGACCGCGATGGCGAGGGTTCGGGCGAGCCGATCGAGGGCGTGTCCGACGACGAGGCGATCCCCGTGCCGGGCTCGCCGGAGGAGCTCCCCTACTCGCCCATCGAGGACCCGGCGGACGACGTGGACCTCGCGGGGTCGACGCTGCGCGACATCCTCACGCTGCTCGGGTACGCAGACACGCAGATCACGGCGCGTGAGCCGGAGACGCCCGGCGACGGGACGGGGCTCATCGAGCAGATCTTCGACATCTACGGCAACGACGACGACACGTCCGACGAGCTCGGCGTGCTCATCGGCCGGCGCGGTGAGACGCTCTCGGCGGTCCAGTACCTCGTGAACACGATCGTCTCGAAGGGCGGTAACAAGCCCCCCGTCTTCGGCGTGGACATCGAGGGCTACCGCCGCCGCCGCGAGGAGATGCTCGTAGACCTCGCGCGAGACATCGCGCAGGAGGTCCGCGAGACCGGTGACGTCATCACGCTGGAGCCGATGCCGGCTCACGAGCGCCGCATCGTGCACATCGCCCTCCGCGAGGAGGAAGGCGTGCGCACCGAAAGCGTGGGCTCTGGCGAGGACCGCCAGGTGGAGATCCTCCCCGACGACTAACACCGGTCGAGGGCGTCCGAGGACGCGCGAGACGGGCTGTGAAGCCCCGAGAAGGATCTCCGTGTGCCGCTGACGCCCCCTCCGGATCCGGTCTGGATCGTTGGCCCGGTGACCTGGGATGAGGTCACCGGCAACGAGTTCCAGCATGTCCCGGGCGGCACTGCCCTCTATACCGCACGTGCGAACGAGGCGCTCGAGGTCCGGGCGCACGTCCTCGCCCTCGGCGGTCCGGACGCCGACCTGACCGCCCTCGCGACGCACGAGGTGCATCGCGTCGAGGCGCAGACGCTCACGCTTCGCCATGACTTCGTGGAGGGCGTTCGGGTGCAGACGCTGGTCCAGGCGCCGGGGCGCACCGTGACGCCCGAGGATGCGCCGGCCGCCTGGCCGGAGCCCGCGACGCTGATCCTCGGCCCGCTGCTGCCTGAGGATGTCGACGTCACTGCATTCCTCGACGAGTACCCGGCGGCGGAGGTCGCGCTGCTCGGACAAGGGCTGCAGCGCACCGTCCTGCCCGACCAGCGGATCGCGCACCGCGCCCAGCCGTCCTCGGTACTCCTCGACGCGGCGAGGCCGAACGTCTCGATCTTCCTCGCCGAGGAGGAGACGGCGCTGTGGCCCTCGGGCGCGCTGGCGCACCTGGCGGCTCGTTCGGCGCGCGTGGTGGTCACCCGTGGCGCCCGGGGCGCGCAGATCCTCACGCGGACGGGCGAGCGCGAGGTCGCGGCGTTCGAGGCAGAACCGGTCGATACGACCGGGGCGGGGGACGTGTTCGCTGCCGCCTTTATACTCGCGGTGCGAGCGGGGGAAGAGTTCGCCGGACGGCTGGCCGCGGCCTGTGCCGCGGCTGCGTGCGAGGTGCGCGGTCCGGGCGTCCTCCCTTCCCTCGATGAGATAGCGGCCCGCTTCAATGTGCGCGCGGGCGCCGACGAGGGACGTCCCGCGTGAGCGTTGTCATTGCGTTTGCGAACCAGAAGGGCGGCGTGGGGAAGACCACGTCCACCGTCTCGCTCGCCGCTGGGCTCGCCTCGCGAGGCGTCCGCACCCTCGTCCTCGACTCCGATCCCCAGGCGAACGCCACCAGTGCCCTCGGCGTCGCGCGGCCGGATGACGGCGGTGGCCTCTACGCCGCGCTGGTCGAGGAAGCCCCCCTGCTGGCCTCGGTGGTCGCGACCGAGACGCCGAACCTCGCGATCGTGCCGACGAGCCCGGCACTCGCCGGCGCCGAGGTGGAGCTCGTCTCCGTCATGGCGCGCGAGTTCCGTATG
>JALOAM010000238.1 GCA_023228765.1 Dehalococcoidia bacterium
GGAGGTAGATGGCTCATGACGACGCTCATCAACGAGGCCACGGGCGGCGTGGTGACCGTGGGGGCTGCGGCCACCATCGACGTCACCATCCGCAAGGACGGCGAGGTGGTCGACCTCACCAACAAGACCGTCACGGCCACGGTCCGCGCCGCGAACAACGACCAGGCCATCATCCACGCCGACCTCGAGGGGTTCGCGACCACGCTCCAGGGCGCGGAGGCGGGCGTGGTGCGCGTCGAGCTGACCGCGGCGCTCACGGCGCGCCTCGAAGCGCCGGCGAACGTCTCGCAGGCACGCGGCCACTACCTGCAGCTCGTCGTCACGGACGACGGCTACGCGCCCAACCCCGTCAAGTTCGCAGTCCGCCGGGCGGCGGCACAGCTAGGAGGCTGACATGGCAGAGCTGATCGTCGATTTCGCGAGTGAGCCAGACGGCACCTTCCGGGGCAACGGGCAGGTGCCCGCGCCCGTCGTGTTCATCCGCTCGTTCAACCACGAGGGCGCGCCGGTGGTGACATCGGGGCCGCTGGGCTACGTCGAGGAGACCGACTTCGGCCCCGTCTCGCGCATCGAGGACCTCGCCGCCATCAAGGCCGGGGCGCTCATGCTCCACGCCCCGGGCGACGGTGGCTTCCAGACCGTGCAGCAGCCGATCGGCATGATGTCGTGCCCGCGCCTGCACATGGAGGCCGAGATCTACTCGCCGATCGACCGGCACACCGAGCGCAAGTGGATGGCGTTCTGGCTCGTGCCCGAGGACGAGTACCTCAAGATCGGCGGCAACCTCAGCACCGCCGCCGACCCCGACTTCATCGAGGTGGTCCGCAACCGCCTGCCACGCATCCCGCGCAACTCCATCATGTGGCGCGCGCAGGGATCGCCTCTCGGCGACAAGGCGTGGCTGGTGCAGTTCACCGGCAGCGACACGCTCCCGCCGCGCCGCAACCTCCCGTGGGAGCGCATCAACGCGCACGGGAGCAGGGCCGCGCATCGCGTGGAGATCCGTGGCCACCATCTCCGCCTGCTCGCGCCGCAGGGTGACGGGTGGGAGCTGGTGCTGGAGGAGCGCGACATCATCCCGCCGGACTGGGCCGGTCGGAACATCGTGCTGCTCATCGAGGCCGCCGACTACCAGAGCTGGGACGGCGGCAAGGGCGACGGCCAGGGGCCAGCGACCCGCGTGGTGACGCGCGTCCGGCTCCGCGCGCCCGAGGTGTTTACGCTGGTCGGCGGCGCAGTCCCCGAGGCGCCGCCGGTCGAGGAGCCGCCTGTGGTCGAGCCACCGGCCGAGGAGCCTGCCACGCCGCCGGTCGACGAGGAGCCACCCGGCGAGCTCGAGCCGCCCGTCGAGCCGGACCTGCGGCCGGGTCTAGAGCGAGCCCGCGCGCTCATCGACGCCGAGCTCGCCGCGCTGGAGGCGACCACCGCGTAGCCCGCCCCACCCCCTCCGGGTGCGGGACAGAGGCCCTCGGCGCTCCAGAGCCGGGGGCCTCTTGTTGTGTATGATGCGTGGCATGGATGAGCTCGATGACGAGGTCTACGAGGACTGCCCCTACTGCGGGGCGATTACCGGGCACTTCCCCGATACCTTCGCTGCCCGTGCGTGTGAGATTGCGCGCGAACTCGCAGCAGTCCCGGGTGCGGACGTTGACGTAGCCGAGCTCGCGGGCGAACTGCTCGCGCCCATGCACGCTGTCAGCGGGATGCTCTGGCACGACGTCACGCAGCGCGGCGCCGAGGCGGCTCTGATCGACCCGCTGCCGATCGAGCTGCTTGATATCGCGACTACCTCCGACTAGTCGCCGAGCCGCCCGGTCTCGTGCAGCCTACGCCCAGCGGTGAGCGCCGTAACGGTTGGCGAGCCGAGCCCACACCTCGGGCCATCCAGCCTCAAGGTGCTCACGGTGGGCGAGGGGGAGCGGGCCGACGCGCATCCGGTCGCGCGGGATGCCGATCTCGTACAGCCGGTCGTACACAGCGAGGTAGGGGAGGCGGTCGCGGGCGATCATCGCCCACACGTCGTGCTCACCCCACGCGGCGAGTGGAGCGCACCGCCTCCCGGTCCCGGAGCGCACGGAGTAAAGCGGCCCAGCCTCGGCCAGCCAGCCGCGTCGTCGTCGGGACTCCTCGCCGCGGATGCCGGTGAACACCAGGTCAAAACCCGCACCGGCCATCCAGTCGTCCGTGTCCATCTCGACGAGCATCGCGGTCGAGAGGCTGTCGCGGAAGAACGGACGCTCGCGCCAGGGGCGGAACCACCCTGCGTGCGTTGCCCACCCCAAGCCGATGTACATCTGGTCACCCGCGAGCTCCTGGAGCCGCGTCATGTGTTCCACGACCTCGGGGTACTCCAGCTCGTCGTCTGACCAGTAGATCGGCACCGTCGGATCCACGGAGTGGACGAGGTGCATCACCACCATCGAGTCCTTGCCGCCGCTGTACGCGATGTACGGTCGCTGCGCCTGCGAGAGGGCAACGGTGATGACGGCGAGGGCGTCGGAGACGCGCCGCTGGAACGCCTCCGACCGGGCGTGGACCAGGTCGACCTCGGAGAGGACGCTCACCGGAGCAGCTCGAAATCCTCGCCGGGGTTCAGGGTGCGGTTTTGCCGCTGGCGGCTACTGCGCTTCCTCGGCGGTGCAGCGGTTGGGCTGGCATTGACGGACTTGGGGGATTGCAGGCGCGGTCGGGCCTCTTCGGGCAGCTCCGAGAGCATGACGAGGAGCACGGGGTAGTCCTCCTCGGCGACCATCTGCTCGTAGGTGGCGCGATCGTCACTGTTGACGATCAGGAGCATTTCGGCGGCATCTCGCCCGGCATCCTTGCCGCCCACTTCGCGTAGTTCGATGTTCAGCAGGTTGATGCGCCGACGAGCATCCTCCCACTCCTCACGCTCCTTCTTGTGGTGGTAGGAGGGCTGTAGGAGCTCTCGCTCGCGGATCTCCAGCGCGCGCCGCTGGTCCTGGATGCGCCGTACCTCGGCGCGGGTGTCACGGCCCTCCGGCGACCAACGGATAAAGCCGATGTGCCCGCGCCCGACGCGAGCCTCCCAGTCCACGAGGGGGATTCCCTCCTCGAGTATCCACCCGACATCGCCGAGGCTGGTGGCGTTCGCGACCTTCGGCATGCCGTGCTCCTTGATGAGCGCGAGCAGCCCGAACCGGTCGAGGAGTGGCTTGCGCGCCCGTGGGAGTCCGCGCTGGATAAGCCAGGCGTCGATGTCTTCCCACCGCCACACCGCCCCCATCGCGAGGTCGGCGGCGGGAGACGGGAAGTCCGAGTACCGCGCCCGCCACTTGTGGACGGCGTCGGGAGAGACGTTCGCGCGGGCGGCGATCTCCTGGATAGCGACCAGGTCGAGAGTGTTGTCAGCCATTAGATGCGCCCCTTGCTCGCGGGGTTGACCCGGACCAGCGCCCACTCGACCGGCTCAGAGGCGTAGGCCTCCTGGTATTTCGCCAGCGCGTCCGTCCCAACCGTGGCGGTGATGCTGTCGTTGGTGGAGACGCTGAACACGTGGGCGTGCCGCTGTTCCCTGGCGACGGCCGGTCGCTTCATCCCGGGCTTCGCGCCCCACACCTTCACCCCGGCGTGCGGCCCCTCGGTGAAGTGCCCCTCGATGATGTAGTGCTCGTAGGTGACCTTGCGGGCTTCCATCGGTGTCTCCCTCCTCTGTCTAGAGACACTATACAAAGGCTGGAGGGCGTTTGTCTAGTGGCGCTAGACAAACGAATCCTGTCAATCTCCGACAGGGTCAGTCGTACCCAGGCGGACGGCGACGCCCCGTCTGTACCTGGTACGCGGCCCGGCGCCAGCACCACTGGTAGAGCTGGTTGTCCTCCACGGTGAACGAGATCGTGGCGGGGCCGGGCTTGGTGGGGTGCAGCTCGCGGGAGTCGCGGACCGTCACGCGCC
>JALOAM010000239.1 GCA_023228765.1 Dehalococcoidia bacterium
CGGGCGACCCCGTGACGGACGCCCTGGGGCCGACGCGATGACGACTGACCTCACGGGGCCGCTGCCGCCCGCGCTGGTGCGGGACGTCGAGTCGCTCCGCGCGCTCCTCGACCTGGTCGTCCCGGCCAAGACGGTGGACCGCAACCTCCTGATCGGCACGTGGAACCTGAAGGCGTTCGGCGGCCTGACGAAGAAGTGGGCCGCCGAGCCGGGCGACCCCACGCAGCGCGATCTGCATGCGCTCCGCCTGATCGCGGAGGTGGTCTCGCGCTTCGACGTGACCGCGATCCAGGAGGTCCGCGAGGACCTCACCGCCGCGCGGGCGCTCATGGAGCTCCTGGGGCCGAACTGGGGCTTTATCGTCACGGATGTCACCCGCGGGTCCGCCGGCAACAACGAGCGCCTTGGCTTCGTCTTCGACCGCCGCCGCCTCGTGCCCTCCGGCCTCACGGCTGAGCTTGTCGTTCCGACGGACGAGTCCGGCATCAAGGAGGGCGCCTTCGACCGCCAGTTCGCACGGACGCCGTACGCGGTGAGCTTCGACGCCGGTGGCACGGAGTTCATCCTCGTCACACTGCACGTGCTGTACGGCGCGCGCTCCTCGGACCGCGTCCCGGAGCTGCGGGCGATCAGCAAGTGGATGGCGGACTGGGCGCGCTCACCTCACGCGTGGTCCACGAACCTCATCGTGCTCGGCGACTTCAACATCGACCGGGCGGACGACCCGCTGTACGAGGCGTTCGTGAGCGGCGGCCTGCAGGTCCCCGCCGACCTGATGGAGGCGCCTCGGTCGATCTTCGGCGGGGGCAAGTTCTACGACCAGATCGCCTGGTTCATGGAAAGCACCTCACCCACGGCGCCGCCGGCCCTCACCATGCGCTACCAGGGGGGCGGCTACGTGGACTTCCCGGACGTCGTGTACCTCGACATGCCGAGGGCGCAGATCCAGTGGCGCCTTTCGGACCACTATCCCCTGTGGTCCGAGTTCGAGTGCCTCGACCGTCGCTCCGGCCTCGCGCTCTAGGCCGCCCCAGCCTCGCGCTCTAGGCCGCTCCGGCCTCGCGCTCCAGGAGGAACGCGAGGCCTCGGACGGTGGTGTGGTGCTGCGGGGCTACTGCTTCGCCTTGGCCTTCTCCACGATCGAGTGCTTGCGGCGCCCGCTGGGGGTCTCCTCGGCGGGGACGTCCGGCTTACGGGTGCCGCTACGGCTGACGACCCAGGCGGAGTGGTGGGACACCATGTGCGGGGTGAAGCCCTGGATGTCCTGCATCTGGTTGATGGACATCTTCATGATGCGCAGCTTGAACGGCTCCTGCTCACAGACGCGCTTTGCGTACTCCAGCACGCCGTCCTCCAGCTGGTCGGGCGGGAACGTGCGCTGCACGTAGCCGAGTTCCTTCGCCTCCGTCGCGGAGAGGAAGCGGTTCTCGTACAGGATCTCCTTCGTCTTCCGCGCGCCCAGGTCCCACGGCATCGTGAAGAACTCGAGGTCCGTCGCGAGGAATTCGGCGTCTTCGGCCGCAAAGATGAGGTCCATCGAGGAGGCGAGCATGAACGCGGCGAAGATGCAGTGGCCGTGCACCTGCGCGATGGTGGGCTTCGGCAGGGCGCGGAAGCGGAAGTAGTGGTCCATGTCCAGCGTCCACGTCCGCGCGTACATCGCGTCCGTGGCGGCCATCGCCGCGCGGTCACGCCCGGCGACGTCGGGAGATCCGAGGTCGTGACCGGCCGAGAATGAGGGTCCCTCGCCCTTCAGGACGATGACACGGACGGTGTCGTCCTCCACGGCGCGCTTGAAGGCGGCGTCCAGCTCCTGCATGGTCTGCAGGCTCAACGCATTCCGGTACCGCGGCCGGTTGAGGGCCACGACCGCGATCATTCCGTCGTGGGTCGTGCTGTAAGTGACGCGCTCCTGCTCGGTGCGTGCTTCCTCGGTGGTCATGCGGTCCTCCCAGTCAATGTCGTACTCGGGGCGCAATCCCCGGCTCGTGATGCAGTTGTGATGAGTCCGCCCAGCGGTGGAACGTGACCCGCGCGCCCTCCGGTTCCGAGAGCTCGACGAGGGCGTACCGGCCGTCGGCGAGCACCGTTGAGGCCGATCCGCTGTAACAGACGACCGTGCGTCCTCGGGCGTGGAGCGATGAGTCGTCGTGGTGTCCGAGTGCGAGGTAGTCCACGCCGTCGAGGGCGGGCCCGTGCCGTTCGAGGTCGATCGGGGAGCTCCGGACGAGGCCGCCCGACGTCAGTTCGCCGTGCGCGACGACGACGCGCCATGTCTCACCGCCCTCGAACGTCACGCCGGCGAGTGGGTCGTTCTTCGGCGTGTGCTCCGGCATCCCGCGGCCCCAGACCTGGAGCGTGCTGTCGAGGAGCGTGAGCAGCTCGCCATCCTCGGCGGTGATGAGGTGATGGCGCCCCGTGATGCGCGCGCCGACGCCACCGAGGGCGTCTGGCTCGCGTTCCGAGTAGCGGATGTCGTGGTTGCCGGGGATGAGCACGACCGGTGCGGCGAATGCCGAGAGTTCCTCGGCGACGGTGTCGATGAAGTCGTCCGGCTGGTCGGCCGTGTCGAAGATGTCGCCCGCCATCAGGACGGTCTCCGCGCCGGACGCTCGCGCTGCGGCGGCCAGCCCTCGCAGCGCGGCGACCGAGGGCTCCCGCTGCTGCCAGTGCAGGTGCAGGTCGGACGCGTGCAGCAGCCGCAGCGGGCGTCTGGGCATCAGTCCTCCGCCGCCGTCGGAGCGCCCTCGGGCGGGCCGTCGCCGGAGATGCCGCGCTCCACGAGCGCCTCGTACTCGCCGGCGGACATGCCGAGGAGCTCCGCGAAGACCTCATGGCTGTGCTCGCCGAGCATCGGCGCGGGCCGCGTGACCTCCGGCTGCGTCGCGGACATGCGCCAGGGCGCACCCGCGACGCGCCTCCGTCCGGCCTCCGGGTAGTCGACATCGATGGCGAACCCGCGCGCCTCGAACACGGGGTGCGCGATGACCTCGGCGCGCGGCCGGATGCGAGCGGCGGGGACGCCCGCGGCGAGGAGGCGCTCCTCCAGCCGGGCGGCATCGACCTCGGTGGCGGCCCAGGCCGCGAGGCGTTCGTCGAGCGCGCCTTCATGCTCCTTGCGCGCGGCCGTCGAGGCGAACCGTGGGTCAGTCGCCAGCGTGTCGTCGCCCACCTCGGCGCAGAGGGCGGCCCACTGGGCCTCGGTCTCCACGGCGATCGAGATCCACGCGCCGCCCTGGAGCTGGTAGCTGTTGTGCGGGGCAAGCCTCGGGTGGCGGTTGCCGGAGGGCCGCCGGATGCGGCCGTTCGCCGTGTACTCGAGGAAGGCGTCGCCCGTGAACATGGCGTTCGCCTCCATCATCCCGAGGTCGATGTACTGCCCCTCGCCCGTGCGGTTGCGGTGGCGGATCGCCGTGAGGATCGCAGAGGCGAACCACGCGCCGGCGATCGCGTCCGGGATCATCGAGCCGGAGTTCATCGGGCGTCCGCCCTCGTAGCCGAGGAGAGAGGAGAGGCCGGACATCGGCTCCATCGTGCCGCCGATGCCTCGGACCTCGCGGAGGGGGCCCGTGGCGCCGTAGGCGGAGAGGGAGGCCTGGATGATGTCGGGCTTGATCGCCGTCAACGTCTCGTAGTCCAGGCCCCACTTCTCCATCACCATCGGCGTGAAGTTGTCCGCGATCACATCCGCGAGGGGGATCAGGCGCTTGAAGATCGCCATCCCCTCCGGGTCGACGACGTCGAGGGTGATCGCGCGCTTGTTGAGGTTCACGGAGTTGTAGGCGGAGGCGACGTTCCACTTCCGCTGCTGCTTCGACTCGTCGCGGACGCCGGGCGGGATCGGGCCGGCGTATCCGCCCCGCCACACGTCGGGGTGCGTGCGCGACTCGATCTGGATCACGTCGGCGCCG
>JALOAM010000240.1 GCA_023228765.1 Dehalococcoidia bacterium
CCCGCCCTTGTCGAGGATGGTGCCGTCCACGCCGACCACGACCGGGCGCTCCTCGCAGTAGACCTCGGACTCGCACTTGTTGAAGGAGAACACCGGGTCCTCGCCGCGCTTCTCGAAGTGGATGTGCCACGTCCCGAGCACGAGGTTGTCCGCGCGGCCCTTGTCGATCTCCTTCTGGAGGACGGCCACGAGCGCTTCGAGTTCCTTGAGTCCCATGTGTGTTCCTTCCCTGCGTCCTTCGAGTCTACCCGGGAGGGGTATCTGCCGGGTGCTGCAGCACCGAAGGCGCATGCGCCTCGGGCGGTCGTTAGCGGGGAGCGACCGTACAATCGGAGCCGCCGTCGAGGGGACGGCGCGATGGGGTTGGGGGTGGCGTGGCAGGTCAGAACAAGGCGAACACGGGCAACTACTTCGAGGATCTCACCACCGGTCGCGAGATCGCCCACGCGATTCCTCGGACGGTCACGGAGGGCGATGCGGCACTCTACATCGCGCTGACCGCGAGCCGTGAGCCGCTGTCCTGCGACGCCGAGTTCGCCCGCACCCTCGGGTTCGAGCGCGAGCTGATCCACGACATGCTGGTGTTCCACACGGTCTTCGGGAAGTCCGTGCCGGACATCTCCCTGAACGCGATCGCCAACCTCGGCTACGCGGACGTGAAGTTCGGCGTGCCGGTCTACCCCGGCGACACGATCACGGCCCGCACGAGGGTGATCGGGATGCGTGAGTCCTCCGGTGGGGACACGGGCGTGACCTGGGTCCACACCGTCGGACAGAACCAGCGGGGCGAGGACGTCCTGTCGTTCATCCGCTGGGTGCTGATGGCGAAGCGAGACACCTCCGGCTTCACCGGCATCGACGAGGCGCCCGAGACGCCGGAGTCCGTGGCCGCGGGCGACCTTTTCGTCCCGTCCGAGTTCGACCTGTCGCGGTGGGACACCACCGTCACCGGTGGCCCGTACCTGTGGGAGGACTACGAGGTCGGCGAGCGCATCCACCACATCGAGGGTGTCGCCATCGAGGAGGCCGAGCACCAGATGGCGGCCCGCCTCTACCAGAACATCGCACGTGCGCACTTCAACGCACACGCGCTGAAGGACTCCCGGTTCGGGAAGCGTGTGATCTACGGCGGCCATGTGATCTCGATCGCGCGGGCGCTGTCGTTCAACGGGCTGGAGAACGTCGCGCGCATCCTCGCGTTCAACGGGGGCACGCACAGCAACCCGACCTTCGCCGGCGACACCGTCTTCGCGTGGACCGACATCCTCGAGAAGATCGACCTCGGCCGCGCGGACGCGGGGGCGCTGCGCCTGCGGCTCGTCGGCGTGAAGAACTGCGACCCGAACACCGAGGAGCAGCCCTTCAAGGTCACCGACGACAAGGGCCGCGAGCGCTATCACCCGAACGTGGTGCTCGACCTCGACTACACCGTCCTCATCCCCCGCCGCCGTTAGCGGGGACTGCTCGAACAGCCCGCGACCCCTTCCCGAGGACACGTCCGAGGACATTGAGGGGCGCGGAGCGCGAAGGGACCGACCGATGACCACCACCGACACCTCGCCTGCGGCAGCAGCCCGCACCCTCGTCGATGCTGCGCAGCGGGTCGTGGACGCCGCGGTGAAGCACGCCGCCCAGGTCACGCAGGGCGGCGCGCTCATCGACGACCACCAGGTGCACACGGAGCGGGTCGCCTACCTCGCGACGCAGGTGCGCGCTGCGCGCGACCTGACCGCGTTCACGGAGCGCGTCCGCGCGGCCGGAAAGCCGGACGAGCTGCAGGAGCGCCTCGCCCACGCCTACGCCGCCGAGGTGGTCAACGTCCTGCGCGCCCAGGTCGACGCCGCCTGGGGCGACTTCGGCCTGGCCGACGCCGATGTCGCACCGCTGTACGAGGACGGGCTCCGCGCCCTCGTGCGGGCCGGACTCGACGAGGGAGTACTCCGCGCGATCGGCCGCGAGGTCATCGAGAACGGCGGGGTGAACAACGTCGACCTCGAGGACGAGGTCGCGAGCCTCACGCGCGACATGGCCCGTGACTTCGCGAAGACCGAGGTCGCCCCGATCGCACAGGAGATCCACCGGCAGGACCTCCTGGTCCCGGATGCCCTCCTCCAGAGCTTCTCCGCGCAGGGGTTCTTCGGCTCCTCGATCCCGGAGGAGTACGGCGGCACCGGCATGGGTGACCTGCCGATGATCATCATCACGGAGGAGCTCTCCGCCGCCTCCCTGGCCGCCGCCGGCTCGCTCGCCACGCGCCCGGAGATCCTCTCGAAGGCGCTCCTCGCGGGGGGCACGCCGGAACAGAAGGACTACTGGCTGCCTCGCATCGCGGCCGGCGAGGAACTCGTGGCCGTGGCGGTGACGGAGCCGGACATCGGATCGGACGTCGCCGGCCTCCAGACGCGTGCCGAGAAGGCGGAGCACGAGGGCCAGATCGGTTACCGCATCAACGGCGCAAAGGCGTGGAGCACGTTCTCCGGCCGGGCCACCGTCCTCGCGCTCCTCGCGCGGACCGACCCGGACCCCAAGAGCGGCAACCGAGGCCTCTCGCTCTTCATCATCCCGAAGCCCGCCTTCGACGGTCACCACTGGCGCTTCGAGCAGCCGGAGGGTGGCGTCATGGAGGGCACCGCCAACCCCACGCCGGGCTACCGCGGCATGCACTCCTTCACGATCGCCCTCGACAACGTCTGGGTGCCGGAAGAGAACCTTGTCGGGGGCGAGGACGGCGTCGGCAAGGGCTTCTTCCTGCAGATGAGTGGCTTCGCTGCGGGCCGCCTCCAGACCGGCGGGCGCGCCACCGGGCTCGCGCAGGCCGCCCTCGAGAAGGCGTGCCAGTACGTCGTGATGCGCCGCCAGTTTGGCCTCGCGCTCGCGGACTACCAGCTCACCCAGTACAAGATCGGCCGCATGGCCTACCTCGTCGCCGCTGCGCGCCAGACCACCTACGCCGCCGCGCGCGAGTTCAACACTCGCGCCCCTGAGCCGTCGATGGCAAAGCTTCTCTCCTGCGACGTCGCCGGCGAGGTCTCCCGCGAGGCCCAGCTCCTCCATGGCGGCTGGGGCTACTCCGAGGAGGACCCGATCGCCCGCTACGTCGTGGACGCCCTCGTCCTCCCCATCTTCGAGGGCGTGAAGGCGACCCTGGAGCTGAAGGTCATCGGCCGTTCGTTGTTCGCCGCGGCGGCGGGATAGCGGAGGGCGTCAGACTCAGGTCTCTTCCGCCTCGCCCGTCCACCTCTGACCCCCTCTCCCGCTTGCGGGAGAGGGTTGGGGTGAGGGTCTGCATCACCGTTCGCTGACCTCGCATTCCACGAATCCGCACGTTCCGCGCTAGCCTCCGGCCATGACCCACGAAGCGCCGACCCTCGAAGTCCGCTCTCGCGCCGGGCTCCGCGCGTGGCTGGAGGCGAACCACGCCTCGCATGGCCCCGTCTGGCTCCTCCTCTACAAGAAGCACCACGCCCACTACGTGAGCTGGGATGAGATCGTCGACGAGCTCCTGTGCTTCGGCTGGATCGACAGCCTCCGCCGCTCCGTGGATGCGGACCGCAGCACCCAGTACGTCTCGCCGAGGAAGCCCGGCGGCAACTGGTCCGGCATCAACAAGCGGAAGGTCGAGGCCCTCGAGCGGGCGAATCTGATGACGGACGCGGGCCGCGCTGTGATCGAGCGCGCGAAGCAGGACGGCTCCTGGACCTACCTCGACGACGTCGAAGCCCTCGTCATCCCCGCCGACCTCGCCGCGCTCCTCGCGACCGACGCTGAGGCTCAAGCGAACTTCGAGGCGTTCTCGAAGTCAGCAAAGTTCGGCTTCCTCTACCGGCTCAAGAGCGCGAAGACGGAGGGCACGCGGGCGAAGCGGCTCGAGGACACCCTGAAGG
>JALOAM010000029.1 GCA_023228765.1 Dehalococcoidia bacterium
CACGGGAACAGTGGAAGGCGCCAGCCCTACGAGTCGTCCTCGGAGAGGACGGACTCGTCCTCGTCGTCCTGGACGATGACCGAGCGGCGCGAGGTGCCCTCCACCGGTCGAGGGCGCTCGCGCGGGGCGGAGATCGAGGGGCGGGCAATGAGCGCCTCGTCGTCCTCAACGACGGGGCCGAGGGCGCGACGCGACTCCAGTTCGCGGCGGGTGGGCTCCGGGTACTCGACGCGCGGGTGGTAGACGGCGGAGAGCGACTGCACGAACGAGTCGGCGGCGATCCGCAGGTCACGCATGGAGATGTCGCACTCGTCGAACTGACCCTCTTCGAGGCGTTCGCGGAAGATGCCGTCCACGATCTGGCGGATGCGGTCGGAGGTGCGGTCCTTGCTCGCGCGGACCGAGGCCTCGGAGGCGTCGGCGAGCATGACGAGCGCGGTCTCCCGGGTCTGCGGCTTCGGGCCCGGGTACTGGAACAGCTCCGGCTCGATGTCCGGCTTCACCTGCGCCGCCTGCCGGTAGAAGTACGCGACGAGGCGCGACCCGTGGTGCTGCTGCACGAAGGCCACGACCGCCTCCGGCAGCCCGTGCTTCCTCGCGAGTTCCGCGCCCGCGGTGACGTGGCGCATGATCACGCGGGAGGACTGCAGCGGGTCCAGGTTGTCGTGCGGGTTGGGGCCGTCACCGTAGTTCTCCACGAAGAACCCGGGTGAGTGCAGCTTCCCGATGTCGTGGTAGTACGCGCCCACCCGGACGAGCAGGGCGTCCGCACCGATCTTGTCGGCGGCGCGGTCCGCGAGGCTCCCCACCAGCATCGAGTGCTGGAACGTGCCGGGCGCCTCGTCCTGCAGGCGGCGCAGCAGCGGGTGGTTGAGCTGCACCAGCTCCATCAGCTCCACCCGCGTGATGATCCCGAAGGGGCGGCTCAGGAGGACGAACGCCCCGACCGAGATCGTCGCGGTGAGGAGGCCGCCGAGCGCCGAGGCACCCGCGATCCACGCGAACTCGTCGATGGACCACTCCGGGTTCAGCAGCAGCACCACGACCGCCCACGATCCCCCCGCGAGCGCCGAGGCGAGTCCCGCGCCGAGGTAGCCCTGCAACCGTTCCGCCCGCGACGCCACGAACAGGCCAGCGAGCGAGGATGCGCCCGTCGCCAGCACGAGGCGGAGCGCGTCGAGGTCGCCCGAGAGGCTGCCGGAGGTACTCGGCGCGGCGACGGCGAGGTAGCCGACAGTGCCCGCGACGATGAACGACGCGATCACGCCGCTGCCGACATCGAGCAACACGGCGGCGACGATCGGGCCGGCCGCGAGTGGCAAGGCCAGCGCGAGGTAGAGGTCGTCGTGGTCGGGCAGGATGAGCGGGAACGCGAACTTCGCCACCGCGACCGGAACGAGCGTTGTGAGCACGAAGAGCGCAAGGCGGCGCGCGCCTCGCAGCGATCGAGGCTTGGACACCCACAGGTGCGCGCCCAGCGCCGCCCCGCCGAGGATGGACGCGAGCGCGGCAGCGAGGACGGCGGTCGCCGTGATCGACCCCGTGCGGATCTCGAGCTGCTCGATCGCCTCGAACGCCGCTTCGTCGATCACCGTCCCGGCAGGGACCACGGGGTCTCCCGCGACGTAGGTGACGCGCACAGGCGGCGTGTTCGCGCGCGCCTCGGCGCGGAGGGCCTCGGTGCGCTCCTGGGAGACGGCGAGCGTCGGCACGATCAACGGTGCCAGCAGCTCGTTCACGGCGGACTGCTCCGCCGTGTTCAGGGTCGCGGGGAGCAGGTTCCCGGCACGAGAGCGCGACGCCTCCAGGTCGCCGGGGCTCACAGCGCCGGCGAGCGTGCGCGAGAGGGCGTCCCGCGCCTCGTCGCGCATGGTCTGCCAGACCTCGTCGTCAACCTCGATCAGCGTCGCCGCCGCGGCCGGCGAGAGGGCCGTGCCCTGGATGCCCTGGAGCGCGGTCTCCTTCGCGGAGGCGGACTTCGTCGCGTCGCCACGCTCATCGGAGATGGCGGCCATGATCCGGTCGAGCTCGGCGACCTGGCGCTCGCGGATCTCGGGGTCGAGGACGAGGACGTCGTCGATCGCGGCGGCAGCCGCCTCGCGCGTCTCGCCGGTGAGGATCTCGGACTCGAAGGTGAGGTCGCGCGGGGCGAGGATGTCGCTGTCGACGCGCGTGCCCACCTCGAGCTGCTGTCCGCCCGGGAACCACGGGAAGAGGATCGCGAACAGCGCGAGCGACGTGACGATCGCGAGGGCGACCGCGACGTTGCCGTTGGGCGCCTCGCGCGCCGCTTCGCGGATCGCGGTCTGGGTGTCGCGAGTGACCATGGGTGCCGGCCCGCTCGCCGCGGACTAACCCGCGAGGATGGAGCGCACCGCCTGGTTGACGCGGTTGCCGTCCGCGCGGCCGGCGACTCGCTCCAGCAGCGGGCGCATCACCTTGCCCACGTCGCCCGGCGCGCTGGCCCCCACCTCGGCGATGACCTCGCGCGCGAGCGTCGCCAACTCCTCGTCTGAGAGCTGGGCAGGGAGGAACTCCTCGATCACCACGAGTTCCACGCGCTCCTTCTCGGCGAGGTCGTTGCGGCTCGCCTTCTCGTACTCGGTGATCGAGTCGCGGCGCTGCTTCGCCTCCTTCTGGAGGACCTTCGTCGTCTCGTCGTCGGTGAGGGTGTGTCCGAAGTCGATCTCGGCGTTCTTGAAGGCGGAAAGCAGCAGCCGGAGGGCGTCACGCCGCTCCGTGTCGCCGCCCTTCCAGGCGGCGGTCATCTGCTCTCGGATCGTCTCCTGGATCGTGGCCACACCGGCTCCCTCTGGATGCGAGCGCCGCGCAGACGCACGTCGGGTGAGCTGCGGCGCACAGACATCTCGCTCACGCACCGCTCGAAGCGTACCGCGCAGCGGAAGAGGGCGCTCGTGACGTGCGAGGGAGGAGGCGGCCCGTACACCCTCAACGGGTCGGGCCGCCGAGGCTCTGGGGCCTACGCGCGCTCGCGGGTCTTCGCGCGTGCGATCGCCTTGCGCAGCTTGCGGCGGCGGGCGGCTTCCTTCTTCTTGCGGCGCTCGGACGGCTTCTCGTAGAACTCGTGACGACGGGCGTCGGTCAGGATCCCGTCCGCCTGCACGCGCTTGTTGAAGCGCCGCAGCGCGGCCTCCAGGGACTCGGAATCGCCGACGTAGATCTCAGTCACTCGATGTTCACCCCCGCCGAGGCACCCAGCCCCGGTCATCCGTCAGATAGCGCCGCGAAGGCCTCGGAACCGTCGTCGCGCGGAAACGCAGCGACGCGCATTGCTCATCGTACCCGCGGGCTGATTCTGGGGTCAACGTGAGCAACGAGACACGGTCCGCGCCACCCCTCCCCGTCAACTCGCCCGCCCCTCCCGGCTCCCCCCTCGCATTCCGTCTCCTCTCCGAATCTGACCCCCTCTCCCGGTTTCGGGAGAGGGTTGGGGTGAGGGCCTCTTCCGGATCGGCTCTTGGGATGACCGAGGGCGCTCGCGTCGCGGGGCGCGGAATGACCCTCACCCCCGGCCCCTCTCCCGAAACCGGGAGAGGGGGGGACGGAATGGGAGACGGAATGGGAGAGGAGCCGGAAGGGGAGCGGGGGCGGGCGAGTCTGGCGCGAAGCCTCGGATCCTGCGGGCACGACAACGGCGCGGCTGGCGCCGCGCCGTGAAAAGTCGCTCGGACCGAGATTAGTCGGCGGAGGGGAGCACCTTCGGCTGGAGCTCTTCCATGCCGCGTCCGTTGACGTTCAGGTTGCAGTCCCCCGGCTTGATGCAGAGCACCTCCACGCCGGTGGTCTCGTCCTTGTAGCGCTTGCCCAGTGCGACAGCCATCGTTGTCCCCGTCCTACAGCTGCTCGAGCGGCGTCTCGCCGCAGCGGAGTTCTGCATCCTCGGCACCCTTGGTGACGATGAACTCGGCACCACAGTTCGGGCACTTGTAGCGCTTACCAGTCACTGCTGCCATCGAATCCCCCTCTATCGAAGCCCCGGCGGGCTTCGACCGCATGAACTAATACTACTCGGGTTACGGCTCGACGTTCTTCAGGAAGGTCACCATGCTCTGGATCTCCTCCGGCGTCATCTGCTCGCCCCAGGCCGGCATCGCCGTGCCCTCGCGACCGTTCGTGATCGTGTCGACATAGAAGTCGTCAGCCTGCGTCAGCGTCGAGGGCAGCAGCGGCAGACCGACTCCGCCACCACGGTCCGCGCCGTGGCAGGCCGAGCAGTTGGTCTGGAAGAACTGCCCCACGAGGACGCCCTGGATCATCGCCTGGGCCTCCGGCTCGGCGGGCAGCTCGGTCGGGGTCGGCTCCGCGTCCTCGCCGCCCTCGCTGAACGGGTCGCGGCTGATGATCTCCTGGCGCGACTCACCGCGGTACTGGCCACAGTTGCCGTGCGTGATGCCCAGCGTGCCGGCCTCGGTGCCTGGGAGGACCACCGTCGCGGGATCCGTGTCCGTCTCGATGTCGTGCTCGTGGCCGATCTCCTCGACCGTCTCCCACGCGCCCGGCGTCGTGATCATCTGCACGAGGTAGTTGATCTGCGTTTCAGAGAGCGGACCACCGAAGCGCTCCGACCACACCGGCATCGCTGTGCCCTCGCGGCCACAGGCGATCGTGTTGTGGAGGAACGTCTCCACCGTGCGGATGTCCCCCTCGGGGGTCACGGGAGCACCCTCCTCGTTGCCCTCCTCGAAGATGAGGAACGCGTCGAGGTCGAGGGCCGGGCCGATGCCGCCCTCGCCGACAAGGCCGTGACAGGTGCGGCAGTTCGCGACGAAGAGGTCCGCGCCGCGGTGGATCAGCAGCTCGTCCTGCGCCTCCGCCGCCGTGGCGGAGCGGTTGGGTTCGTTCACGATGTACGCCCCGAAGGCGAGGAACGCGAGGAACAGCAGCCCGATCATCACGTTGACCTGCTTGCTTGTGTTCATGCGTCCATCACTCTCCGCGTCGTGTCTCGGTCAGTTGGAACAGTGGCCTAGACGGGGACTGCCCGCTCCGGGTTGTCCGGGCCGCCCGGCGTGATCGCGCCGGTCTGGACCGTGATGTTGCCGGCCGAGTCGATCTCGATCGCCATGGTGTCCATGGAGCGCGGCGCCGGGCCGAACACCCGGACGCCAGACTTGGTGTACGTGGAACCGTGACACGGGCAGCGGTACCAGCCCTCGGAGTCACCTTCGTACGAGAAAGTGCTGCGCCACGGGACGGTGCATCCCAGGTGGGGACACTTGCGCCACAGGGCCAGCAGGCCGTCCGCACCGCCGGTGCCACCCAGCCGGCTCTCCGCCGGATCCAGGTTCGCCATCCAGAACTGCCCTTCGGAGTTCGGGACGGGGTCGGCACCCTTCACGTAGTCCGCCACGTTGCCGGCGGGCACGGGGCCACCAAAGCCACGGACGTTCCGCGGGTAGAGGAAGTCCAGCAGGAGGCCCACGCTGCCGAGCAGCGTGACGCCGAGGCCGCCCCAGAAGGAGGCCCGGATGAAGTTACGGCGCGAGACATCGCGATCCAGCGGCGACACCAGCGCCGCCGGGAGCGCCTCGGTGTCTGCGACCTGGGTACGGCGCGACGCGAGCGCCGACTTCCAGGCGTCTGTCTGCGACGGTGAGACTGGTTCGTTCGCCACGGTTTCCTCCGACAGCCGCTACTCGTGCGCGAAGATCGTGTACGGCCCGAGCACGAGGCCCTCGCCGCGGAAGAACGTTCCCACGATCGTCAGCGTGATGTAGACGGCGATGAACCCGGAGAACTGCAGGATCATGTGGTCCCGCTTCGTCTTCGCGATGCCCATCTTGTGCACCACGAAGGACAAGATGAGCGGCAGGCCGATCATCGTGTTGACCGGGATGAACTGCTCCACCAGGAACGCCGGGATGTTCCAGTCCAGTTCGATCCGCGGGAAGCCCAGCAGGTCCGTCCGCAGGACGTCGCCCAGCGGGACGTGGAGCGTCCAGTCCGGCCACGCGATCTCGTTCTGGATGCCTCGAAGGCCGCGCATGAAGTCGAGCTGATGAGGCCAGGCATGGAAGCCCTCGGCCTGGGAATCAGCATTCAACTTGCCGTTCGCGATCCACTCGTAGATCTGAACGTGCTTCGACTCGTCGTAGAAGATCAGGAGCAGCGTGCCGATGGAGCCGACCGCGGCGCCGATCCAGGTGAGCGGCCACGCCATCGGCGTGGACAGCCACTCGCCCTGGCCCTCGTTCGAGTTGTCGAAGTAGGGGATGGCGCCGAGGGCGATCAGGGCGACCGTCGGCACGACCACGCCGGCGAGGGCGGGGTGCATGTGGAGCAGTAGTTCCTGCAGGTTCAGGAAGTACCACGGGGCCTTGGACGGGTTCGGCGTCACGGCCGCGTTCGCGCGGTCGAGCAGCACGGAGTCCACCATCACCGCGAGCACCACGATGAGGATCGTGAACAGCACCGCGGCGATGAACTCGATGAAGACGAGGTCCGGCCAGACCAGCAACTCTTCTTCACGAGCCCGGCGCGCACGCCCGCGGACGGCCGCGGAGGAGGCTTGGGCTTGGGCCTGAGGCGTAGCAGCCATCGGTTCCCGTTCCTTCCTACGACCTACAGCGGGCGCGACAGTCCGCCGTCACGGCGGATGCGCCAGAAGTGGACAGTCATGAACACGGCGGCCAGCAACGGCAGGCCGATGACGTGCAGGGTGTAGAAGCGGGTGAGGGCGGCCTGGCCCACCTGGTAGCCACCGACCAGCACGAAGCGGTTCGGCTCGCCCAGCAGCGGGGCGGAACCCACCATGTTCGTGCCCACGGTGATGGCCCACAGCGCCAGCTGGTCCCAGGGCAGCAGGTAGCCGGTGAAGGAGAGCAGCAGCGTCAGGACGAGGAGCACCACGCCCACGACCCAGTTGAACTCCCGCGGCGGCTTGTACGCGCCGGTGTAGAAGACGCGCATCATGTGCATGAGCACCATCAGCACCATGCCGTGCGCCATCCAGCGGTGCATGTTGCGCATCAGCTGGCCGAACCGCACGTCAGTTTCCAGCGCCAGGATGTCCTCGTACGCCCGGTCGACAGACGGGACGTAATAGAACATCAGCAGCACGCCGGTGATGGTCAGACCCAGGAACAGGAAGAAGGACAACCCACCCAGGCAGAAGGTGTGGGTGATCTTCACGTGCGTGCGATGGATCCGCGTGGGGTGCAGGTGCAGGAAGACGTTGGTCGCCACGGCCAGCATCTGGTTCCGGGGGGTGTTCGGGTACCCGGACCGGAAGATGGAGCGCCACAGGCGGTTGGAGAAGATGGCGTCGTACAGACGATCGCCCATCGTCCGCCGTTGCGGTCGTTCCGAGGTGGCCATCCGCTGCTCCTGTCAGTCGCCCGCGCCTACGCGCTGGGCGTCCCCCGCTGCCGTCGAGGTAAGTGGTAGAGCCGGTGCGCCCCATGGGCGCCCGAAGAAGCCGACTAGGCTTCCCACCACTTGCCGAGCAGGACCATGATGCCCAGCCCGACCATGAAGGTGACAAAGACACCGATCAGCTCGATGCCCTCTCCCTCGCCAAGCATGGGCAAATCCTCCCAAACTGCGCGACTCAGGCAGCCGCACGCGAACCTGCGGCTTGCCGCAGGGCCGGGGCGAATGTAGCGACGGCCCCGGACTACGGTCAACGGAAGTGCGTTACGTCACAACCGTCAGAGGCTGACCGCGGCCCTCCGACGTGACTCGATCCGCGCCGAAGCGGTCGCTCGCCTCGGCCCGTCCGAGGCTACCCCCGCCCCGCAACTCGCGGTAGACCGCCCCGCTTCAGGCGCCACACACCCTTCAGGTCATCCGTCGCCGTCTGGACAATCTTCACCCGCGTGTCCGGATCTTCGTCCCAGCGCACGGGAACTTCAGCCATCCGGTACCCGTTCGCCTGCGCCACCCACAGCAGCTCGGTGTCCCAGAACCACTGCGTGTCCTGCACCAGGGGCAGCAACGCCCGCGCGGCCTCCCGCGAGATCGCCTTGAACCCGCACTGCGCGTCGGACACCTTCAGGCCCGCGGCCCTGAGGATGGAGATGTACCCGCGGCTCGTGATCTCGCGCTTGAGCGACCGCTCCGTCTGCGACAGCGGGTGCAGCCTCGAACCGTACGCGAGGTCCGCGTCACCGCGCGCGATGGGGTCAACGAGCTCCGGGATGTGGTCCAGGTCCGTCGAGAGGTCGACGTCCATGTACGCCATCACGTCGGCCTCGGAGGTGAGCCAGGTGATCCGGAGCGCAATGCCTCGCCCCTTCACGGGGATGTGCTGCACGCCCACGCGCCCGGGGTGCTTCGCCTCCAGCGCGCGGGCGACCTCCAGCGTCCCGTCCGTGGAGGCGTTGTTCGCCACGACCACGCGCCACGTGTGCTCGGGGTGCTGATCGCACCATGCCAGCACCCGCTCCACGCTTCCGGCGAGGACGTGCTCCTCGTTGTAGCAGGGGATCACGAGGTCAACAGTCGCCATGGGCGGGCCTCCTAGACATCCACGATATCGAGGATCTCCGGTGCGACGAACACCGCCGGCCGGCGATTGGGGACATCGGACACCAGTCCCCTCCGCCGCATCCGGTCCAACAGCTGCCGCGCACCTGCCGTCGTCAGTCCCAGATCCTCCGCCACCGAGCGTCGAGTCACCCTCGGACGGCGGAACAACAGGTCCACCAGCTGGAACGCATTCGCGGACTCGCCCGCCTCCTGCATCCGCGCGAGGTAGGTGCGACGGAGGTCGCGCAGCTCCCGGGAACGGCGGATCGCGTCGTTCGCCTGCTCCGCGACCCCGGCCATGAAGAACGACAGCCACGGCATCCAGTCGCCGGTCGCACTCACCCGCAACAGGTGGTCGTAGTACTCGGAGCGGTGTCGCTCGAAGTAAGACGAGACGTAGAGCAGCGGCTGGGTCAGCAGCCCCTGCGCCATCAGGAAGAGCACGATCAGCAACCGCCCGACCCGGCCGTTACCGTCCCGGTACGGGTGGATCGTCTCGAACTGGTAGTGCAGCAGCGCGCACCGCACGAGGATCGGCAACGCCACAGGCGCGTTCGCCCATCGCTCCCAGGCCGCCATCAGATCGGCAACCTCGGCCTCCGGCGGCGGCACGGACCGCGCCTGGTCGATCCCCGTGCCGGGGCGCCCGATCCACACCTGCAGGTCGCGGAACTCGCCCGGCCGCGCGTGGTCGCCTCGGACGCCACGGAGGAGCACCGCGTGCAGCTCGTGGATCAGTCGCAGGCAGACCGGCAAGTCCTCCAGCAGCGCGATCCCGCGCTCCATCGCACGCACGTAGTTCAGCACTTCGCCGGCATCGCCAGCAGGCGGCGGTGCGTGCGCCTCCAGCTCCAGGATGTCGGAGAGCGAGGCCTGCGTCCCCTCGATCATGGAGGAGAGCACGGCCTCACGTCGGAGGAACGGGTCCACCAGCAGGTGAGGGTTCTCGAGCGTCTCGCCCAGCCCACCGAGGGTCGCAACGGCCACGGTTGCGCGCTCCACCTCGACGGCGAGGTCGGGCGGAAGCACCAACGTGTCCGGCAGCGGCGCAGGCAAGTATGCGCGTCCACCGTCGATGCGGACGAGCTTCCCCAGGGGGCTGCGGGCCATGGCCTTCGGGTCCATCTGTAACTCCGGTGACACCGAGCTACATCGTTTGTAACTCAGACGGTCATCAGTTACAAATGCTCGCGCCGAGTGTTACCCGGGTTGCATTGGCGAGCACGCTTTGTAACTGAACGTCGTACCAGTTACAAAACCATCGGCCAGTGCAACTCCGCTTACACCGCGGTCGTCGTCCGCGATCGCACCCCTAGTGCCGGAAGTGACGGACTCCCGTCGTTACCAGCGAGACGCCGAGGCGGTCCGCCGCCTGGACGGAGTCCTCATCCCGGATGGAGCCACCCGTGTGCGCCACCAGCGTGCACCCAGCGGCTGCGGCGACCTCCACGGTGTCTGGGAAGGGGAGGAAGGCGTCGGTGGCGCAGACGGCGCCCTGAGCGCGCTCTCCGGCCTGCTCCGCGCACAGGCGGGCGGAGCCGACGCGGTTCGGCTGGCCGGCGCCCATGCCGATGAGGACACCGTCCTTCACGAACACCACGCCGTTCGACTTCACGTGCTTGCAGATGTTCCACGCGACCCGCAGGTCGGCGAGCTCACCCTCCGAGGGCTGGCGCTGGCTCACGACCTCGAAGTCCGTGACGAACTTCACGTCCGCGTTCTGCACGAGCACCCCGCCCCGCACGGAGCGGAACTCCAGTCGCTCGCGGCGCGGCTCGCCCATCGGCGCGGTGAGGATGCGGAGGTCTTTCGACTTCTTCTTGAGGTGCTCGAGAGCCTCTGGGTCATAGCCGGGCGCGACCACGATCTCGTAGAACATGCGCGTCTCACCGTCGCTCGGCGACCGCACCTCGCGCAGGGCTTCGGCGAACGCCATGTCCACGACGCGGTTCACGGCGACGATGCCGCCGTACGCGGAGACGAAGTCCCCATCGCCTAGGGCGCGCTCGTAGAGCGAGGAGAGCGACGAGAGCGAGGCGCCCTCGCCCGCCGCCCCGGATCCAGCGGCGAAGCAGGCCGGGTTCGTGTGCTTGATGATCGAGATCGCGGGCTCCTCGAAGTCCGCGACGGCGTTGTACGCGGCGTCGGCATCCAGGATGTTCACGTAGGACATCGCCTTGCCGTGATGCTGCTCGAACCCGCCGATGCCCTCGACCGGGGTGAAGACGGAGTCGTAGGTGTAGAACGCGCCCTGCTGATGGGGGTTCTCGCCGTACCGCAGCACCTCGCGGCGGGTCGCGCCGAAGGAGAGCTGCGCCGGGAACGTCTCCACCTCGCCCGCACCCCCGTCCGAGGGGTTCCCGCGCAGGTACTCCGCGATCGCGGTGTCGTAGTGGGCGACGTGCTGGAACGCCTTCGCGGCCAGCCCGCGCCGAGCCTCGGCGTCCACGCCCGAGGGGTCGCCGCCGGCGCTCCTGAGCGCTTCGAGGACCGTCTCGTAGTCGGCCGGGTCGATGACGGAGAGCACCCACGGGTGGTTCTTGGCGGAGGCCCGGATCATCGTCGGCCCGCCGATGTCGATCTCCTCGAGCGCCTGGGCGAGGGACGGCGTCCCCTTCGTCACGGTGTCGATGAACGGGTAGAGGTTGCCCGCAACCAGGTCGATGGCGGGGACCTCGTACTGGACGACTTCAGCCTCGTCGCCCTCGTTGCCACGTCGGTACAGGATGCCGCCGTGGATCTTGGGATGGAGCGTCTTCACGCGGCCGCCCAGCATCTCCGGGCTGCCGGTCAGATCAGCCACCTGCGTGATCGGCAGACCAGCGTCCGCTACCGTCTTCGCCGTCCCGCCGGTGCCGATGAGCTCCCAGCCCAGGTCGTGCAGCCCGCGCGCGAACTCCACGATCCCGGTCTTGTCGTACACCGCGAGGATCGCGCGTCGCTTCTGCGCCGTCGGGGAGGGGGCCATCTCGAAACTCCTTTAGTGGGCTGCTAGAAGCAGACAGTCAGCGGCCAGTCGGTGATCAGTCGGCGAGCGGGATGCCGCGCACCGCGGGGCCGTCCTCGCGCGGGACGACCTTGCCGATGCGCCACGCGCCGGGCAGTGCCTCAAGCGCGGCGTCGAGGTTGGCGGGCGCGACGGCGGCGATCATGCCGACGCCCTGGTTGAACGTGCGGAACATCTCGGCGTCCTCGATGCCGCCGTCGTGCTGGATGAGGGTGAAGAGCCCCGGCACGGTCCACGACGAGGCGTCGAGGTCGCCCGCGACGCCCTCGGGCAGCGCGCGCGGCAGGTTGCCGGGGATGCCGCCACCCGTGATGTGTGCGATGCCCTTCAGCAGCGGCAGAGCGGGGCGCAGCAGCGGCGCGAACGGCGGGTGCGGCGCCGTCAGCGCCTCCCCGATCGAGGCGCCACCCAGTTCCTCCGGGCGGCGCTCGAGGACCTCACGGTCGTGGTCGTCGCCCAGGCCCTTGCCCAGCGCCCAGACCTCCCGCGCGAGCGAGTAGCCGTTGGTCATCAGCCCGTTGGAGGGCAGTGCGACCAGCACGTCGCCCGGCTCGATCGTCGACCCGTCGATGAGGGCATCGCGTTCCACGACGCCGACCACGAAGCCGGCGATGTCGAAGTCGCCCTCGCGGTAGATGTCGGGCATGTCGGCGGTCTCACCGCCGATCAGAGCCACGCCGTTCTCCGCGCACGCCTCCGCGATGCCCTCGACGAGCTCGAGGCGCGCCTCGTGCGGGAGTCCGTTCGTGGCGATGTAGTCGAGGAAGAACAGGGGCGTCGCGCCCGTGGTGGCCAGGTCGCCGACGTTGTTGTTGACGATGTCGTGTCCGGCCAGGCGGATGGTGCCCTGCGCAAGGTGGATCAGCGGCTTCGTCCCCAGCCCGTCCGTGGAGGAGACGATCACCGGGTCGCGGTACTGCGACCCCAGCGCGAAGAAGGAGGCGAACGCCCCCGGCACGTTGATCACCTGCGGCCCGTGGGTGCCTCGGGCGATCGCGCCGAAGCGCCTGGCGGTCGCCTCGCGCGCGTCGAGGTCCACGCCGGCAGCGGCGTAAGTGAGCGGTTCGCGGTGCGAGTCGGTCATCGCAGGGCTCTCGTGGGGGAGGATCGGAGACTAACGCCGAGGGACGTTGAGCGCTGCTAGCGAAGCGTGAGCGGGACGACCACCGGCTCGGTGCGGGCCATCGGGATCTCGTGGTCCGGGACCTCCGAGCCGCCCTCCAGCGCGAACTTGTCGAACTGCAGCGGCACCGCGGAGGGGTACTTGCCGGTGAAGCACGCGGTGCAGTGCTGGCCCTCGCCGATGTTGGCGGCCCAGACGGTGCCCTCGATCGACAGGTAGCCCAGGGTGTCCGCGCCGATGTGGTCGCGGATCTCGTCCACGGAGAGGTTGGCGGCGATCAGCTCGCCGCGCGTCGCCATGTCTACACCGTAGAAGCACGGGTGCGTGATCGGCGGCGAGGCCATCCGCATGTGCACCTCGGTCGCGCCGGCGTCGCGGATCATCTTCACCACGCGCGGGGTGGTGGTGCCTCGGACGATCGAGTCATCGACCACCACGACACGCTTCCCGGCGAGGACCTCGCGGAGCGGGTTGAACTTCAACTGCACGCCGCGGTCGCGGAGGCGCTGGTCGGGCTGGATGAACGTCCGGCCCACGTAGCGGTTCTTCACCAGTCCCTCGGCGTATGGGATGCCCGAGGCCTGCGCGTAGCCGATGGCCGCCGCGGTCGCCGAGTCCGGCACGCCGATGACGACGTCCGCCTCCACGGGGTGCTCCTCGGACAGTCGCGCGCCCATCCGCATCCGCGCGGGGTGCAGCAACTGGCCGGAGATGCGCGAGTCAGGCCGCGCGAAGTAGATGAACTCGAAGAGGCACAGCGCCTGGTCCTGGTCCGTCGTCTGACCCGGCATCCCGCCATCCTCGGCGGAGAGCGGGAAGAACGACGTGAGGCCCTCGCCGTCCGCGCGGACGACCTCGCCGGGGCGTACGTCGCGGATGTACTCCGCGCCCAGGTGGTCCAGCGCGCACGTCTCGGAGGCGAACACCCAGCCCTGGCCGTTCAGCCGACCGATGCACAGCGGCCGGATGCCGAGGGGGTCCCGCACCGCATACACGGCGTCGTGCGTCAGGATCGTGAGCGAGTACGCGCCGTTCGCGCGGCGCATCAGCTGGCCGAAGCGCTCCGGCCAGTCCTCGCCCGGCCCGTCGATGAGCAGCCGGCCGATGACCTCCGTGTCGCTGGAGGTGTCGAACATCGTGCCTGTGGAAGCGAGGTCGGAGCGGAGGACATCGGCGTTCACGACGTTGCCGTTATGCGCGATCGCCATCTCGCCGTGCATGCCCTTCAGGTGGAAGGGCTGCGCGTTGCCTCGGGTGCTGGAGCCGGTGGTGGAGTAACGCGTGTGGCCGATCGCCGCACGCCCCGGCAGGGCAGCGAGCGCATCCTCCGTGAAGACCTGGGACACAAGGCCCATGTCCGCGTAGAGGTTCAGGCGCTTGCCGTCAGTGGTCGCGATCCCAGCAGATTCCTGGCCGCGATGTTGAAGAGCGTGGAGGCCGAAGAATGTGAGACGGGCTACGTCTTCGCCCGGGGCGAAGACGCCGAAGATGCCGCACTTCTCGTTGAGGTGATCGTGCAAAGCCGAGGAGCCCAATTCCACCAGAGCGGAGTTTCCGTGGCCTGCTGAGTACTCAGTGTACGTGGTTGGTTCCACTGCGGGCGATTCATTCGTACCGATGTCGCAACCGCCCGAGATATGGCAAGGGTTCGCCACCGTTGGAGCGGCCTCAGCCGCGCCGCAGCTTCCGGTGCTCCACCATGGTGCAGCGGTCCATCACCACCTCGAGGCCCGCCTCCCGAGCGCGCTCCGCGGCCTCCTCGTTCACGATGCCCATCTGCATCCAGACCACCTTCGCGCTCGCCGCGATCGCGTCCTCGACATGCGGCGGCACGTCCGCCGGGCGGCGGAAGATGTCCACGATGTCCACGGGAACGGGAAGCGAAACGACCGAGGGGTTGATCACCTTGCCGAACAGACTCTGCCCCGCCTCGAGCTCGTTCACGAGGTAGACCTCGAACCCGGCGCCGATGAGGTACTCAGCGATGTCGTTCGCGGGCCGCGGACGCTGGGTGCTCACGCCCACGACCGCGATCGTCTTTGCCTCGCGCATCAGCTCCATCGGACGGCTCATCGAGGGCTCCTCGCACGCGGAGAGGGACGATGCGAGAAGCCTGCGCCCTCGCTACTCCTCTGACTCCTCGATCGTCTCATCCTCGTCGAGGTCGTCCGTGTCGCCGTCCTCGAACTCCTCGAGCGCCCATTCCGGAATCGTGCCGAGGGTCACGGGTTTGCCGCACATCTCCCCGAGGGCACTCGCAAGCGCGTTCGCGCGCTCCAGCGACTCGTCGGACAGCCGACGCGCCTGGGTGATCGAAGTCACCTCCAGCACGCGCTGGTTGTCCTTCACCAGCCGTACTTCCCAGCGCACCACGTCCTGCAGGTCGCCGGAGCCGAGCTCGTCCTCGAAGTCCCCGCCGACCTCGATGTGGTCGATGCGAGGGAACGGCACGAGTTCCCGGGTGCCCAACCCGAGGCCGAGGAACCCCTGCTGCCAGCGGCAGGTGCCCTTCTTGCGCTCCATGATGAACGCCGAGCCGAGAAGGTTGTAGACCAGCCCGAGGACGCCCGCGGGGCCGGCGATGATCACGAACAGCAGCAGGAGCATCAGCACCCACAGCGGCAGCGAGTCCATCCATCGCACGATGGCGAAACACGCGGCGACCGTCAGCGTCGCCTGGATCGCCGGTCCGATGAGCACGCTCCTCGAGGGCTTCACGAGGATCTGGTCCGGCGAGATCACTGCATACGCCCTCGAGAGGGGGATGCGCTGCCGGGTGGTGCTTGCTGACCCTGCTTCGTTCATCGCCTGCTGTTCCCGTAACGGCTTTCGGCCTCAGAAGGCCAGTCTACGTTTGCGGCCCGGTACGGGCCGCCCGTAGGATCACGGCATGCGACGCGACCTCATGGACATCCTCGCCTGCCCCCTCGACAAGTCCGAGCTGCGCCTCGACGTCACGGCCGAGCAGGACGGCGACGTGCTCACCGGCACTCTCACCTGCACCCAGTGCGCCGAGGCCTACCCGATCACCGAGGGCATCCCGAACCTGCTCCCGCCCGACCTCCGCGCCGCGATGGCGGAGGCCTCCTCCGAGCCGACGGGCCACTAGGACCGGACGCATGAACCCGGACGACCCGTTCTTCATGACCCAGCAGCGGTCGCGCCAGATCGGCCGCGCGCTCATGGCCCTCGCCGGCCTCCAGCTGCTCGTCTTCTTCGTCGGCGCAGTCCGCCGCTCCTACCTCGTCGTCGCGGTGCCGGTGGGCATCGCCGTCGGCATCGCCTCCGGCTTCCTCTTCTGGGTCGGCTACACCATGTCCGTGAAGGACTGGGACGACCCCGAGGACTACCCGCCCGCCGCCCTCGACGGCGCGCCGCCGCCGGAGTCGATGGGCTAGCCTCCGCGACGGGAGCCGGGCCACTCGTACACCAGCATGTCTCGTCCGGCCGTGGTCACCCAGTCTCGGGAGGGCTGACGCAGGAATCCCAACCGCTCGTACAGACGGTGTGCGGCCTGCATCGAGGGCTGCGTCGACAACACGAGCCCCCGGCCCTCACGCCGCGCGAGCAGCAGACACGCCCTCACCAGCCGCTCGCCCGCACCCGATCGCCGCAAACCGGGATCGACGGCCAACAGGCGCATCTCGTCCTCGTCCGGCCCGGCGATCTGTCGCAGGGGCGACGCAACGCGGAGATAGCAGACGCACCCGACGGGCCCGGCCTCCGCAGCTTCCGCCGCCACCAACACGACGGTCGCCGGGTCCACCTGCAGCCCGTCGAGGAACGCGTCGAACGGCACCGCCTCCGAGTAGGCCTCGCCGACGTAGACACGACGCAGGAGTGCACGGAGCGCCGGTAGGTCCGCGGTCGTCGCAGGTCTGACGCCCTCAGCCCACTCCGGGCCGGCGACCCGCACGACCTCGTCCCGCTCGCTCCCAGGCCTCGCGTCCCGCAGTTCCTCGATCGTGGCCCCCAGCAGCGGATGCGCCACGCTCCCCGCGATCTCCGCGAGGGGCACGAGGACGAAGGACCGCTCCGCGAGGAGTGCGTGCGGCACGACCAGATCCGGCTCCGCCACGGTCTCGCCTTCGATCAGCGCGATGTCCACGTCGACCGGGCGGGCCGTCCAGCGCTCCGCGGTGAAGTCGCGGCCCGCGTCCGCCTCGATGCGTTTCGCGAGGACGAGGAGCTCGCGCGCGGTGAGTGCGGAGACGCTCCCAACGACGGCGTTGAGGAACGCGGGCTGGTGGGTCACCCCCCATGGCGGCGTCTCGTACAGCGACGACGCCGCGTCGATGTCGACACCACCCGCGCGCAGGCCTCGGACGGCGGCGCGGAGGTGCGCCCCGCGGTCGCCGAGGTTGGAGCCGAGGGCGAGGTAGACGCGACGGGGTGAGGTCGGTCGGGGTGAAGCGGAGTGGAGCGATGTCACGCGCGGACGACGGCGTCGGTCACCTTCGCGACGCACACCATCTCCTCCACGTCGTGCACGCGCACGATGTCCGCGCCGTTCGCGATGGAGACGGCAACGGTCGCCGCCGTGCCGTGGACGCGCTCCTGCGCGGGCCGGTCGATCACGTAGCCGATCGAGGACTTCCTCGACGTGCCGATCAGGACAGGCCGGCCGAGGCGCTTCAGCTCCTCCAGCCGGCGCAGCATCTCGAAGTCGCGGACGGGACCCCAGCCGAAGCCGTAGCCCGGGTCCACGATGATCCGCTCCTCCGGCACGCCCGCGGTCATCAGCGCGGTCATGCACTCGCGCAGCCCGGCGCGAACGTCCTTCATCACGTCGCCACCGAACGCGCGCCCCCGCTGGTTGTGCATCGCGATCACCGGGACGCCCAGCGCCGCGATCGCCCTCGGCATCTCGGGATCGCCCAGGCAGCCCGTGACGTCGTTCACCGCGTCCGCGCCGTACTCGATCGCGCGCCGCGCCACCTCGGCCTTCGAGGTGTCCACGGAGATCGGGAGGTCGAACGCGCGCCGCACCGGCCCCAGCACCAGCTGGAGGCGCTTCCACTCCTGGTCCGCATCCACGGACTGGAAGTCCGGCCGCGTGGACTCCGCACCGATGTCCAGCCAGTCCGCGCCCGCGGCCACCATCGCCTCCGCACGCCTCAGCGCCTCGTCCGGGTCCACCAACCCGTCCCCGGAAAACGAGTCCGGCGAGGCGTTCAGGATCCCTATGACGTAGGTGCGCGCCCCCCACTCGAACGTCGTCGAGCCGACCTGGATCGGAGCGGGGACGGGATGCCTCGACCGGTCGAGCATCAGACGACCTCGATCGCTTCTTCCTCGATGTGCCCGCCCTGCCGGATCTGGAACGCCCGGACGGAGGGCTCCTCATGCTCCAGCGAGACGAGGATGTAGTACGTCCCCGGGAACATCGGCGGCTGCTCTACCTCTCCAGGCGGGAAGAACGCCATCCGCACATCCGTCGGCGAGGGATACGCCTGCGACGCTACGTGCGAGTGGTAGATCGCGAAGAGAGTGTCCCCCTCCTCGTCGCGCTTCCGCTCCAGCTTCATCATCTGCAGCGGGTCCATCTCGTACCGGTACGGACTGGCCGCGGCGTTCTTGACGCGGTGCACCTCCAGCGTGGGATCGCCCTCGCCGGGTACGGCGTGCACCATCCCGCACGCCTCGTTCGGGAGATCCTCCCGCGCGTGCGCCACCATCTCATCGATCACGGCCTGTGCAATCCGCGGCATGAACTGCCCTTCAGTCCTGCTCCCCCTCGGACTCCGGCCCCCTCCCCCCTCTGGGGGAGGGTTGGGGAGAGGGAAGTGAGCGTCTGCCAGATGACCTGCTCAACGTGCTCGATGTCCGTGAGCACCTCTTGGTTGGAGAATCTCAGCACTTCAAGATTCTGTCCCTCAAGCCACAGGTCACGCTCGTCATCGTAGGCAACCTGCTCGGCATGGTGGTTCCCATCGACTTCGACCACCAGCTCCTGCTCAAGACAGATGAAGTCGACGTAGTAGTGCCCCACCTGGTGCTGCCGTCGGAATTTGAAGCCGCCGAGGCGACCGGCGCGGAGCACATTCCAGAGCTTTCGCTCCGCATCAGTCGATTTCTTGCGAAGTGCCCGCGCTCGTTCCTTGCCCACGCTACCGCTCCACGTTCCGGCCCCCTCCCCCTCTGGGGGAGGGTGGGGGAGAGGGAAGAAGGGACGTCACACATTCGAAGATGGTGGACTCGCTACGAGAGGTTGTCAGACGTTCGGTCTGGCCGCTGGTCTTGGGTTCGTACGTCATCCTCACCACAACCGCTCTCTCTGCCCTCTCCCCAACCCTCCCCCAGAGGGGGAGGGGGTCGGAGGTCTGCACCTCCGCTGTGGGGAGGGGGTCAGAACTCTGCTCCCGAAGCCACCCGACTGCCCCGCCTCACTCCCACGGCCGGGGCTCGCCGTCGTCGATGCAGGCTCCGGCGGACAGCCGCATCTGCACGAAGTTGAGGCTCACCGGGGAGGGGAGGAGGTGCTCCACCCAGTGGTCGCGCTCCCGCTCCGGGAGGCGGTCGAGGAGGTCACCGAGGGTGGTGTGCAGGAAGGTGGGAGCGCCGGGGGCCTCGACGATGCCGAGGTCTAGCGACCACGAGCCGGGGATACTGATGCGGCCGACGGTGGCCGTGCGGAGGAGTGTGGCGGAGGGGTGCTCCCGATAGCGGTCGAGGACCTCCGCGCGGAAGTGGACGTGGAGGGCGCGGCCATCCCCCGAGCGCAGGACGCGCCGGAGGATGGCCTGCTCGAGGTTCGAACTCGCCGCCGAGCTGGCTGCCGAGGTCATCAGTGTGGTCCTGTCTACCTCGGCAGCTCAGAGCGGGCGTCGAGGGCTGTGCGAACGCCTCGAAGGGTGCGGGCTACTTCTCGATCGGGACGCCGACCATGGAGCCGTACTCGGTCCATGAGCCGTCGTAGTTCTTCACGTTGTCGTAGCCCAGGATGTGCTTCAGCACGAACCAGGTGTGGCTGGAGCGCTCGCCGATGCGGCAGTAGGCGATGGTGTCGCCGTTGGGCTGGACGCCGGCGCCCTCGTACAGGGACTTGAGCTCCTCCACGGACTTGAAGGTGCCGTCCTCGTTGACCGCGCGGGCCCACGGGATGTTCTTCGCGCCGGGGATGTGACCGCCGCGCTGCGCGGTCTCCGTCATGCCCGGAGGGGCGATGACCTCGCCGGTGAACTCGGCTGGGCTGCGGACGTCCACGAGGTTCGTCGGGGAGCCGACCGCCTGCAGCACCTCGTCGCGCTTGGCGCGGATGCTCGCGTCGGCCTCCTGCGCGGCGTAGGAGGACGCGGCCGGGGAGGGCTCCGTGGTGGTGGTCGGGCGGTTGTCCGCCAGCCACTTCACGCGGCCGCCGTCCATCAGGGAGACCTGCTGGTGGCCGTACAGCTCCATCAGCCAGAGCGCGTAGGCGGCGAACCAGTTGTTGTTGTCGCCGTACAGGACCACGTGCGTGTCCGGCGTGATGCCGGAGCGCTGCATCAGCGCCTCGAAGTCCGCCTTCGTCAGGATGTCGCGGGTCACCGGGTCCTGGAGCTGGGTGGTCCAGTTCCACGCCACGGCGCCTTCGAGGTGTCCCTCGCGGTAGGCCTCGGTGTCCACGTCTACCTCGACCAGGCGGACGTTGTCGTCGCCCTGGTGCTCCTGCACCCAGTCGGCGGTGACCAGCTTGTCGACCATCTCCGTACTCCTTCTGCCACGGCGAGGGCCGAGGTGGCCTCCCGCTGTCATGCGTTCGCTCTGTCAGAGGCAGCGCGGGGCGAGGGTGTCCCGCGTCACCACCACAGCTTCTCCGCGACGGCCTCGCGGATGTCCTCGTAGTCCTGGCTCCAGAGGCCGGTGGAGAGGTACTTCCATCCCCCGTCCGCGAGGAGGACGACGATCTTGCCGGACTCCATGCGCTCGGCCGTGCGCTGCGCGGTCCTCACCGCTGAGCCTGCCGAGATGCCGGCGAAGACGCCGGTCTTCTGCGTCAGCTCCTTGGTGATGGCGAAGGAGGTAGCAGAGTCCACCACGATCCGCCCGTCCAGCACCTGGTCGTCGAAGACCGGGGGGATGTAGCCGTCCTCCAGCGCGCGCAGGCCCTGCACGAGGTCGCCGGGGTGCGGCGCCGCGGCCACGACGCGGATCGCGGGGTTGTGCTCCTTCAGCCGCCGGCCGACGCCGGTCAGCGTCCCGCCGGTGCCGAGGCCCGCGATGAACACATCAAGGTCGGGGAGGTCCGCGATGATCTCCGGCGCGGTGGTGTCGTAGTGCGCGCGAGGGTTCATCTCGTTCTCGTACTGGAACAGCATCACCCACTCGGGGTGCTCATCCCGGATCTGCGTCGCCATCCGCACGGCGCCGTTCGATCCGTCCGCGCCCGGCGAGAGGATGATCTCCGCCCCGTACGCCTTGAGGAGCGCGACACGCTCCGAGGAGACGGCGTCCGGCATCACGATCTTCACGTGGTAGCCGCGCAGCTGGCCGATCATCGCGAGCGCGATGCCGGTGTTGCCGCTGGACGGTTCGAGGATGGTGTCGCCGCGCTTCAGGATCCCCTGCGCCTCGGCGTGCTGGACCATGTGGCGCGCGATCCGGTCCTTCACGGAACCGGTCGGGTTCTGGCCCTCCAGCTTGGCCCAGATCTCGACGCGCGGGTTCGGGGACATCGCGGAGATGTCCACCAGCGGCGTGTTGCCGATGAGGTCGAGGAGGCTATGAGCCTTCACGCGATCCTTCTTGCCACTCTGAGACGTCCCTTACCGGCCACCCGCCAGGGCGGGCAGGAAGGAGACGGTGTCGCCGTCCTTCAGCGCGGTCTGCTTGCCGCCCAGGTAGCGGACGTCTTCGTCGTTCAGGTAGATGTTGACGAAGCGGCGCAGCTCGCCCGCTTCGTCCACCACGTTCCGGGCGAACCCGGGGTAGCTCGACTCGATGTTGTCGATGAGCTCCTCCACGGTGCCGCCGTCCGCCGTGAACTCGCGCTGGCCGTTCACTGCCGACTGGATGACCGAGGTGACGTGCACGGTCACCGCCATGAGACGTCCTTCCATCGCAGCGGGACAGGGTGGCGCGGTGCCGACCTGCACCACCCTGCCCGCGAGTTCACTGCTGGCGTCCGAGCGTCGAGGGCTTCCCGCGATGGGTTGCCTCGACGGGAGCGCGCCGCCTGCGCTGCCCGAGGCCACGCTACGCCGTCGCCACGCTATGCCGTCGTCGCGACGGGCATCTCGAGCGGCGGGGAGCCACAGAACGCGTCGTAGTCGATGAGTTCCGTGACCGTCGGGTTGTCCCCACACAGCGGGCAGTTGGGATCCCGGCGGATCTTCATCGTGCGGAACTCCATGGTGAGCGCGTCCACCAGCAACAGGCGGTGCACCAGCGGGTTGCCGACGCCCAGGATCTTCTTGAAGACCTCGGTTGCCTGGATCGAACCGATGATGCCGGTGATCGCCCCCAGCACGCCAGCCTCGGCGCAGGAGGGGACCAGCCCCGGCGGCGGGGGATCCGGGTACAGACAGCGGTAGCAGCCCTGGCCCGGCTCGTACACCGTCGCCTGCCCGTCAAAGAGCAGGATCGCACCGTCCACCAGCGTCTTGCCGGCCAGGTAGGCCGCGTCGTTCACCAGGTAGCGGGTGGCGAAGTTATCCGCGCCGTTCACCACGATGTCGTACTGGGAGATGATCTCCATCGCGTTGTCGCTGGTGATCGGTGCGTGGTGCAGCACCACGTTGACGTGGGGGTTGTAGGCCTCCAGCTTCTCCTTCGCGGAGATGATCTTCGGCCGGTTCACGTCCGCGGTGGTGTGCAGCACCTGCCGCTGGAGGTTGGACAGGTCCACCGTGTCGAACTCGACGATGCCGATCGTGCCCACCCCGGCGAGCGCCAGGTAGAGGGCGACCGGACCGCCGAGGCCGCCAGCGCCGATCACCAGGACCTTGCCCGCGCGCAGCTTCCGCTGACCCTGCGGGCCCACCTGCGGCATGATGATGTGCCGCGAGTACCGCATCACCTCGTCCGGCGTCAGCGCGCTGGAAGGGGCTCCCTGGGGTGCGTTCGTCATCCGTCTCTCCCCGCTACCCCGCGCTTACCGGCCACCGGCCAGCGCGGGGATCACTGCAATCTGGTCGCCGTCCTGGACCGCGGTCTCAATGCCGTCCAGGTCGTGGATCTCCGTGTTGTTCAGATACACGTTGATGTGCGTCGGCACTCG
>JALOAM010000030.1 GCA_023228765.1 Dehalococcoidia bacterium
GCGCGTGACCGGGGCCTGCGGCTTCGGCTCCTCGAGCTCGGGGTGGCGGATGGCGCTGCCGTCCGTGCTCCCGGTGAGGGGCTTCGAGACGCGCTTGCCGAGGTGCCAGTAGCCGCCGGTGTCCGGCAGACGCCGCGGCGAGCCCTCGCGGTAGATGAAGGCCGACCACTCCTTGGAGATGATCCGCTTCGCGTCCTCGTCGCACTCGGGGCACGGCTGGGCCTTGGATGCCTCGCGCGCGGGCCGCAGCAACTCGAACACGCCGTTGCAGGGTTCGCAGTAGTACTCGTAGACCGGCATGGGTTCCCCTCCACCGGACGCCCTTAGCAGGCGCCCCGCGTCACCACCTCATCATTGAGTCACTGCCGAGGTAGGACGAGCTCCTGCTGAGGATAACGTGCGCCGTGGCCTCTTGGATGCAGCCGACTCGCTCGAATCGGTGTCGGCGGGCCGCGATTCGGCCAACTAGCCGCCGAGGGCGTCCCGGTACGCCTCGTGGGTGCGCTCGTCGAAGGCGACGAGCACGACGCGCTGCGGCAGCGTCGCCTGCTCGACGTGGCGGCGCACCTCCTGCACCGCGACCGGGACGGCGCGCTCGACCGGGTAGCCGTACACGCCCGTGGAGATCGAGGGGAACGCGACGCTGGTCGCGCCGAGCTCCTCCGCGAGGAGGAGCGAGTGGCGGTAGCAATCGCGGAGCGTCTCCTCCTCGCCGCGCCTCCCTCCATGCCAGATCGGGCCGACGGTGTGGATCACCCAGCGCGCGGGGAGGCGGTATCCCTGCGTGTGTTTCGCCTCGCCGGGCTCGCACCCGCCGAGGAAGCGGCATTCCTGCAACAGCTCCGGCCCGGCGGCGCGATGGATCGCGCCGTCCACGCCCCCACCCCCCAGCAGCGAGGGGTTCGCGGCGTTCACGATCGCATCCACCTCCAGCGTGGTGATGTCGCCGAGGACGAGGTCGATGGAGCCGGCCACGATGCACCTCCTGCGGTGGGATCCCAATGGTCCACACGACAACTGCTAGCCGTCGAGCGCGCCGTGCGTCATATTCAGAGCAGGCGTGGATCCGCCCGGCGGGCACCGCGACCGATGATGCACACACGGAACTGCAGCCGGTCAAGACACGGGCCGGTCAGCGACCTGGAACATCCTCGGAGGGCTGAGCGCGTGGCGTATTATGTCGTGGGTGGCGAGTACCGGGACACCACGTTCCGCGACCTGGTGAAGCCGGCGCCCGTCGCCGGACCGTTCGAGGGCTACGTCGAGGCCTACGAGGCATGGCGCGCCCGCGCGCGAGAGACGGTGGACCAGGCGTACGTACGCTTCCAGATCGTCCAGACGATGGACGCGGCCCCGCAGGGCCTCGAGGGGATGCAACTCCGCTAGCGCCCCACCAACGACGTCGCGAAGCGGAACAGGCCCCCGCCCTGGCCCCCCTCTCCCGGTTTCGGGAGAGGGTGGGGTGAGGGGCCCAAACGACCGTGCTCCTACCGCAACGCGCCGCCTTACAGACTTCGAGACGGGCACGTACCGCGCAATCTCAGTAGGATGCGACCGACGAGGAAAGGGGAGGTTGATGGCCGCCCTCAAGCCACACGCCACCAAGGCCGACTACGAACTCGCCTTCAAGGGATTCCATTACCCCATCTCACGCGCCGCGATCTTGAACATGGGGCGTGACAAGGGCGGCCTGGACCGCGAGGTCGCCATCATCCTGAAGCAGCTCCCGGATCGGAAGTACGCGACAGTGGACGAGGTCAAGGATGCCGTCCGCTCCGTCTACCGCGCGCGCGGCGTCGCGGACGACGACCTGCCGATCTAGCCTCGCTCGCCCTGACAACCCGAACGCCAGAAGGCCCGCTCGCGCGGGCCTTCTTCGTGTCCGTGATCGCTCGTCGAGGGCTACTGGATGCCGACGAGCTCGATCTCGAAGGTGAGCGCCTGACCGGCGAGGGGGTGGTTCGCGTCAACGGTGACGGTGTCGTCCGTGATCTCGACGACCGTGGCGGGGGCCTGGCCCAGCATCACCTGCTGGCCGACCTCCAGGCCCTCCGGGGCCTGCTCCTTCGGAACGGCGATCACGCGCTCGTCCGTGCGCTCGCCGTAGGCGTCGCCCGGCTCCATGCGGACTTCCTTCTTGTCCCCGATCGCCATGCCGACCACGGCGTTATCGAAGCCAGGGATCACCTGGCCCGAGCCGACCGTGAACTGGAGCGGGTCACGCCCGGCGGAGGAGTCGAACTCCGAGCCGTCGTCCAGTGTCCCGCGGTAGTGGACCGAAACCGTGTCGCCAACCTGGGCCACGCGGCCCTCCTCTCCTGTCGCCGGCGTACCGGAGGCATCCGTCGCGCCCTCCGTGCCCGCAGGCGTGCCTGTCGTCTCGCCGCCCGGGGTGGCCGCAGAGTCCGAGGATCCAGCATCCGTCGTGACGGTTGCCGTCTCGGTCGTGGTACCTCCGCCGGACTGGGTTGCTGGAGTCGGGTCGCCATCCGAACTACAGGCCGCGAGGATGAGGGCGAAGATCATCCCCATCGCGACCGAGGTCATCCGCCACCGGTGGGAGGTGTGACGGACGGGCCTCCAGCGCTTCGTGATTAATCCCACCCTAGCATCCTCTCGGGCCCGGCCCGCAACGAGGCCGTGCCGGTATTCCCGCGTGGTGCGGCGGTTGTGGATCGACGATCTGTGCATCACCTCGTAGGCACAATCGCAGGCCGTCGGCGAGTGGAGATTCACTCGGGCGCGCCTATCGGCGGCCGCGCGTAGGCTGTGGCCATGGCGCGACGGAAAGACCCTGGGCGGCTCGTCTGGATCGACCTGGAGATGACCGGGCTCGAGCCGGAGCGGCACGTGATCATCGAGATCGCCTCCCTCGTGACGGACGGGGACCTCAACGTCCTCGCCGAGGGGCCCAACCTCGCCATCGCGCGCACGGACGACGAGCTGGGCGAGATGGACGCCTGGAACGTCGCTACGCACACCCGCTCCGGCCTCGTCGAGCGCATCCGCAACGAGGGCGTCACGATCGAGGAGGCGGAGCAGCAAACGCTCGCCTTCGTGCGGCGGTGGGTCGCGAAGGGGATGTCCCCCCTCGCCGGGAACTCCATCGCCCAGGACCGGCGTTTCCTGCGGCGCGAGATGCCGAAGCTGGACGCCTACCTGCACTACCGGAACGTGGACGTCTCCACGATCAAGGAGATGGCGAAGCGCTGGTACCGCGTCGGTCCGAAGCCGCCCGAGAAGAAGCAGGCTCACCAGGCCCTCGGCGACATCCTCGAAAGCGTCGCGGAACTCCGCTGGTACCGCGAGCACTACTTCCGCACGACCGAGGACGTGGCCGCCGAGGCCCCCGCGCCCCCGGCCACCTCGAACGGTGCGCAGCCCGAGACCGTCAGGTCCGGGGACGCCAGCGACGCCGCTGCCTCGGACTGACCGCCGGACCACGCTGGACTGAGCGGATCGCCCTCGCGGCCGATGATCACCGCATGAGGTGAGCGCGATGGACGCAGCCGCCCCGCACGGAAGCGCTCGTGTCCGCGGCTGGACCGCGGGGAAGCCCGCTGCCGTGCCTCAACCCGGCACGGTCGGCGCGCTCATGTCGCACCCGCTCATCAGCGTGGACGCTGCCACGACGCTGTCAGCAGCAATCGCGCAGATGCGCGAGGACGGCATCCACCACCTGCTGGTCACCGACCGCGGCTTCATCGTGGCGCTGGTCTCGGACCGCAACCTGATCCGTGCGCTCGGCCTCGGCCCGTCGTCGCGCGAGGCGGAGCAGCGCTACCACCGCCTCCCCGTCCTCCAGGTGGCGGAGTACCGCCTCGTGACCGTCGAGGAGGACACGACGGTCGAGGTCGCCGCCGAGACGATGCTGGACGGCGGCTTCTCCGCGCTCCCGGTGGTGAACCAGGCGGGCGAGATGTCCGGCATCGTCACCAGCCGCGACCTCCTCCGCTACCTCGCCGCCGTCCGGCCGCCGCGATCAGACGAGGAACTGCCTCGCGCATCGTGAGCCTCCCCATAAGCACTCGTGTCCTGCTAGCCTCGCGCCTCAGCAGTACGGCCCCGCGTCCACCTCGGCGGGGTCGAGGGAGGACCGAGGGATGGCGGACGCGAATCCACAGGCGAAGGGTGCGCTGGACGGGATCCGCGTGCTCGCGTGCACCCAGATCGTCGCGGGGCCGTTCACCGGCGTCGTGCTGTCCGACTTCGGCGCCGAAGTGGTCAAGCTCGAACCCGTCGAGGGTGAGGGCTACCGGAACTCCGGCGCGGTCGTGCCGAAGGAGGGGAAGCGCTTCCAGTCGCTGAACCGCGGCCAGAAGTCGCTCGCCATCGACCTCTCGAAGCCGGAGGGCCGCGCGACGGTCCACCGCATCATCCCGACCTTCGACGTCATCGTGATCAACTATCGCCCGGGGGTCCCGGAGCGCATGGGGATCGGCTACGAGGAACTCTCCGCCATCCACCCCGGCCTCATCTACTGCAACATCACCGGCTTCGGCGAAGAAGGCCCCTGGGCCGACAAGGGCGCGACGGACCTCGTCGCGTCCGCCTACTCCGGGCTGGTCGCGGGCGACGACAAGATGACCGAGGACGGCGAGCCCACCCAGCTCACGCCGGCGGTCTCGGACTACGTCACCGGCGTCGCGTGCGCCGCCTCGATCAACGCCGCGCTGTACCACCGGGAGAAGACCGGCCTCGGCCAGCGCATCGACGCGGCCCTCCTGCGCAGCGCCCTCGCGATCCAGGACTTCTACGTGATGCGCCAGCCCGTCACGGACGCCGTCCTCCGCGACCCGATGGTGGAGAAGGTGAACACCGCCCGTGCCAACGGCGGGACGTACGAGGAAGTCCTGCGCATCCGTCGCGAGTACCGCTGGGCCGGAGCAGGGCCGCCTCGGCTCTACTACAACGGCTACAACTGTGCGGACGGCCAGATCGTCCTCGGCTGTCTCACCAAGGCGACGAGGGCCGGCGCGCGCCGCGTCCTGGGCATGGCCCACGACCGCACCGACGAGGAGGGCTTCGACCCCTGGGAGCCGGAGAACATCGCCCAGGTGAAGGAGTGGAAGAAGCAGGTGCAGGCCACTCTCCGCGCCCATCCCGTCGCCCACTGGATCGAGGCGTTCAGCGCACAGGGCGTCCCCGTCGCCCCCGTCCAGATCCCCGAAGAACTGTCCGAGGACCCACACGTGCAGGCCCTCGGCGTGATGGTGGACTTCGAGCACCCCGTCACCGGCCCGCAGACCGTGGTCGGCCCGATGACGCGCATGTCGCTCACCCCCACGCGCGCCTCGCGGCCCGCGCCCGCCCTCGGCGAGCACACGGCGGAGACCCTCCGTGCCGGCGGCCTCTCCGAGGACGAGATCGCGGCGCTGCGCACCTCGGGGGTGGTACTGCAACGGGAGTAGGGCTGGCCAGTACCACCGGTGACGGGCTCGCGACCCGCAGCCGGCCCTCACCCCAGCCCTCTCCCGGAACCGGGAGAGGGGGCCGGAGCCGGGGGGCCGGGAGCGGAAGCGGGAGGGGTACGCCACGGTCCGGGGCGTCCTCGGGACTGGGTCGCCCCTAGACTCACCCGATGACGAACACGGCGAACGAAGCACTGGTCGAGGTCAACGAGACGCGGCTCTGGACGAGCCAGCAGGGCGGCAGCGCTGCCGCTGGCTCCTCGGCGCCCGCGATGGTGCTGCTGCACGGCGGCCCCGGACTGTGGGAGGACTTCGGCCCGCTCGCGGAGATGGTGGACGACCTCGTGGAGGTCTACCGCTACGATCAGCGCGGGAGCGGGCGCTCGGAGCGCGTCGGGCCGTACGACATCGCCACGGCAGTCGCGGACCTCGAGGCGCTCCGGAAGCAGTGGTGGCAGCCGCGGCTGATCGTGGGCGGGCACTCGTTCGGCGCGGCGCTCGCCCTCGCGTACGCGGTGGAGCACCCAGAGCGGGTCGCGGCACTCGTGCTCATCAGCGGCACCGGTGTCGACCTCGAATGGCGCGACGAGGCGAAGGCGGAGGCAGCCGCGCGGCGGTCACCCCGGCAACGCGAACGCCTCGCGGAGCTGAGCATCCAGCAGGCGGCCGGCGCGTGGGACGAGGATCTCGACCGCGAGTACTGCTCGCTGAGCTGGGCGCCCGACTTCGCCGACCGGCGTGGCGACGTGGACCGCGCCGTCGACCTCTGGCGCGCACCGGGCCCCAACTATGAGCTCAACCGCGCGATGACCGCGGACTGGCGGCGCGTACTCGACGAGGGGTTCGCCGACCGCACGTCGGGCATCGACGTGCCCGTCTTGCTGATGAACGGCGTCGGGGATCCTCGGCCGTTGAGCGCGACGGCGCGGCTCGCGCTGCGGCTGCCGAACGCGGAGCTCGCGATCCTCGACGACTGCGGGCACTTCCCGTGGCTCGAGCAGCCGGAGGTCACCCGCCTCACGCTCCGGGAGTTCCTCCGCGACCTGCTGGAGACACCCGAGGACTAGCCGCCAGCGCGTTTCACGCGGTGGCCGAGCGCGGTGAGCTTCGCCTCGATGCGGTCGCGGTGGTCACCCTGGATCTCCAGGGTCGCGCCCTCACGGGTGCCGCCGGCGCCACAGAGTTGCTTGAGGACTTTGAGGAGATCGTCGAGGTCGCCCTCGGCGCCGGGGAGGCCGGTGACGGTCGTGACCGTCTTGCCGCCTCGGCCTGACTTCTCGCGGCGGATGCGGACGTAGCCGTCGTCCGGCACCTTCGGCTGGGACGCCCTCGACGGAGACGCGGACTTCGAGGGCTTCGCGCCCTTCGAGGGGGCCGGACGGCCCTTCGCCTGCACGATGCGCTCACCGTCCGTGGAGTAGACGAGTCGCGATGGTTCTTGCGGTGTCGCCATGCGGGGACGTTAGCACTCGGACACGGCTCGGCCTCATCGCGCCCTCTACAGTGAAGACATGGCCAAGACGCCCGCGATCGAACTCGAGGTGGGAGGACACAGCGTCCGGGTGACGAACCCGGACAAGGTCTACTTCCCAGGGCCGGGGTACACGAAGCGGGACCTCGTCGAGTACTACCTCGCTGTCGGGGAGGCCGCCCTCCGAGGAGTGCACGACCGCCCGGTGATCCTCAAGCGGTTCGTGGACGGGATCGCGGAGGAGCCGTTCTTCCAGAAGCGCGCTCCAGCGAAGCGACCCGACTGGGTGGGCACGGCGCGCGTCACCTATCCCAGTGGGCGCAGCGCCGACCTCGTCGCGGCGAACGAGTTGGCGGACATCGCGTGGATGGCGAACCTCGGGTGCGTGGACCTCAACCCGTGGCCCGTGCGCTCCGGTGACGTCGACCACCCCGACGAGCTGCGCGTCGACCTCGACCCGACGCCAGAGGCGACGTTCGCGGACGTGCGTCAGGTGGCCCTCGTGGTGCGCGAGGTCTTCGAGGACCTCGGGTACGCGTCGTTCCCGAAGACCTCCGGATCGCGTGGCATCCACATCTACGTACGCATCGAGCCAAAGTGGGACTTCGGGGAGATGCGGCGGTCAGCCCTCGCCGTGGCGCGCGAGGTGGAGCGCCGCGCGCCAGACCTCGCGACCAGTGCGTGGTGGAAAGAGGAGCGGCACGGCGTCTTCCTGGACTACAACCAGAACGCCCGCGACCGCACGATGGCCGCAGCCTACTCGGTCCGCGCCCTGCCGGACGCCCGCGTCTCGACACCCCTCGACTGGGACGAGGTCGCCGAGGTGGACCCGGCCGCCTTCACGCTCAAAACCGTCCCCGCCCGCCTCGCCGAGCGCGGCGATCCGCACGAGGGCATCGACGACGTGGCGCACTCCCTCGAACCGCTGTTGGAGCTCGTCGCGCGTCACGAGAAGGAGGGCCTGGGCGATGCGCCATGGCCGCCCCACTTCCGCAAGCAGGAGGGCGAGCCCGCGCGGGTCCAGCCGAGTCGACGCAAGAAGGAGGCCGGCGAGTAGCCGGCCTGCTTCTGCTCTCAGCCGCTTGTGTCTCACGAGCCCCCTCGGAGCTAGCGGCGCACCCCGACCAGCGCGCGCACGTCCGCGTCACGGAGGTACAGCGCGCCCCAGATGAGGACGCCGAAGGCGAACGCGAAGAGGTAGTTGGACTCCTCCATGCGGACGTGGGTGGCCACGGCTCCGCCGAGGTACCCGGTCAGCAGGATCGCGCCGAGCACTGCCGTGCGCGGCACGAGGTAGACGATCGTGCAGGCCACCAGCACGAGGCCGATCCACGGGCCGGTGCTCTCGGGGTAGCCCGCCTTCACGAGGCCCTCCACGTACACGTCGACCTTCGCGACGCGCGCGAGCCCATCGACGATCAGGAACAGCGACAGGAAGCCGCTGAGCGCCCAGCTCGCGATCTGCTTCCTGGTCATGGCGGTTCGTCGTGCGGTCATCGCAGTCTGCATCGTGTGCCTCCTCAGGTGTTCGTCGCGGGCCTCTCCCGCTGTGTCTTCACCTGTCAGACCGAGCGAGGTGCACGAACTCATCGGTCTCCCCGAAGAATTCTTCGAGGAGCCCGGCGACACCTCCGACCGATGAGTCCCGACGGCTCGCGCGGTCTCACCACCAGGGGGCGCGCGACTTCGCGTGCCCGGGGCAGACAGGGCCGTCCGATGTGGCTGGAATCAGTCCGCGAGGAAGGCACGATCGTCCTCAGGGTGGGCGGAACAATCGAACCCGCCGACGACCTCGCCGACCTCTACGCGCGGTTCGGCGACGTGCTGCGCGAGGACGGCGGGACCTCCGTCGTGTGCGACCTCGACGAGGTAGTGCAGGGCGACCTCGTGGTGGTCGAGATGCTGGCGCGGCTCGCCCTCACCGCACAACGCGCGGGGCTGACGCTGCGCGTCCGGCACCTGACCGAGGATCTCGAGGCGCTCCTCGCGTTCCTCGGACTCTCCGAGGTGCTCGACCTTGGCCCGGCCTGAGCTCATCGAGTTCCACGAGAGGCAGCGTGTGTTCCGCTCCTGCTTCCCGATCCGACTGCTCTCCCGGTTTCGGGAGAGGGGCCGGGGGTGAGGGCGCTTCCGGCATCGGGCACGTGAGCGGCTACTTGGGATGCTCGTGAAGTAGTTCCGGACGGCCCTCACCCCAACCCTCTCCCGAAACCGGGAGAGGGGGTCAGAGTCAGAGTCGGGAGTCAGAGACGGAAGTGAGAGTTGGGACGCTACGGATCGAGGTGGAGCGGCAGGTCGAACAGCGGGAACAGGCGCGGCGTGTCGAGGAAGAACGTGACGCCGGCGATCCGGCCGCCGGCGATCTCGAGCACCTGGAGCGCCCATGGGGTGAAGCCGCCATCCTCGGCAGGCTTGTACTGGGCGAAGGCGGGCATGCCGTTCGCGGACACCGGCACGAGGCGCGAATCCTTGCAGGTGATGCCCGTGCCCAGGCAGAAGCGTCGGATGTCGAGGTGGGTCTCCAGCCACAGCGGGAACGGCGGCATGGACCACGTCGCATCCTCGTGCAACAGCGAGGTCAGCGCGTCCAGGTCATACCGCTCGAACGCCTCGACGTAGCGGGCGAGGAGCTCGCGGTCATGTTCGTCGGTGACCTCGGACGGCGCGGTCCCGGAGACATCGCGCTGGGAGAGGGTGGCGCGTGCCCGCTGGAGGGCGCTGTTCACGGACGCCACGGTAGTGTCGAGCAACTCGGCCACCTCGGTCGCGCGCCAGTCGAGCACCTCGCGCAGGATGAGCACGGCGCGCTGGCGTGGCGGCAGGCGGTGGAGCGCTGCCACGAAGGCGAGCCGTACCGAGTCGCGCGTCGCGACGATGTCCACCGGGTCGCCCGAGTCAGGCAGCACGCGCGTGTCCGGGACGGGAAGGATCCAGCGCTCCTCGGGCAGTCGCTCGCCGAGGGGCGATTCCGCCGTCCCCGACGGCCCGAGGTCCATGGACCGCGCTCGACGCTGGCTGCCGGTGACCATGTTCAGGCAGACGTTGGTGGCGATCCGGTAGAGCCAGGTCCGGAGGGAGGAGCGACCCTCGAAGCGGTCATAGCTCTTCCACGCGCGCAGGAACGTGTCCTGCACGGCGTCCTCGGCCTCGAAAGCGGAGCCGAGCATGCGGTAGCAGTACGCAGTCAGCTCGCGACGGTACGGCTCCAACTGCGGCTGGAGGCCCTCGCCGCCCGCATCCGCCTGCCACGTGCCGGTCACCGTCTGCTCGTCCATCGTCCCCAGCCTAGCCGCTGCTCCGGCCGTCGAGGAGGTCGCGCAGCTCGGCGGGGACCGCCGTGTCGAGCTGCGAGTACGTGCAGTCCTCGGGCGGCTTGTCCGGCCTCCAGCGGCGGAAGGTGGTGCCGTGCCGGAAGCGGTCGCCCTGCAGATGGTCGAACGCGACCTCGCACACGAGCACGGGATCGAGGCGCACCCAGGAGGTCTCGGCGCCGGAGGTCCATCGGCTCGGCGTCCCCGGCGTCCGGCCTCCGCCAAACCCACGGGAGTCATCCTGCGTGACGTACGGCGCGAGGCGTCCCACCAGCTCGCGCTTCTCTGGTGCCTTGAACGAGGAGGTGTGCCCGACGTGATGGAGGACGCCCGCCTCGTCGTAGAGGCCGAGGAGCAACGAGCCGACCGCCTCGCCCTCCAGGTTCTTCGCCCAGCGGTAGCCGCCGATCACGCAGTCGGCCGTGCGGACGTGCTTGATCTTGACCATGCTGCGGACGCCTGGCTGGTACGCCTCGTCGAGGCGTTTCGCGATCACGCCATCGAACCCCGCGCCCTCGAAGCGCTCGAACCAGTCCTGCGCCAGGGCGCTGTCCTGCGTCCACGGCGTGCGGAACACGGGAGGGAGCCCCTCGGGCAGGAGGTCTCGCAATCGCTGCTGGCGCGCCTCCAGCGGTTCGCCTCGGAGGTCGGTGTCGCCCTCGGCGAGGAGGTCGAAGGCGGCGAAGGCCGCCGGCATGGCCTCGGCGAGCTTGCGCACGCGCGACTCGGCGGGGTGGAGACGATGCTGGAGGAGGCCGAAGTCCAGGCCCTGCTCAGTGATGATCACCAGCTCCCCGTCCAGCACCATCGGCCCGGGCAGGTCACGGAACGCGGCCTCCATCTCCGGGAAGTACCGCCCGAGGGGCCTCGAGTCCCGGCTCTGCAGGTACACCTCGCTCCCGTCGTAGTAGACGAGGCAGCGGAAGCCATCCCACTTGGGCTCGTACATCCACCCGTCACCCGTCGGGATCTCCTTCCCGATGGCAGCGAGCATCGGCTCAAGCGGTGGCTGGAACGGCAGCGCGAGCGTGGGAGGTAGAGGTGCGTCAGCCATGCGTTGCTCCGGTGGGCTCTGGCCCTCCACCGTACCCCTCCCTGCTCCCCATACGACGTAAGGGGGTGACGCGCGCGTCCACATGGTGGTAGAACGCTGCACAATCCCCGCGCGACCTCCGCAGAGCACTGAGATCAGGAACCGACATGGACTTCCTCACTGAACTCGACGTGACCTACGGCACGGGCGGCGGGCGCGACCTGAAGTGCGACGTGTTCCGCCCCGAGGGCGCCCCTCCCGCCGAGGGCTTCCCCGCCGTGATCCTGCTGCACGGCGGCGGATGGCGGCGCGGCAACCGCGCGACGATGCATCCTCGGGCGCGGCGACTCGCGGAGCGCGGCATCCTCGCGGTGGCCGCCGAGTACCGCCTGACCGACGAGGCGCGCTGGCCGGCACACCTGCACGACGTGAAGGCGTGCCTCCGCTGGCTGCGAGCGAGCGCCGGGGACCTCGGCGTGGCGCCAGACCAGATCGCGCTCGTCGGGTTCTCCGCCGGGGCGCACCTCGCACTGATGGCATCGGCGACGCCCGGCGCGCCCGAGTTCGCGGGCGACGGCGGGCACGAGGGCGCCTCGGAGGTGGTGAACGCCGTCGTGGCGTTCTTCCCGCCGGTGCGCATCCGGCCGGGCGCCGGACGCGACAACGGCGCGGAGCCCTACAGCTCCGGCGACTCCCTCGGCGAGGGCATCACCCTCGAAGAAGCGCATGCCGCCAGCCCGATCGAGCGCGTGGTGCCGGGGTTCCCTCCCACGCTGCTCCTGCACGGCACCGCGGACGAGGTCGTCGACGCGCGGTCCTCGCAACAGATGTACGAGGCGATCACGGCCGCGGGATCGACAGCAGAGCTGCGGCTCTATGCCGGCCAGCGGCACGAGTTCGTGAAGATCGAGGAGATGCAGGACCTGGCGATGGCGGACGTGGCGCTGTTCATCCGCCGCGTGCTCGTGGAGCCGGCGCGGTTCGATCTCTCGCAGGCAGACCTCTTCGGCCTCCCCGTCGGGAGCTAGCCGCTAGACAGGCATGGGACCAGGGCAGAGCACAGCAGGGGGCAGCAATGAAGTTCGGCATCTTCGACCACATCGAGCGACGCGACGACGTGGGGCAGGCGCAGCAGTACGAGGAGCGCCTGCAACTGATGGAGCTGGCGGACGCCGGCGGCATCTACTCCTACCACGTCGCCCAGCACCACCACTCCCCACTCTGCCTGGCGCCCAACCAGCTCGTGCTCCTCGCCTCGGCGGCGCAGCGGACAAAGCAGCTGCGCTTCGGCCCGCTCGTCCTCGTGCTCCCGCTGCACCATCCGATCCGCCTGTTGGAGGAGATCTGCATGGTGGACCAGCTCAGCGGCGGCCGCCTGGACCTCGGCGTGGGGCCGGGCACCGGCGGCGGCACGGAACTGGCGATGTGGGGCGAGGACCCCGACCACAACTACGAGCGCTTCGAGGAGACCCTGGAGATCCTCCGGCGCGGCATGCAGTCCGAGTTCCTCGACTTCGAGGGGGACGTGTTCCAGTACAGCGACCTGTGGATGGAACTCCGCCCGTACCAGCAGCCACATCCTCCGCTGTGGTGGGCTGGCAGCGCGGAGAGCGCCGCACAACGTGGAGCGAACTTCATCGCGAACGGCTCGATCACCCAGATCGCGACCGTGACGAAGAACTACCTCGACGCGTGGGAGCAAGCGAAGGCGGAGGACGGGCCGTCGATGTACCGCCCGGAGCAGCCGCTCTACGGCGGCACGCGCCGCATCCTGATCTGCGACACGGACGAGGAAGCCCACGCTCGCGCGCTCCCGGCGTACGACTCGTACCGCTCTCACTTCGCGAAGCCCGCCCGCGAGGGCGGCGACGCGACGAAGGGCGCGGCCGGCGCGTTCAACGAGATCGTGCGCAACTCCTCCTGGTTCCGCGAACAGCGCAACGAGGCAGCGCCAGTCGCCCGCCCGAACACGGTCGCGACGATGCGCATCGGCGGCGAGGAGGCCATCGCGGCGGAAGCCCTCCTCGTCGGCTCGCCGGCCACCGTGAAGCAGTACGTCGAACGCTACGTCGCCGAGAGCGGCGCGAACTACTTCTGCGCGTCCTTCCAGTGGGGCGACCTCACGCACGCGGAGGCCTCGAAGTCGCTGCGGCTGTTCACCGAGGAGGTCATGCCCGCGTTCGCTTCGGCCTGAGTTCGGAGGGCGGAAGAGGCCCTCACCCCCGGCCCCTCTCCCGAAACCGGGAGAGGGGAGTCGGAGTCAGAGTCAGAGTCAGAGGCGGACTCATCGTCCCGTCCCGTTCTGACTCCCTCTCCCGGTTTCGGGAGAGGGGCCGGGGGTGAGGGCCCCTCTGCCCCTTCTGCCTCTCCGTCTCGCCCCCGCTAACCTCTCCGGGTACCCCTGACTGCACGGAGAGGCTTCCGATGACCATCCCCGCCATCCAGATCCGCGACGGCCTGCAGGCGCAGTACCCGGACGTGCTGACCGAGGCCGCCCTCGGGGCGCTGGAGGTTCTGGCGCCGCTGGACGAGGCGCGGCGCGAGGTGATGGCAGGGCGACTCCGGAGGCGGGCGGAGCGGATCGCCGAGGGGCGCGGGCCCGGGTTCCTCGACGCTGACGCGGTGATCCCGAGGACCTCGATCACCGTGGCGGATGCGCGCGCGGGGCACTTCGTCGGATCGGAGATCCCAAGGGACCTCCAGCGGCAGTGGATCCAGGGCACGGGCCCCGCGACGAGGCCGAACGCTCCGACCGAGGTGAGCATCCGCAACGTGGCGTACGCACTGCTGTCCGGTGCGGACGGGTGGATGTTCGACGGGGAGGATGCCCTCGGTCAGACGGGGACGATGTCGCTGGACAACCAGCGCAACCTAAAGCTGGCGTTCGACCGCGACCCGGTGTTCCTCCACGCGGCGGAGCAGGTCGCCTCCGAGATGAACACGTGGGCAGAGGGGTTCCTCGGACGGCGCACGATCGAGGACTGGCGGAGCCAGCTCGACGTGACCACGCGGATCTTCCGGCCTCGGGGGCTGCACCTGGACGACCGGCATGTCCGGCACGCAGATGGCCGAGGCTTCTCGGCCTCGATCGTGGACGCGGTCCTCTACGTCACCGGGACCCACGAGCGGCTGCGCGCGGACGGCTCCTCGATCGTGCTGTATCTGCCCAAGATCCAGACCGCCGAGGAAGCCGCCCTCTGGCAGGAGATCCTCGGCGGGTTGGAGGGGTACCTCGCGCTGCCGCACGGGACGGTGAAGACCTACGTCCTGGTGGAGCAGCTGGAGGCCGCGTTCCAGCTGATGGAGATCCGTGCCGCCCTGGGCGAGCGGTTCGTGGGGTTCAACACGGGACGCTGGGACTACATCAACAGCGTCTCGGACGCCCTCGCGGGGGTGCCGGGGTTCGTGAACCCGAACATCACCTCGATCGCGATGACCTACGGCTACATGCGGAACTACGAGGACCGCGTGCGCCGCGCCGTGAACACACCCGACTCGCGCGGCGGGTTCGCCCTCTGGCAGGGCGGGATGGAGCCGAACATCCCCGTGGGGTCCGAGAACGGGGTGCAGGCGAGCATGGCCCGGGCGGTCGCGGGCGCCGAGCGCGAGCAGGGCGCCGGAGCCAGCGGCAAGTGGGTGGCGCACTGGAAGATGGTGCACATCGTCCGCCCGGTCTGGGAGCGCGCCGAGGCGGCCAACCAGCTGGGCCGCGACTTCCCGCCGCTGACCTATACCGATGAGGACGCAGCCGGCCTCACCATGCTCGAGGGCGGACCTCGGACGGTGGCGGGCGCGCGCGACCTCCTCAGCGTCGCGCTGCAGTACGGCAATGCGTTCGGGCAGGGGATGCAGGCGGCGGCGCTGAAGCCCGCGGACTTCTTCGGCGACGACGATGTCCTCTACCTGATGGAGGACATGGCCACCGCCGAGATCCGCGCAGGCATCCTCCACGAGTGGCTGCACAAGGCGGCGGCCTTCACGGAGGCGGATCCACCCACCGAAACCGCCGAGGGCGCATCCCTCGACACCGCGCTGTTCGAGCGACTCGTGTCCGAGGAATACGAGAAGCTGCTCCGCGCCGACGACCGCGACGTGTACGACTCCTCGAAGCAGACCACGCTCCCCATCGCGCGCGCCGCCCTCGAGCGGTACGTCCGCAGCGAGGCGAAGCTGCCCTGGCTGGTCGATCTGCTGAACGTGAACCTCGACGTCGACGACCTCGCCGAGGCGGAGCGCCGTATCGAGGAGTTCGTGACGACGTTCACCGATCGCGGCCAGCGGATCACGGAGAACGCCAGCTTCTAGGGACTCACGCCTCGGTTCTGTCACGCCTCGGGCGGTTCGCGCCGATACCTTCGAGGGGTGACAGACGAGGCGAGGGAGCCGGTCGTGCGTGTCCTGATCGTGGAGGATGAGGGCGCCTCCCTGCGCCGCTTCGCGGACGCGCTGGCAGCGGAGGACTTCGCCAGCGCCGTCGAGGTCACGACCGCCCGTTCGCTCGACACCGCGATCGAGATCATCGACGCCGTCGACTTCGACCTCGTGATCTGCGACCTGCACATCCCCAGGGAGACGGGCGGCGAGCCTGAGATCGACCACGGCATCGGTGCGTACGAGTACGTCACCACCGTCCAGCCGGGCGCGCCGACGATCCTCATCACCGGCAGCGGCGACGACCGCCGCGCGCGCCAGCTCGCGGCGGCACGACAGCCCTCTGACATCTTCGGGGTGAACGAGGCCTACCCGATGGCCGACTTCGTCTTCAAGGACGAGATGGACGACTGCATGCGCCGGATCGGCGACATCGTCCTCCAGCTCGGCGCCCTCGAGGAGATCGAACTGGTCACCGGCTCCTCCGAGGAGTGGCCCTCCGCCCTCCAGGCGCGCGCGCTGCGCATCTTCGCGCGACGCAACGGCGCGAAGCTGGTGGAGGTAAGCGCCCTCGGCGGGTTGTCCGGCAACGCGGCGCTGCGCGCGACGCTGATGCGCGACGCGGGGACGCCGGTGGCGTCCGTGTTCGCGAAGCTCGGACCGCTCGACGAGCTCCAGGACGAGGCGAGTCGTTACCACGAGGCCGCGCTGCGGCTGCCGGCCGGCGCGTACGCGCCGCTGCTGGACAAGGTGGAGGGCGGCGCGGGGCGCGTCGGAGGGCTGTTCTACGGCCTCGCCGAGCAGCACCAGAGCTCGTTCTTCGAGTGGCTCGCCCGCAGCCCGGAGGATGTCGAGCACACCATCGCCCGCCTCCGCGAGGTCCTCGACACGTGGCGCGACCAGGACGAGATGGAGGAGGTCCTGATCACGACGCTCCGCCGCGATCGGGTCGCCTCGAGCGAACTCACAGATCACGCGCCTGCCCTCGGCGACGAGTGCTGGTCGTTCGAGAAGCGGCGCGTCCCGATCCGCCGCTCACTTCAGCACGGCGACCTCCACGGCGAGAACGTGCTGGTGGCGGAGTCCGGCGCACCGCTCCTCATCGACTTCGCCAACGTCGAGGCCCTACCGAGCGCCTTCGACCCGATCGTGCTGGAGCTGAGCCTGGTCTTCCAGGACCACAGCCCGTTCCTGGACGGTCTCTGGCCCACACCGGAGCAGTGCGAACAGTGGCACGACCTGGACGCGTACCTCGAGGGCTGCCCGGCGCCCGAGGTGGTGCGAGCCTGCCGGGCCTGGGCGCTGGACGCGGCGGCGTCCCCCGCGGGCGTGTACGCCGTCGCCTACGCCGAGGCGCTACGTCAGCTGGAGTACTCGAAGCGCGATCCGGCGTGCGCCATCGGCATCGCGCGCTCGGCCGCGATCACGGGTACCCAGGTCCTCGGTGCGGGGTAGCGCTACTCGTCCGCGATGATGCGCGCGTAGGCGGCGTCCGTTGCCATCAGCACCGGCTGCCGCCACGCGACGAGCTCCTCCTCGGTCGTCCCGAACGAGGTGAGCGGCACCCAGCCGCCCTCGGCCGTGGTCCAGATGTGCCGGCCGCCCGCCTGCACGAGCAGGGCGCCTGCGGCGATGTCCCAGACACGCGGGCCGGTGTTGAACGCGGAATCGAAGATCCCCGAGGCGACGAAGGCCGCCTCCAGCGCGCCGGAGCCCACGTGACGCCGGTCCCACGGGAGGCGGCGCTCGGCGTGGACGGCGTTCGAGGTCGCACCGGGGTGCAGGTGGTGGTCCTCGTCGTGCGGCATCGCGCCCAGGCCGAGGCGTTTCCCCCGCGAGGGGCGGGCAGCCTCCAGCGGCATGCTGTTGAACGAGAGCGGCCCGTGCGAACGGGAGTGGTACACGCCCGGTACGAGGCGATGCGTGCTGGCGCCCCAGATCGCGCCCGCGACGGGCTGCCCGTGCCGCAGCACGGCGACGGAGCACGAGTAGATCGGCAGACCGTTCACGAAGTTCTGCGTGCCGTCGATCGGATCCAGGACCCAGGCGAACTCGAAGCCCTCCGGGAAGACGTGCGTGCCCTCCTCGCCGAGGATCGCGTGGTCCGGAAAGGCCTCGCGGATGCGCTCGACGAGGAGGGCTTCGATCTCCCGGTCCACGTCGGTCACCGCGTCTGTCGGCGCCGCCGGGCCGGTGAGGTCCTTGTATTCGACCTCGATCTCACGGTCGAGGGAGCGCTGGATGTGTTCGCCCGCCAGCCGCGCGAGGTCTACCGCGAACGTCTCCAGCGACTGGTAGCGGGCGCCTCCTGCGTCCTCCTTGCGGAGCTCCCCTGTCGTCCGGCGGTTGTCCGTCATGCAGTTGGCTGTCAGGCCGTCGGCTGGGGCGTGCCGAGCGGATCCGCGGAGGCAGACGCAGCGTCCGAAGGTGACGAGGACGCGGGCGCCGATGCACCCGGCGGCGTCGAGAACGACGACGAGCCCTTCGCGCGCTTCTCCCGGTCTGAGAAGCCGGCGATCACCTCTTTCGCAGCGTCCTCTACGTACGGTCGGAGCGGCGAGATGAGGCTGTTCGTGATCGAACCGAGGAACATCGCCGCGCCACCGTCTCGATCCTCGCGGCGGTAATCCCGCCGGTCGTCATCCTCGCGCCGGCCGTCCGAGGAGGAACGCCCGCCCATCATGCCGGCGGCGATACCGATCCCGAGCCCGCCGGCCATCGAGGCGATCGGGTGTTGCTCCACCTGCTCGATCACCCTCGGTCCGCCGGGGACGAGGTCCGCGGCGTGGGTGACGTGATGCTGCAGACGCGAGCGCGCGTGCGAAATGTCGTCGCCCACGCGCCCTTCGAGGTCGTTCAGCTTCTGCTCGATGCGCTCCCGTTGCGCACGGACGCGGCGCTCTGCATCGTCAGTTTGCGAAGCCATGCGATATCCTCCTTGATGGACGCGAGGGCGCGCTTCGGCGTGGGCGAGAACTGCTTAAGCTGGCTACGGGCCATCAGCCCGGCGATCGCGGCGAGGAGCAGGAACGCTCCCGCCGTCGCGAGGGCGGCAGCCCACGCCGGCCAGACCTCCATCAGCCCGAACGTCATCGCTCCGCCCAGGAACCCGAGGATCCAGAAGGCGAAGACGCCGGCCATGACCCCGTTGGTCACGCCGCGCTGCAGATGCTTCCGGTTCTCCTCGATCTCCGCGCGCGCCAGTTCTGCCTCCAGGCGGGCGAGTTCACGGAGGTCGTCCGTGATCTCCGCCCCGCGAGCGCCGAGGGCGCGCAACTCGGAGCGTCCTCGCGTGACGTCGTCGCGGACCTCCTCCGCGCTGTCGCGGAGGTTGGCACCATCGGAGGCGCCGTTTGATTCCACACCGGACGGGGTGACCGCCATGTCGGACCTCCCTGCGCGCCCTTCGCGGTGCGCGTCATCGCCTGCCCTCCTAGCGGAGCATGCGCCCGACGAGGAACCCGGCAGCCACGCTCCCCGCGATCCCCATCACCGGGTGGTCGCGGACGTACTGCTCGACGTCTCCCCACATCTGGCTGGTGTCTCGTTCGCGCAGGTAGAGGGCGCTGCGCTCCATGCCGTCGGCGGCCTTCACGGCCATGCCACTGCCGACCGGCATCGCGTCGGCGCGGTCGCGCACCATGTCCGCCGCTCGCTCCATGCCATCGGCGGCGCGCTCTTCGCCCATCTCGGCGGCCTGCGCGACGCGTTCCTTGCCCTGCTCGGCTATCTGACCGGCCTGCTGCATGGCGCCGTCGGCGCTCTCGTTCGCAGCGCCGATGCCCTCGTCGCCGCGCTCGACGCCGCCGTCCGGGTCTCGCGGGATCGGACGTGCCTGCTGTGTCGGCGAGCCCAGGGACTCACCCGGCCGTTGGTTCATCGCCAGCCTCCTCATGCGCCCCGACCACGCCCGAGGTGGGTACCGGGTGGGGGCCGCCTGTTGCCGGAAGGCTAGGAGGTATGCGGTGTCAGTCCCCTTACGCTGCCCGCCGAGGATGCCAACAACAGATTGCAGTGGTCACGGACGCATGGAGGGGCGTGGACGCCACCGTCCCGCCTCCGACCTCCCCTCTCCCGACTTCGGGAGAGGGGCCGAGGATCAGGCCCCCGTCCGATACCTACGTTGCGGGATGCTCCGCGAAGAACGGTTGGACCTGCGCCAGCGTTGCCTCCAGCTGGTCGTGGTGGAGCCAGTGGCCCGCGTCCTCGATGAAGGCGGTCCGCGAGCCGGCGATGAAGTCGCCGGCCTCGGTGCGCTGGGTGACCCGCGTCTCGCGCGCGAACAGGAGCAGGGTGGGGCACTCGATGGCGGACCAGAACCGAGGCAGTTCGTCCCGCCGGATCTCCATCGAGGTGCGGCCGTTCACCCACCAGTCGTACTTCCACACGTACCCGCCCTCGACGGCGCGGGCGGCGTGGGCCGTGAGGTGCGGCGTGAAGTCCGAGGGCAGGCGCGGGTTTGCCTGCCGCACGCGCTCCTCCGCAGCGGCGAGATCTGGGTAGACGCGCGGCGTCGACCCCTCGTACCCGCGGAGGCGCTCACCCCACTCGCGCACCCAGGCCGGGCCCATCTCCTTGCCGTCGCGCGGGTTCAGCGAGTGCGTGCCTTCGATCACCACGAGCGAGGCGAAGTGCTCCGGGAACGATCCGGCGGCGAGGAGGCACACCGAGCCGCCGTACGAGTGCGCCAGCACGCGCGCGGGCGAGCCCACGGTCTCGATCACGCGCAGCACGTCGAGCGCGTTGTCGGGCAGCCCGTAGTTCCCGCCCGGACTCCAGTCCGAGTCGCCATGCCCTCGGAGGTCGAGCGCGACGACGTGGTAGTCATGGCGGAGCGCCTCGGCGACGCGGTCCCACGACCGCGCGTGGTCCTTCCCGCCATGCACGAGGACGAGCGGTGGCGCGCCCTCGTTCCCCCAGTCCCAGTACGAGATCTGGAGGCGCTGGGAGGTGACGTACTTCTGGACAGGCTCGGAGTTCGTCATCGGGGGCTACCGGCCCTCGAAGGCGGGGGCACGGCGCTCGGCAGTGGCAGCGACGCCCTCCTTGAAGTCGGCGGTGCGGCGGAGCCAGTCCTGCTCCACCTGCTCCGTGTCCATCGCGCGGCGCACGTCGTCGGCGTAGCCGCGGCGCAGCGTCCGGCGGATGGAGCGCACGGCGAGCGGCGCCGCCGCCGCGATCTCGTTCGCCAGGTCGAGGGCTCGCTCCCGCAGCTGCTCCTCGGGCGCGAGTTCATCGACGAGGCCGATCGCGTGGCCCTGCTCACCCGAGATCAGCATGCCAGTCATCAGCAGACGGGAGGCCCACTGCTGCCCGACCACGCGAGGCAGCGTCGCGCTCGTCGCGAAACCATTGTGGAACCCGAGGCGCGAGAAGGACACGGTCAGCCTCGCGTCCGGCGTGGCCACGCGGAAGTCCGCGACCAGCGCCAGCCCGAGACCCGCACCGATGGCGTTCCCGTGCACCGCGGCCACGATCGGCGTCCCGGTCTCGAAGAGACGCACCGCCTCCCGGTAGAGGTGCTCCCGCCCTCGGCGGTTGCCGGTCGGCGGGGAGGCCGGTGCGTCGCGGCGCAGGTTCGCGCCGGCGCAGAACGAGCGCCCACCCGAGCACAGCACCACCGCGCGCGCCTCGGTCTCCGCGTCGATGTACTCCAGCGCGCTCGCGATGTTGTCGATGAGCTCGATGTCGAGGTAATTGTGCGGCGGGCGCTGGATCTCGAGGGTGGCGATGTGCCCATCGATCGTGAACCCCAGGTCGGCAAACTCGGGCAGCGGCATCTCATCCCCCTCGGACTGGCTCAGTCGGTGCAGTGAGGGGCGAGTGAAGCGCAGATCGGGCTCGGCGGTCTAGTCCACCTCGTCCCGGCCTACCCGAGCAGCGCCCGCCGGATGGACGCCAGCTCGTCCGCCCTCCAGCGCCGCGACAGCGCGGAGTTCGGCACGCTGCCCGTCGAGCCGTGGAACGCGCCGGGGTAGACGTGCAGCTCGGTCGGCACGCCCGCCGCGAGGAGCGCACGGGCGTAGGCGATGTCCTCGTCCAGGAAGAGGTCCAGCGTGCCGATGCAGATGTACGTCGGCGGCAGGCCCGAGAGGTCGGTCGCCCTCGCGGGGGCCGCGTACGCCTCCACGTCCGGGGCGCCGGCGCGCCCGCCGAGGTAGGCGTTCCAGCCGACGGCATTGCAGGTGCGGTTCCAGACGCGGCTGTCGAGGATCGCGTGCGAACTGGCCGTCTCGTTGCGGTCGTCCAGCATCGGGTAGACCAGGTGCTGGTAGCAGAGGGCGATCTGCCCGCGGTCACGCACGAGCAGCGCGAGTCCGGCAGCGAGCCCCGCCCCGGCACTCCCCCCACCCAGCGCGATCCTCGAGCGGTCCACGCCGAGGGTGTCCGCGCTCTCGACGAGCCAGCGCAGGCCGGCGTGGCAGTCATCGAGCGGCGCGGGGTACGGGTGCTCCGGCGCGAGGCGGTAGTCCACCGACGCCACGAGGACGCCGAGTTCGTCCGCGATCCACGCGCAGTAGGCGTCGCTCGCCTCGACGGAGCCGCCGACCATCCCGCCGCCGTGGATCCAGTAGAACGCCGGCGCCGAGGCCGGTGCGGACTGCGGCCGGTAGAGGCGGACCGGGACGTCCGGTTGCCCCTCCCCACCGGGCGCGACGTGGTCCTCGATCGTCACGGTGGAGGGCATCACGACCTGTGCCTGTGCCTGCCGCGCTGCGCCCGCTGCCCGGAGGACGGCGACCGTGCCGGGGATGTCGTCAGCGTCGAGGTCACGCGCCGGGATGCGCTCGAACAGCGGCCGGTGCTCGTCGTCCAGGTGCGCCGCGATGTCGAGGCCGGTCGTCGTGCTGGTCATGGGCCTGCCCTCCCTCGTCGCTCGCCAGCCCCCGGACTGGGGAGCGAACGCGCGGATGGTAGCCCTCGGACGGTGAGGCTAGCGGTAGTTGCCGAAGGAGAGCTCGACGTCCCAGTCCTGCTCCTTCAGGGAGCGGATGACCTGCTGCAGCTCATCGCGGCTGGAGCCGGCCACGCGGACCGCGTCGCCCTGCACCTGTGCCTTCACCTTCTTGAGCTTCAGGTCGCGGATGTGCTGCGTGATCTTCTTGGCGGTGTCGCTGTCGATGGACTGTACGAGGCTCACAGACTGCTTCACGGTGTCGCCGCCCGCGCGCTCCACCTCATCGCGCTT
>JALOAM010000031.1 GCA_023228765.1 Dehalococcoidia bacterium
CCCGTGAACGTCGAAGCGGTCGAGGAGCTGACCAGCGAGCAGGAGCGCTTCGACTTCCTCAGCACGCAGGTCGCCGACCTCGAAGCGGCGGAGGCGGAGCTGCGCGAGGCGATCCGGGAGCTGAAGAAGCTGATCCGCGAGCGCTTCGTGGAGACGTTCCACCTGGTGAACGAGCGCTTCGGCACGTACTTCACGCGCTTCTTCGGCGGCGGCCAGGCGGAGCTGCGCCTGCTGGAGAACGAGGACGATCCGGAGGCGGAGCCCGGCGTCGACATCTTTGCCCAGCCGCCCGGCAAGCGGGTCACGAACCTCACTATCCTCTCGGGTGGGGAGCGCTCGATGACCTCGGTGGCACTGTTGTTCGCGCTGCTGTCCGTGAACCCGGCGCCGATGGTGGTGCTGGACGAGGTGGACGCGGCGCTGGACGAGGCGAACGTCGGTCGGTTCGTGGACACGCTGCTGGAGTTGCGTGACCGCACGCAGTTCGTGGTGATCTCGCACAACCGGCGCACGATCGAGGCTGGCGACGCGATCTACGGGATCTCGATGGGCGACGACTCGGCGAGCCAGGTGCTGTCGCTGCGGTTGGCGGACCTGCCGAAGTCGGCGTAGGGGGCGCGGCGGCGGAGCAAACCCTCACCCCGGCCCTCTCCCGCTTCGCGGGCGAGGGGGTCGGAGGCCGGAGGGGAGGACTGAATTCGCGGGTCGTCGGGAAATGATCTGTTAGCAGTTCAGCGGGCGGTGCTCGGGTACGATCCGGGCACCGCTCGCTGTCTTGGTGGAACATCGCGACTGCGGCCTCGACGGATGCGTGAGGCCGAGGTGGTTGCCGTGATTCGGGGGAGCCGTGGCGCTCTTTAGACGACGCAAGAAGGACGACGAGGCGCCCATCGCGGCGGCCTCGGAGACTGCTGCCGCCGAGGAGCAGGACGCGGCTGCGCGCGCGGAGCGCGAGGCCGAGGAGCGCGAGCAGGCGGCTGCCGCGGCGGCGACGGACGCGGCGCTGGAGCGGACGCGGCGCGGGTTCCTCAGCCGGCTGACCGAGGTGTTCTCCGCCGACGTGACGGAGGAGACCTGGGAGACGCTGGAAGAGGTCCTTATCAGCGCCGACGTGGGTGTCCCGACAACGCTTGAGGTGGTCGAGCGGGTGCGGGGGATGAACCTGCGCCGCGCGGAGGACGTGCGCACCGCGCTGGCCCACGAGTTGATCGCCATCCTCGAAGCGGTGGAGGCGCCCCGTGGGCGGCTGTGGGGCGCGCTCCCGGAGGACGCCGAGGTGCCGCCGCCACCGCACATCGTGCTGGTGGTGGGCGTGAACGGCACGGGTAAGACCACGGCGATCGGGCGCCTCGCGTGGGCGTACATGCAGGAGGGGCGCCGGGTGGTGGCGGCCGCCGGCGACACGTTCCGCGCGGCGGCCATCGAGCAGGTGCAGGAGTGGGGGCAGCGCGTCGGGTTCGAGGTGGTGGCGCAGGGACAGGGCGCCGACCCCGCCGCGGTCGCCTTCGACGCGATCCAGGCGGCGCAGGCACGCGGGGCGGACGTGGTGCTGATCGACACGGCCGGCCGCCTGCAGAACAAGCAGAACCTGATGGCGGAGCTGTCCAAGGTGCGCCGCGTGATCGAGCGCCACATCCCGCGTGGCCCGGACGAGGTGCTCCTCGTCCTCGACGCGACCACGGGGCAGAACGGGCTCTCGCAGGCGAAGGCGTTCGCGGAGGCCGTGGACGTGACCAGCGTGATGCTCACGAAGCTGGACGGCACCGGCAAGGGCGGCATCGTCTTCGCGATCGCGAAGGAGTTCGGGCTGCCCGTCCGGTTCGTCGGCGTCGGCCAGCGTGAGAGCGACCTCGCGCCGTTCGACCCGCGCTCGTTCGTCGCGTCGCTGCTCGGTGAGCCGCTCGCGAGTCGATAGCAGGGTGGGTCAGACCTCCTCCGAGGGGGCCACGTAGGAGGGAACGTGGAGGGGTCGGTCATCGCCTCCGTCGCCGGCTCCGGCGCGGCCTGGTACCTCGCGCTTGCCCTGTTCGGGCTGGCCGGGCTGGTCCCCACGGCGTTGCTCTTCGACCGTCTCGCGTCGCGCGGGGTGTTCCTTGCGCGGCCGCTGGGGCTCGGGCTCGCGGCACTCGTCACGTGGCTCGTGGTGTACCTGACGCCGGCGACGTACGGCACGCCCGCGACCATCGCCTCCGTCCTCGCGCTCCTCGGCGTGTCGGCTGCCCTTGCGGCATGGCGGCGCGAGGTGGTCCCCGCGCTGCGCGCGCGCTGGCGGTCGATCGCCGTCGCCGAGGTGCTCACGCTCGTGGTGTTCGTGCTCGTGCTGTGGGCGCGGGTGATGTCGCCCGACGCGTGGGGGACGGAGAAGCCGGCGGACCTGATGCTGCTGAACGCCGTCCACAACGCGAGGGAGTTCCCGCCCCTCGACCCATGGCTCGCGGGAGCACGGATCTCGTACTACCACCTGGGCCACCTGCAGGTGGACCACGTTGCAAGGCTGTCCGGGGAGCCGCCCGCAAACGCCTTCAACCTCGCTACGGCGACCGCGGGAGCGCTCGCCGCGTCGGCGATCGTCGGGCTCGCGGTGGACATCGTGCGGCTGGGAGGGCCTCAGCGGCGGCGGGTGCTCGTGATCGCCGGGGGCGCGGCGCTCGCGGGGCTACTCCTGGTGTCGCCGATCGTGGGACTCGTGCAGATCCTCGCGTCGAACGGCATCGGCGGAGACGTCCCGTGGGGCTGGCTGGGGGTGAAGGACATCCCCGCGAGGCCCGACGCGTCGTTCATGGTGCCGGAGCAGTTCTGGTGGTGGTGGCCCACCACGCGCGTCGTGCCCGGGGTCATCAGCGAGTACCCCGGCTTCTCGCTTGTCCTCGGCGATCCGCACCCGCACCTGCTCGCGCTGCCCCTCGGCCTCGCGGCGGTGGCGCTGGCGGTCCAGGTGTTCGAGGGCTCCACGCCGCTGGCCTGGCGTCGCTGGTTCGTGCGGCCGGATCAGCTCGTGCTGACCTCGGCGTTGTTCGCGACACTGGTGATGACGAACGCCTGGGACGTGATCACGTACGGGGCGCTGTGGGCGCTGGCGGCGTGGTGGAGCGCGATCCGGACCGGGTGGCCGGCGCTCCTCGCTGGGTTCATCGCGGTGAGGTGGGCGATGGTGCCCGCCGTTCTGGGGCTCGCGATCGCGTGGCCGTTCCTCGACACGCTGGAGCCGCAGGCGCTCGGCCTCGCGCCGGTGGTCGGGGAGCACTCGGACCCGGGCCGGTGGCTGCTGTTCTGGCTGCCGATCCTCGTGCCGGTCGCCCTCGGCACGGCGATCCTCTGGCGGCCGGGGCGCCAGCGCGTGCTGGACGCCGCGACGTACGCCCTCATCCCCGTCGGCATCTGGATCGCGTGGCTCCTGTGGCGCGGCGACGCGTCCGAGGTGCTCGACCGCGCGAGCGGGTGGGTCACCCTTGCGGCACTGGTCGCGGCTGTGGGCTGGGTGGGGGCCTCGATGGCCGCGGAACCCCTCGGACGGCGGGGGGAGGGGGCGGCGCTGTTCCTCGTGACGGCGGCGCTCGGGGTGCTGCTGCTGACGGAGCTCATCCACATCGACGATTCGTTCTCCGGGCGACTGAACACGGCGTTCAAGTTCTGGTTCCACGCCTGGGCGCTGCTCGCGGCGGGTGGGGCCGCCCTCCTGGCGCTGGGGAGCGAGCGGCTCATCGAGGTGGCCCGCGGGAACCTCGGGCGGGGGAGCGGCGTCCAGAGGGTGGGGCGCGGTTTGGGTTGGGCCGCCGTGGCGGTGGTGGCGGGGACGATGCTGACGTCGCCGATGGCGGCGGTGGCGCGTGCCCGCGAGGGACAGGAGCATGGTCTGAGCGCCATCGGGTACCTTGAACGGGTGGACGTGGGGTTCCACAACGTGGTGCGCTGGGCGCGCAGTGAACTCGACCCGCAGGAGGCCGTCCTCGCCGAAGCCATCACCGAGTCCTACGACCAGGGCAACCGCGTTGCCGCCTTCACCGGTGTCCCCAGCGTCCTCGGCTGGCCGGGGCACGAGCGCCAGTGGCACGGCCGCATCAACGAGGACGCCCGCCGCAACGCCATCGATGCCATCTACAGCGGCACCCGCCAGCAGGCGATCGAGGCGATCTACCAGTGGGGCGTCACGCACGTGGTGGTGAGCGAGCAGGAGCGCGCCCAGTACGGCATGCGCGTCTCCTCCAAGTTCGCGGGCTGGCCGATCGTGTTCTCCACGCCCACGGTGCAGGTGTTCCTCACCCCGTACTCCCCGGATGACCTGGAGGTCGACCTCGTCGAGGACCCCGTGACGGGGCGAGCCGAGTGAGGCGCCTGGGGGGCCTCGGCGCGTCCGTGCGCGGCTGGGACCGCGTCACGTGGATGGTGCTGGGGATCACCGCGATCGCCCTCGGGACGCGGGTCGTGGGCCTCGGCGTGCGGGCGCTGCACCACGACGAATCGTTGCACCTGATGTACGGGTGGTACTTCTACGAAGGCCGCGGGTACGAGCACAACCCGCTGATGCACGGGCCGCTGCAGTTCCACCTGATTGCCGCGTTCTTCCGGCTCTTCGGCGACAACGAGTTCGTCGGACGGCTCCCGCACGCCCTCGCGGGGACCGCGCTGGTCGCGACGCCGCTGCTGCTGCGACGGTGGCTGAACGGGCCGGCGGTCGTGCTGGCCGCGCTGTTCCTGCTGCTGTCGCCGTCGCTGATGTACTACTCGCGGTTTGCGCGGAACGAGCCGTTCGTCGCGCTGTTCATGGTGATCATGGTCGGGGCGATGCTCCACTACCGCCGGGACGGACGGCTGCGCTGGCTCGTGATCTACAGCGCGGCGCTGGCCGGCCAATTCACGGCGAAGGAGACCTCCTACCTCATCGCAGCCGTCCTGCTGCTGTACCAGAACGCCTGGCTCGCGCATGACCTGTTCTGGCAGCCACGCCGCGAACGCCTGCAGGGCGCCAGCCTCGCGGAGCAGGCGAAGGCCGGCGCCGTCCTCCTGCCGACCGCGTGGGTGATCGCGGCGCTGTGGCCGTTCCTCGCCCCCCTGCGCTCGCGGTACGGCTGGTACCGCCGCCCGAGGAGTGCGGACATGCTCGTGCTCACCGGGACGCTGGTGCTGCCGCTGCTGTCCGCCGCGATCGAGATCCCATTCCTCGCGGCGGGCGTCGAGGTCACGGACGATCTCAAGCGGACGCTGGCGATGTTCGTCGTGCCGCTGACGCTGCTGGTTGCGACGGTCGTCGGGCTGCTGTGGCGTCCGAAGTGGTGGCTCTGGTGCGTCGCGGCGTTCCTCCTGGTGATCGTGCCGCTGTACACCACGTGGGGCACGCACCCCTCCGGCATCGCGGGAGCGTTCTGGACCTCGCTCGACTACTGGATCGACCAGCAGGAGGTCCGCCGAGGCACGCAGCCGTGGTTCTACTACCTGTGGCTGGTGCCGCTGTACGAGTCGCTGGTGCTGATCCCCGGTCTCCTCGGCGGGTTGTGGCTGGTACTGCGGCGGCGGGACTGGTTCGCCGCCCTCGCAGTGTTCTGGTTCCTCTCGATGTTCGCGGTGCTGTCCTACGCCGGGGAGAAGATGCCGTGGCTCACGGTGCACCTCGCACTGCCGCTGTGCCTGCTGGCGGCGCACGTGATCGGGCGCGTCCTCCCCGGCGCGTGGGCGGCCCTGCGCGCCGGTCGAGGCAGCACGCTCCAGTGGGCGAGCGGGAGCGCGGCCGCGACCGTCCTCCTCCTGCTAGGGGCCCTCGCGGTGCGTGCGGACTGGAGCCTGAACCACACGAACCCGGACACGCCCGTGGAGCCGCTGATCTACGTGCAGACCTCGCCGTACCTCCCGCCGATCGCGGACGACATCCGCGCGGCGATGGAGGAGGGCACAGCGGAGCGTGTCGTCCTCCACACGGACCAGTCCATGACGTGGCCGTGGGCGTGGTATCTGCGAGGGCTCAACATCCTGTACGTCGACCGTGACGAGCTGAACGAGGAGACGCTGCTGCCCACGGACATCGTGATCAGCACGCGCGGGTACGTGGGCGGGCAGCCCGAAGTCCGTGCGATGTACCAGGCCCCGGTGGAGTATCCGCACCGCTGGTGGTTCCCAGAGTCGGGCTACCGCAGCACCACCGTGAGCCGCCTGTTCGAGGAACTCCGGGCCGGCGAGCTCCTCGACCAGTGGACGGACTTCCTCCTGCATCGCGGGCATCGAGAGCTGATCGGACGGCTGCAGGCGGAGGTCTACTTCCCGATAACTGCAACGGTTAATTCGCGGTTGAGCGAGTGATCGGACCAGTGACGCTGCGTCGCACGCCCACCACACTGGATGGAACCTCGCCGCGCGCACCCGGCCGCCAGGCGGATGGGCGACGCCGTCGAGGGACCTGTGGGCGGTCCCGCTTCCCGGCCGTCACGCTCGGAAGCCTAGGACAGAGAGACACGTAGACACGTGCGGCACCTGCGCATCCTGATCGGCCTGGGCGTCAGCGTCCTGTTCCTGCTCCTGCTGCTTCGGCAGGTGGACATGCAGGAGCTGTGGGACGCGCTGCGCGACGTCTCACCGACCTGGGTGGCGATCGCGCTGGTCTTCTTCGGCGTGAGCGTGTGGGTGCGGGCGCAACGCTGGGCGGCGATCCTGCGCCCGATCGCGCCGCTCAGTCAGACCGAGGCCGCCTCCCTGATGACCATCGGCCTGGCGGCGAACAACGTGCTCCCCGCACGCACGGGCGAGATCGTGCGCGCCGTGCTGCTGAAGCGGCAGCGCAACATCTCAGGCTTCGCCGTCCTCGCGACGATCCTCGTGGAGCGGATCCTGGACGGGCTCGTCCTCGCGCTGTTCCTCGCCGCCACGATCGCCCTCGCCGGGGGGACCGCGGCCCTGCAGATCTTCGCCGCGCTGGTCGGCGGGGCGTTCATCGTCCTCACCGCGATCATCGTGCTCCTCGCCATGCGCCCCGTGGTGGGCGCGCGGCTGACCGCGTTCGGGCTGCGGTTCCTGCCGGGCCGCATCCGCGAGCGCGCCGAGGGCTGGGCGGAGCGCTTCATGTCCGGCCTGGCGCCGATGCGCACCGGGCGCTCCTGGGTGGTGGTCACGGGCCTCACGACGATCTCGTGGGGCTTCGAGGCGCTGTCCTGCTGGGCGGTCGGGCAGGCGTTCGGCCTCAACCTGGACCTCGGGATCTACTTCGGGGTCTGCGGCGCGGCGAACCTCTCGATGGCGGCGCCGAGCACCTCGGGCGGCATCGGTCCGTACGAGTACTTCGCGCGCGAGGTGGTGATGCGGTTCGGCGTGCCGGCCGCGACGGGCACGGCGTACGCGCTGCTGCTGCACATGACGATGCTGGTGCCGGTGGCGATCATCGGCCTGCTCCTGGTCTGGCGGCAGGACCTGGGGCTGAAGACGCTGGTCCCGGACGTCGACGAGATCACGGACGAGGAGCCGAGGGTGCTCGCCACCACGCCGGCCGTCCGCCCGCTGTTCGCGGGCGTGGCCCTCACCCCCACCCCCTCCCGAAACCGGGAGAAGGGACCGGAGGGGCAGCGGGGCGCGGAGGTGGATGAGTCCGAGCTAGGCAGCGTCAGGTCCTCGAACGGGTCGGAGGGGTCGACCGCAGGGGCGGGTGCCTCGAAGGTGGATGCATGAAGGTAATCGTCGTTGGTGGTGGGATGGCCGGCCTGGGCGCGGCGTATGAGCTGCTCAAGCGCGGGCACCAGGTGTCGTTATACGAGGCCAGCCCGGAGTTCGGTGGCCAGGTCCGCACGTTCGAGGTCGGCGGTGAGCGCCTCGAGATCTTCTACCACCACCTCTTCCAGTCAGACACGGAAGCCATCGCCGTCCTCGAGGAGCTCGGGCTGGCGAAGGACGTGGCGTGGATTGACTCGAACGTGGGGCTGCACGCCGGGGGGAAGAACTACCCCTTCGTGGGCGCGCTGGACCTGCTCAAGTTCGACCGCGTCTCACTGCTCTCCCGGATGCGCCTGGGCCTCACCGCCCTCTGGCTGCGCCGGGTGCATGACTTCCACCGCTACGAGGGCACCCGCGCCGCCGAGTGGATCCGCTCGCGCGTGGGGCGGGAGGGCTACGACCGCGTGTGGGGCCCCCTCCTCCGCGCGAAGTTCTCCGAGCACGCCGAAGACGTCTCGATGGTCTGGTTCTGGGGGAAGATCTACCTCCGCTTCGCCAGCCGGCCGAAGGGTGGCCTCCCGCTGATCGGCGGGCTGCTCGCGAAGGAGCAGCTGGGGTACCTCCGCGGCTCGTTCGGCCGCCTCGTGGACGGGCTCGTCGAGGCCTGCCGCAACCTCGGCGGCTCGCTCACCTCGGGCGCGCCGGTGCAGGAAGTGATCGTGGAGGATGGCCGAGCGGTGGGCGTGCGCCTCGCGGATGGCCGCGAGGACCGCGCGGACGCGGTGCTGGCGACCACGCCGAGCGGCCTGTTCCGCAAGATCGTGCCGCAGCTGGAGTCCGCCGGCCCCGCGGGCGAGCGGTACGCGCAGATGCTCGACGCGGTGCAGTACCAGTGGGCGACGGTGGTCGTCCTCACCCTGGACCGGCCGCTGTCCGACATCTACTGGCTGACGATGACGGACGACGACGCGCCTTTTGTCGTGGCCGTGGAGCAGACGAACTTCCTGCCGCCCGCCACTTACGGCGGCAAGCATGTCCTGTACCTCTCCGACTACATGAGCCCGGACGACCCGATGGCCCAGATGAGCGTCGAGGAACTCCTGGATCTGTACGAGCCGTGGCTGCGCCGGATCAACCCGAAGTTCGATCGCTCCTGGGTGACCGGCCAGTGGGTGTTCCGCGACCGTGCAGGGCAGCCCGTGGTCCGCACCGGCTACCACGAGATCATCCCGCCTCACCGTTCGCCGATCCCGAACCTGTACCTGGCGAACACGACCCAGATCTACCCGGAGGACCGAGGCCAGAACTACTCGCTCCGGATGGGCCGCCGCGTCGCCCAACTCGTCGAGGGCGACCTCGGCAGCGCGTCGCACGCGGCCGGCACCGCGACGTCCGAGGCAGCTGCGGTGCGCGCTCCAGCGGAGTAGGCCTCGAAGCTCGCTCTCGCGCTCTGCCTTCCGACCCCCTCTCCCGGTTCCGGGAGAGGGCTGGGGTGAGGGCCAGTCTGCGACCTACTGTCCAGGCGCCCTCAGGACTCCGCGCTACCGGCCCTCGTGGGCCGCGCGTTCGGCGCGCCGGTGGGCGACGTAGGGGTGGGGGCTGAGCTGCGCGAAGCCGTAGATGAGCACGATGCCAGTCGCGAAGTGCAGCGCCATGAGGGCAAGCGCGGAGTCCGAGCCCTCGCCGTAGTAGCCCGGGCCGATCATCGAGATCGCGAGCGCGATGCTCCCGACGGATGGCCACCACTTCGCGGCGAGGCCCACCCGCACCATCAGCAGGTGGACGAGCCAGGCGGCGAATCCACCGATGAGGGAGGCGACGACGACGTCAGATGCCTCGATCGGGTTGATCCCACCCTGGTCGACCTCCATGTCGACGCCGGCAAGTCGTAGCACCGACCACGCGACGAGGGCGGCGATGACGCCGATCCCGATGATGAGCGGACCGGCCCAGCGCGAGTTCATCGTTCCGATCTGTCTGAACATATGTACCTCCTCGCTGCACATTCACCGTACTGCGCACGGCAAATCGCACGTGATACGTCAGAGCGGATTCCGGATCTGCTGCGGATGTTGCGGTCCGAGTGGTTCAGGCTTCTCGGTGGGGACCCTCTCCCCGACCCTCCCCCCTCAACGGGGAAGGGGGCCGGATTCGGGGTTCCTTTGCCGGCTCGTCTTGGCCCGAGGGGCGGGCTGCGGTAGATTGCGGGACACGTCACGAACGCGAGAGGCGCGGGTGCGCCCTCGTGGGGTTCAGGGTCGAGAGGCTGCCCATGCCGCTGGAGACCGAGAGCAAGGCACGGGTCCGGGCGCTGGTCGCGGACTTCCGTCCGAACAATGGCGACATGATGGCGGCGCTGCATCGCGTGCAGCACGAGTTCGGGTACCTCAGCCAGGAGTCGCTGGAGGTGATCGCGGAACAGCTCGATATGTTCCCGGCGATCCTGTACGGCGCGGCTTCGTTCTACGACGAGTTCCGTTTCGAGGCGCCCGCCCAGACGACGGTGCGTTGGTGCTCGGGGCCGGCGTGCCGGCTGCGCAACTCCAACGGCATTCGTGACGCGATGCTCGCGACCCTCGGCATGGAGGACCTCCACGAGCAGACGGAGGACCACCGCGTCGGCATGGTGCTGGGACAGTGCAACGGCTGCTGCGAGCTCGCCCCGATGGTGTGGCTGGAGCAGCACGGCGACCATGGCCCGGAGCAGACACCCGTTGGCCACATGACCGCTGCGCGAGCGGTGCGCATGGCGCGCGCCCTCCGCGACGGCGCGGACATCGAGGAGGCCATCGATGCCTGAGGGCGTGGCAATGCCTGACCTGTCGGTCGCGCTCGAACGGTACGAGGAACTGCGCGTGCGCGCGGACGCCGAGTACGCCGCCTGGCGGAACCCGGAGCGCCCCCGCATCGACATCGCGATGGACACCTCGAGCCTCGCGAACGGGGCCCGGGCGACCGGGGTCGCGATCCACCGGGTTATCACGGAGCGCAACGCCGCGGTCGACATGGGCCAGGTGCACGGCTACGGGATGCAGTGGATCCACCCGAGCGTGCAGATCACGTTCCCGAACGGCGAGACGGTCCTCTACGGCCCGGTGAAGCCCGAGGATGCCGCGCGCATCGTGGACGAGGCGACGGGGACGTGGGGCGCCGCGGCCGACCTGCGGCACGGGATGGTCACCGGCACCCACGAGGGCGTCCCGAGCATCCGTGACCACGAGTTCTTCAGCCTCGAGCCGCACGAGCGTCGCCTCATGCGGAACCTGGGGCTGACCGACCCCGACAACCTGATGCACTACATCGCGCGGGACGGCTACCGGGCCACCGCGCGCATGCTGGGGCGTCACCTCTCCGAGGAGCAGGTGCGCAACACGCTGAACGACGCCGGCCTGACCGGCCGCGGCGGTGCGAACTTCCCGACCGGCCTCAAGTGGAACTTCCTCTACGGCGCGCCCGGCGAGGAACACTACATGGTCTGTAATGCGGACGAGGGCGACCCCGGCGCGTGGGTGAACCGCGTGGTGATGGAGGGCGACCCGCACCTCCTGATCGAGGGCATGCTCATCGGCTCGTACGCCACGAAGGCGAAGGTCGGCTTCATCTACCTCCGCGATGAGTACCCATTCTCCGTGCAGCGCATGGAGGACGCGATCCGCGAGGCGGAGGCGGCCGGGATCCTCGGGAATGACGTGCTCGGCACGGGCCTCGAGTTCCACCTGCGCGTCGTGCGCGGGGCGGGGGCGTACGTCTGCGGCGAGGAGACGGGACTCCTGTCCTCGATCCAGGACTCGCGCGGGATGCCTCGCGTGAAGCCGCCGTTCCCGGCGCAGCGCGGCGTGTTCAACAAGCCGTCGAACGTGAACAACGTGGAGTCGTTCGCGAACGTCCCGCTGATCGTGCGACACAACTCTGAGTGGTACCGCGAACACGGCTCCGACAAGCAGTCGGGGACGAAGATCTTCTCCTTCTCCGGGGACATTCCTCGGGTGGGGTTCATGGAGATCCCGTTCGCCACTCGGCTAGAGGACTGCCTCCGCGTCTGCGGAGGCATCCAGGGCGGCCAACTGAAGGCGATCCAGTCGGGCGGTCCGCTCGGCTCGCTGCTGCCGGCGGAGGCCCTCCCGAAGCTCATCCTGCAGCCGGACTCCTTCACGCCGTGGGACGCCATCATGGGCGGCGGCGGCATGGTCTTCTGCAACGACCAGACCAGCGTCCTCGTGCTGACGGAGATGTTCGCCCAGTTCGTCGAGGATGAGTCGTGCGGCCGCTGCATCACCTGCCACCACGGCAACCAGCGGCAGACCGAGATCATCCGTCGCATCCTGGACGGCGAGGGCCGCCGCGAGGACGAGCCGAACCTCGTGATGCTGGACCGGACGCTGCAGTTCTCGAACTGCGTCCACGGCCAGTTCAGCCCCAAGATCACGAGGAACATGCGCGTCCACTTCAAGGGTGACTTCGAGGCTGCGCTCCTCGGCGTGGACCCGACCCTCACCATGAAGGGGATGTACGAGGTGGTCGTCGCGAACCAGCGCCCCGAGGAGCAGGCGAAGGCCGCCGCCGACATCTGCCCCACGGCCGCGATCCAGGGCGAGCCGGGCCGCCGTCGCGTGGTGGACGAGGCGTGCATTCGCTGCGGCGCGTGCTTCGAGGTGGCCCCGGACGTGATGGCGAAGCGCCCGAAGGCGCCGAAGCCGGGCCTCGTCCCGATCGGGTGACCCGCTCCTCACGCGAGGAATCGAGTATCGACAGGCCGGGCAGTCAGCCCGGCCTGTTTCGTGTCGGAGGTCTCGGTGGGTGGCGTGGGTCAGGGTGTGGTTGGGCGTGCGTGCGTCCCGCGAGGCTCGCACTTCGACAGGCTCAGTGTGAGCGGGTGGATGAGGCGCGTCTGGTCTGAGGAGACCTGTTCCGGATTCTGCAGAGATCAGCGCCGCCTCGCTCGGAGCCCGCGCAATCTACCGCTCACACTGAGCCTGTCGAAGTGCGAGCCCCGCAGGACGCACGCGCGGCCAACCACGTCACGGTCCGTCCGAGCGGCCGCCGGACTGCCGTAGCGCCTCCCAATCGCCGGCGATCAACGCCAGCTTCTTCCGTCGCGACCAGCCTTTGATCTGGCGCTCGCAGCGGAATGCCTCGTCCCGGGTCGCGAACACCTCGGACCAGACGAGGGTGACCGGCCTCCGAGAGGACGTGTACCCACGAAGTGCGCCTTGCTGATGGGCAGCAAGGCGCGCTTCGAGGTTATCCGTGTGGCCGGTGTAGAACGTCCCGTCCGCGCATCGGAGGAGGCACGTCCAGAAGCCCACCGCAGGTGCTAGTCCCCCAGGGCGGGGATGGAGCGGAGTTGCTCGATGATGTCGCGGATCTGGGCTTCCTCGTCGGGGTTGGTGGGCTCGGCGGAGAAGCTCACCTGGGTGTTGATGCCGGCGAACTTCTCGCGCATCTTCGCGGGCATCTCGTCCCACGTCCCGATGACGCAGAACTCCTCCATCATCTCGTCCGTGATCAGATCCACCATGTCGTCCCACTTGCCCTCGATGGAGAGGCGGTGGAGGTGGGCGGCTTCGTCGGCCCAGCCATGGAGCTTCATGACGTTCCCGTAGGAGCGCGTGGACGCGTAGAAGGAGATCCGTCGGCGGTTGACCTCCCGCGTCTTCGCGACGTCTTCTTCGGTCTTGCCGGTGACGATGAAGCCGCCGCCGCGCACCTGGACCTTCGAGGGGTCCTTGCCGGCGCGACGCGCGCCCTCGTGCACGGCGGGGATCAGGACCTCGCGGATGTACTTGAAGGTGCTGAAGCCGTGGATGGCGATGCCGTCACAGACCTCGCCGGCGAGGCGGGCGTTGAACGGGTTCACGGCGGAGACGATGACCGGGATGTCGGGGTGCTCGATCGGTCCGGGATTGAAGAAGGGGCTCGTGAGCTTGTACTGGTAGTACTCGCCCTCGTAGTTGGGCTTCGTGCCGTTCTGCCAGGAGTCCCAGATCGCGCGCATGCAGTTGACGTAATCGCGCAGCCGAGGCCCGGGCGGCGCCCACGGCACGGAGAAGCGTCGCTCGTTGTGGCCCTTCACCTGGGTCCCCAGGCCGAGGACGAACCGGCCGCCCGAGTAGTTCGCGAGGTCCCACGCGATGTTCGCGGTGATGTGCGGCACGCGCGGGAAGGCGATGGCGACGGAGGTCGCGAACTTCATCCGCTCCGTGTGCTCCGCGACCAGGGTCAGGGGCAGGAACGGGTTGTGCTGCGTCTCCCCCACGGACACGATGTCGTAGCCGAGCGCCTCGAGTTCCCTCGCGCGCTGCGGGACGCTCTTCAGGTCGGACCCGATCCCGGTCCCCACGGTCATCGGCATGGCGGCTGCTCCTTCATCGAAGTCATCGGGAGGTGTGCGGATGCGTCTCGCGCCCACCGAGGGCGACTCGGGGCCGGCCGCGAGCGGCGGAATCGTAGCATCGGGACGCCTTCGCGATGCCGCTCGATGAGGCGTGGCGAGGTGTTGCGAGGCGCGACGTTGCATCGGTCTGCCCGAGGCCGCGCGCTGCGATAGCATGGGGTGTGGAGGACATATGCGCGTCGCGATCGGGTCTGACCACGCCGGCTTCGAGTTGAAGGAGATCCTCCGCGCGGAGCTCGTCGAGCTCGGTGACGACGTCGTTGACTACGGCACGGACTCCCTGGAGTCGTGCGACTACCCGGACATCGCCGTGCCGCTCGCGAAGGCGGTGGCGGCCGGGGAGCACGACTTCGGCATCCTCATCTGCTCCAACGGCGTGGGGCCCTCGATCGTCGCGAACAAGATCCACGGCGTGCGGGCCGCGGTCTGTCACGACACGTTCTCCAGCAAGCGGGCGCGGGAGCACACGGACGTGAACGTTCTCTGCCTGGGCGCGTGGGCGATCGGGCGTGGTGCGGCGTCCGAGGTGATGCGGGCGTTCCGCTCCGCCTCCTTCGAGGGCGGACGCCACGAGCGGCGGCTCGGCAAGGTCAAGGCCGTCGACGATGAGATGCGCGCGGCCAGCCGCGCGGACGCCTGAGGCCGTGCACGCCGCCCTCGACCGCGCGCTGAGCGGGGCGCGGTCCGGCGCACGACTCGCGACCGCGGCCGGCAAGGCGGTCCGCCGCACCCTCGATCACTCGTCGTTCCCCACCATCGAGGGCACGCTGACCGTCCGAGGCACGGACGACCGCATCGAGATCGTGCGGGACCGCTGGGGCGTGCCCCACGTGCTGGCCTCCACGGCTGTCGACGCCTTCTTCGGGCACGGGTTTGTCCACGCGCAGGACCGGCTCTTCCAGATGGAGGGGGCGCGCCGCACGGCGGCAGGACGCCTCTCCGAGGTGGCCGGGCCGGGCACGCTCGCGGGCGACCGCCTCATGCGGCGCGTTGGGCTCAACCGGGCCGCGCGGCGGGACGCCGAGGCGCTCTCCGGGGCCGAGCGCGAGCTGATGGAGGCGTACGCGCGCGGGGTGAACGAGGGCGTCCGACATCTGCCGGCGCTGCCGCCCGAGTTCGCGCTCCTCGGCGACGGGTTCGAGCCATGGCGTGTCGAGGACACGATGCTCGTCGGGCGGTTGGTGATGTTCGGGTTTGCCGGGAACTGGAACACGGAGCTGGCGCGCGAGCGCCTCGCCGCCGACCTGGGGCCGGAGGTCGCCGCGCTGCTCGACCCCGTGCACCCGGAGACCTCGACGGCCTCGGGGGAGCGCTATCCGCGGGCTGCTGCGGCGCTGCTCGAGGCGTACCAGCACGCGTTTCCCGCCGGTATCGGCGGCAGTCCGTTGTCCTCGAACGCGTGGGCGGTGTCCGGGGCGCGGAGCGCCAGCGGGCGGCCCATGCTCGCCTCCGACCCGCACGTGGACGTGGGGATGCCGGGCCTCTTCCACGTCGCCCACGTCCGAGGCGGAGCGTTCGACCTGATCGGTGCCGGGATCCCCGGCATCCCGAGCGTCGCCATCGGACACAACCGTCACGTGGCATGGGGGATCACGGCTGGCATGGGCGATGTCGCCGACTGCTATGTGGAGGAGTTCGAGACGCCGTCCTCCGCGCGGTACCGCACCCCGGACGGGTGGGCGGAGGCGTCGGAGGTCATCGAGCGGATCGAGGTTCTCGGCGGGCCTGCCGTCGAGGAGCGGGTGCTGGTGACGCGGCACGGGCCCGTGGTGAGCCCCGCGCTGCGCGGCGAGCGTCGCGCGATCGCACTGCGCTCCTCGGTGGTGGAGGGGCGCGACATCGCCTCGCCGTTCGTAGCGCTCTCCCGTGCCCGCTCGTTCGAGGAAGCGAACCAGGCGATCGATGCGTGGCCGGGCACGACGTTCAACTTCATCCTCGCCGGTGATGACGGAGCCGGTACGGACGGCCACATCGGGTACCGGCTCGTGGGCCAGGTGCCGGCGCGCGCGACGCACCTCGGGCTGTTCCCGCAGCAGGGGTCGACCTCGGACGGTCCGTCGCCGTTCCTGCCCGTCGAAGAGCTGCCCCGGCTGATCGACCCACCCGAGGGCATCGTCGCATCGGCGAACAACGCCGCCGGCGGGCCGCACGAGCTGGGCGAGGAGTGGTGCGAACCTCGACGGTGGGAGCGGATCACGGAGCTCCTGCGTGCGCGCCCAGAGCACGACGTGGCCTCGTTCTGCGCGATCCAGAACGACCGGCACTCCGCCAACCTCGGACGGCTGCGCGACCTCGTCGTCGAGCGTGACGTCGCACCGCCCGAGGTCCGCGCGCTGCTGGAGGCGTGGGACGGGACGCTGGAGGCGGACGGCGCCGCCGGCGCGCTGACGCTGGTCGCATACCGCTTCATGGCGGTCGAGATGACGGAGCGGATCGCGGGAGGCCTCGGACGGATCGCGCTCGGTGCGAGCGTGGGCGGCATCCCGGTGAACTCCGCGTTCTCGTACCGCGCGCAGTCCATGCTCATCGACGCCGCCGTTGAGGCCTCACCTCCGTGGTTCGAAGGCGTCGAGGACCGTGACCGACGGCTCCGGGGCGCCCTCGCACGCGCCGCCGTCGCGCTGAACGAGGCGTGCGGGACGCCCTCGGCGTGGCAGCTGGGGAGGCTCCAGCAGATCGAGTTCCGGCACGCCCTGGGGGACGTGCCCGGGCTGGGCTCGCTCTGGTCCGGCGGTACCCGGCCGTTCGGCGGGGACATCAACACGGTGGTGCAGGCGCAGGGTTCCTCGACGGGTGCGCGGAACCGCGTCCGCATCGCGCCCGGCTACCGGCAGGTGCTGGACCTCGCCGACTGGGACGCCGCCGTCTTCATGCACCCGACCGGGAACAGCGGCATCCCGGGCCACCCGAGGTACGACGACTGCATCGAGGAGTACGTCGTCGGGACGTACCGTCCGCTGCTGTTCAACGAGCCTGCCCTCCGCGCTGCCGCGGAGGCCACCCTCACGCTGGAGCGTGAACCTCAAGCAGCCGGGGACGGCGCAATGAGAGGCGAACCATGACGGGCCTGGCCGAACGAGCGGCGACGTACCGACCGGCGATCTCGCGCGAGATGCGCGAGGCGGTGGGCGACCGCCCGGACCGCCTCTACGCGTGGATGCGCTACCACCTCGGCTGGGAGGACCAGGACGGCGCACCCGTGGAGGCCTCCCCCGGGAAGCTGATGCGCCCCGTTGCCGTCCTCCTCGCCACGGAGCTCCTCGGTGGGGAGGTGGCGCACGCGCTGCCGGCCGCGGCGGCGATCGAGCTGGTGCACAACTTCTCGCTCCTGCACGACGACGTGGAGGACGCGAGCGAGTTCCGTCGAGGGCGGAAGAACCTCTGGACCTTCGCGGGGGCGCCGCAGGCGATCAACACCGGGGACGGCATGTTCGTGGTCTCTCGCCTCGCTGAGTACCGGATGCTGGAGGCGGGCGCGGCCCCCGAGCGCGTGCTCGCGGTCATGCGCGAGATCGACGAGGCCTGCATGCGCCTGGTCGAGGGGCAGTACCTCGACATGTCGTTCGAGACGCGCGACGCCGTGACGCTCGACGAGTACGTGACGATGGCGCACGGGAAGACGGCGGCGATGTTCGCGGCGCCGTTCGCGGTCGGCGCGCTGCTCGCGGGGGTGTCCGAGGCAACCGTGGCGGCGCTCCGCGAGTACGGGCGGCACACGGGTCTCGCGTTCCAGATGGTGGACGACGTCCTCGGCATCTGGGGCGACCCTGCGGTCACGGGGAAGCCGGTCGGCGACGACCTCTCGTCTCGGAAGATGACCTACCCGATCATCATGGCGCTGGAGTCCGAGGACGAGTCCGGCGCGCTCCTGCGTGAGGCGTACGCCGCGGCGCCATCCTCGGACGACCGCATCGAGGCGATGGGGCGGTGGGTGGAGGCGACCGGAGCACGCGCGGCGACGGAGGCGAGGGCGCGCGAGGAGCTGCAGCGGGCGATGGATGCGCTCACCGGTTCCGGACTAGCTCCCGACGCGATCTCTATCCTTGCCGAGTACGCTGAGGCGGCCGTGGGGCGAGTGTCATAGTCCGGAGCGTCTGTGGTCATACCGCTTCTGTGTCAGATTGCCGTTCACGAGGGCCGGTTCCTATCATCGTCACAGACCATCAAGGTGCAGACCGCGATGGCGCTGACGTGGACCGCGCGTACCCTCCCCGGCGCCGTGTCCAGGGCTGCCGTACCCGCAGCCGTCGTGTCCACTACTGCTGATTCCACAGCCGGACGCCCGTGGGGCGACGGCGCGACGCAGTCCTCGTACGGGCGACGCCCGCGGGCGGGAGAGAGCCGGTGAACAAGAAGACCGTCCGTGACATTGATGTCGCCGGGAAGCGCGTCTTCCTCCGCGTCGACTACAACGTGCAGTTCGACGACGGCCAGATCCTGGATGACTACCGCCTCCGCGAGTCCATCCCGACACTCGAATACCTCCGCGACCAGGGCGCGAAGGTCATCATCTGCGCCCACCGAGGGCGTCCCGGCGGCAAGGTGGTGGAGGAGCTCCGGAACGAGCCCGTCGCCCGCCACCTCTCGTCGCTGATCAACTGTCCCGTGCGGTCCGTCACCGACTGCATCGGCCCCGAGGTCGAAGCGGCGGTGGAGTCGCTGCAGCCGGGCGAGTTCCTGCTGCTGGAGAACGTGCGCTTCTACGCGCAGGAGGAGGCGAACGACCCGCAGTTCGCGCGTCAGCTCGCCTCTCTCGCGGACGTGTTCGTCTCGGACGCCTTCGGCACCGCGCACCGCGCGCACGCCTCGGTGGTCGGGGTGGGGTACTACCTCCCCGCGGTCTCCGGGCTGCTGATGGAGCGCGAGCTGGAGTACGTGGGCCGGGTGGCGACGGACGGGGAGAAGCCGTTCGCGGTGATCCTCGGTGGGGCGAAGGTGGCGGACAAGCTCGCCATCCTGAAGAACCTCGTGGACCGCGCGTCGCTGATCTGCGTCGGCGGCGGCATCGCCAACACCTTCCTGCGCGCGCAAGGGATCGACGTGGGCGCGTCGCTGTTCGAGGCGGACCGCGTGGAGGACGCGTACGAGGTGATGCGCCTCGCCGCATCGCGGGACGACCTGCGGCTGCTGATCCCCACCGATGTCGTGATCTCGGACGCCTCCGGGACGCGGATCAACAACGTCTCCGTGCACCGCATCCCGCCGGGGTTCCGCATCCTGGACCTGGGGCGGCGGTCACTGGAGGACATGCACGAGGCGCTCGCGCCGATGAAGACCGTCGTGTGGAACGGCCCCGTCGGGTTCTTCGAGCGTGAGCCGTTCGACCAGGGCTCGATCGAGGTCGCGCACATGCTCGCGGACCTCGTGGGAGCGACCACGGTGGTGGGTGGCGGCGAGACGGCCGCCGCCGTCGCGAAGGCGGGCGTCGCGAACCGCATCTCGCACGTCTCCACCGGGGGTGGCGCCTCGCTCGAGATGCTCCAGGGTATCACGCTCCCGGGCGTCGAGATCCTGCGCGACAAGTAACGAAGGACGACGGGCTCTCCGAGCGCGCTCGGGCGGCCTCTAGGATGTTGGAGCCATGGACCTCGACCTGATCCGCCGCCTCTCTCAGCCCGCCGACACGAAGGTCGTGCTCTGCGTCCTCGACGGCCTGGGAGGCATCCAGGGACCGCGCGGGCGGACCGAGCTGGAGGAGGCGAACCTCGTCCACCTGGACCGCCTCGCGGAGTCGGGGTGCCTCGGACGGACGCTGCCGGTGGGCTATGGCATCACGCCGGGCTCCGGGCCGGGGCACATCGCCCTCTTCGGCTACGACCCGCTGGTCTACGAGATCGGGCGCGGGGCGCTGGAGGGCACCGGTATCGGGTTCGAGCTCGGGCCGAACGACGTTGCCGCGCGCGGGAACCTCTGCGACCTGGACGCGGACGGCCGCATCACGGACCGTCGTGCCGGGAGACTGCCCACCGAGGAGACCGCGAAGCTCTGCGAGCAGCTGCGCGCGATCCAGTTCCCGGGCGTCGAGGTCTTCGTCGAGCCGGTGCAGGAACAACGCTTCGTCCTGGTCCTCCGGGGCGAGGGCATGAGCGACGCAATCGCGGAGACCGACCCGCAGCGCGAGGGCGTCGAGCCGATCGAGGCCACGCACACCGCGCCCGAGGGCGAACGCAGTGCCAGCCTCGTGCGGGACTGGATCACCCGCGCGCAGGAGATCCTCGCCGGCCGCGAGCGCGGCAATGGGGTGCTGCTGCGGGGCTGGTCGAAGCGGCCCGAGATGCCGCCGTTCCCCGAGCTGTGGAAGCTGCGCGCGGCGGCGGTGACCGTCTACCCGATGTACCGCGGCGTCGCGAAGCTCTGTGGGATGGATTCGATCGAGGGTGCCCACACCTTCGAGGAGGAGCTCGACCTGGTCGCGAAGCACTGGGACGACTACGACTTCTTCTTCATCCACTACAAGTACACGGACAGCGCGGGCGAGGATGGCGACTTCCGCCGGAAGGTGGATGCCATCAGCCAGTTCGACGCCGGACTGCCGAAGCTGCTGGCGCTGAAGCCGAACGTCCTCGTCGTCACCGGCGACCACTCGACGCCTTCGGTGATGGCGCAGCACTCGTGGCACCCGGTCCCGCTGCTCCTGTGGGGCGACCAGGTGCGACGCGACAACGCGCACCAGTTCTCGGAGCCGGCGTGCGCTATCGGCGAACTCGGGCTGTTCCCAGCGAAGGAGGTCCTGCCGATCGCCTTCGCGCACGCGGGACGCCTCGCCAAGTACGGGGCCTGATCCACCATGGTGAGCCCGATGGCACGCGTCCCCGTGGTCGGCGGGAACTGGAAGATGAACCTCGCCCGGTCCGCCGCGCGAGATCTCCTCACCACCCTCCGAGGCACCCTCGACGGGCTCGAGGGCGTCGGGGTGCTGCTCTTCCCGCCCGCACCGTGGCTGGGGGACGCACACGACGTGCTGGAGGGCTCCTCGCTCCGCGTGGGTGCGCAGAACGCCTACTGGGAGCAGAAGGGGGCGTTCACCGGCGAGGTGGGGCCCGCGATGCTGCAGGGCACCGCGACGCACGTCCTCGTGGGGCACTCGGAGCGGCGCATCCTCTTCGGCGAGACGGTCTGGGAGACCGGGCAGAAGATGCGCGCGGTCTGTGCCGCCGGTCTGACGCCGGTCCTCGCCGTGGGCGAGCCGCTCTCCGACCGTCGCTCTGGCCGCACCGAGGCCGGCCTCCGCCGACAACTGACCGAGGGGATGCGCGGGATCACCTCGATGCCCGAGGGGTTCATCGTCGCGTACGAACCGGTGTGGGCGATCGGCACCGGTGAGGCCGCGACACCGGAGGACGCCCAGGCGCGCTGCAAGTTCCTCCGTGGCCTGATCGCGGAGCGGTACGGTGACGACGCGGGCGAGGCTGTCCGCATCCAGTACGGCGGCTCCGTGAATGCGGAGAACGCCGCGTCCTTCTTCGCGCAGCCGGACATCGACGGCGCGCTCGTGGGGGGCGCCTCCCTCGACGCGGACGCCTTCGCCGCGATCTGCCGGGCGGCGGCCGCCTCGTAGCGTCATGACTCGCCCTCGCGTGGTCGCGATCGTCGGGCCGACGGCGTCCGGGAAGACCGGCGTGGCCGTCGAAGTCGCTCGCCGCGTCCGCGCCGAGGTGATCTCGGCGGACTCGCGGCAGGTGCGGCGCGACATGGTCATCGGCACCGCCGCGCCCACGCCCGAGGAGATCGAGGGCGTCCCACACCACCTCGTCGGGGTGATCGAGCCGGACGCGACGTGGAACCTCGCCGACTGGCTGGGGCGCGCTCGAAGGCTCGTCAGGGAGATCCACGAGCGGGGTGCGCTGCCGCTCGTGGTCGGTGGGACCGGGCAGTACGTCTGGGCGCTCCTCGAGGGGTGGGATGTGCCCGCAGTGCCGCCGCAGCCGGAGTTCCGCGGGCGCCTCGAAGCTCGTGCCGCGGCCGGGGAGGGTGACGCGCTGTACGAGGAGCTCCGGGCCGTGGATCCGGGCTCGGCGGCGCGCATCGATCCTCGGAACTCGCGGCGGGTGATTCGGGCGCTCGAGATCGTGGAGGCGACCGGCCGGCCGGTGCCGCCGCTGGAGCCTCGCGACCCGGGGTTCGACTGGCACGTGGCGGGCCTTCGGTGGCCGCGCGAAGCGATCCACGCCCGCGCCGACCGTCGCACCGTCGCGATGTTCGAGGGCGGCCTGCTGGACGAGGTGCGCGGGCTCGTGGAGCACCACGGGCGGGACTTCGACGCGCTCCGCAGCATCGGCTACCGGGAAGCCCTCGGCGTGATCGAGGGCGACCTGAGTGTCGAGGAGGCCGTGCGGCAGACGCAGATCGAGACGCACCGGCTGATCCGGATGCAGGCCAACTGGTTCCGCGAGGACGACCCGAGGATCGAGTGGGTGGATGGGGACGATCTCGAAGCGCTCGTACGTGCGGTTGTGGGCGATGGGGACGCCTCGTAGGATCAGAAGTCCAATGCAACACCTCATCCCCTCGCCCCTCCCGTTCGTGAAGATGCATGGCGCCGGCAACGACTTCGTCGTGGCCGAGGTACCGTTGCTTGACGTAACGGACGAGGAATGGGGCGCCCTCGCGATCGAGGTGTGCGACCGCCACTTCGGTGTGGGGGCGGACGGCCTGATCCTCGTGCAGCCCTCGACGAGTGCTGACCGCAAGATGCGCATCTTCAACGCGGACGGCAGCGACGGCGAGATGTGCGTGAACGGCATCCGCT
>JALOAM010000241.1 GCA_023228765.1 Dehalococcoidia bacterium
GGGCAACCGGGACGCCCTCGCGACGGTGCTCGAAGCGGGGCCCGTGGTGCTCAACCACAACATCGAGTCCGTCCCGCGCCTGTACCCGCGCGTGCGGCCGAAGGCCCGGTATGACCGCTCGCTCGCGCTGTTCCGGCGCGCGAAGGAGATCGACCCGGACACGCCGGTGAAGAGCGGCCTCATGCTCGGCCTCGGCGAGACGTTCGAGGAAGTCGTGCGCGTGCTGGAGGACCTCCGCGCTGCCGGCGTCGACCTCGTGACGGTGGGGCAGTACCTCCGCCCCTCGCTCAAGCACCTGCCGGTGGACCGCTACGTCACGCCCGAGGAGTTCACCGCGGTCCGCGAGGCGGGCGAACGTCTCGGCTTCTCGCATATCGAGTCGGGCCCGTTCGTGCGCTCCTCCTACCACGCCGGCGAGCAGGCGCACGCTGCCCGTGTCGAGGCCGGCCGTGCCGCGGATGTCAGCAGCCCGGAGGGGGCCGGTTGGAGCTGACGCTCGATGCGACGCTGGCGGTCCGTGTCCTGCACGTGATCGCCGCCACGCTGGCCGTCGGCATCCCCGTTGCACTCGCCCTCGTCGTTGCCGCTTGCCCGGAGCCGGAGGTCGTCGAACGCCTCGTCACGCCCGCGGAGCGGGCACAGTGGGGTGCGCTCGCCGTCCTCGTCGCCACCGGTGTCGGCAACCTCGCGGCGTTCGAGGGCAACTTCCCCGGTGGCGACTGGGAGACGGTGCTGTTCACGAAGCTGGGATTCGTGTTCGCGCTCCTCGTGGTCTCCGCGGTGCGCACCTTCGTGATCGCGGGCCTCGCCTCCCGCCCCGCGCCGCATGTTCGCCGCCTCGGGGGGTGGTACCTCGCGACTGCCGGGCTTGGCGTGCTCATCGTCGGGCTGGCCGAGGTGCTCGCGCATGGCTGAGCGCCGCGAGGGGACGGTGAGGCCGCCGAGGGCATACGCCTTCCCCCTGGCGACGTTCCACGTCTGCCTCCTCATGCTCACGTTCATCGTGCTCGGCTATCCCGACCTCGGTGGGATCGCGGAGCTCAACACCGCGATCGGGCTGATGGCCTTCGCCATGCTGTGGGCCGTCTCGTACTATGGCACCGCCTGGGCGCTGCAGGACGTCCGAGTCCACGCCGTGGACGTCGCGATGCGCCGAGGCATCGGCGGGGGTGCTCGCTCCGGGATGCTTCTCGTGCTGGCGGGGCTGCTGCCGGTGGTCGTCCTCGGGAGTGTCTCCAGCCCGCTGATGGCCCTCGCGTTCGCCGTGATCTACGGGACGATCGGGATGCTGGTCGCCGCTGTCGTGGCCGGCGCGATCGGGTTCGCCTTCAGCCTGCTGGACTGGGCCATCCTCGCCCTCGCCGGGCTCGGCGACGGGTGGAGGCCACCCAGCGGGGGCGAGGGGCGCGAGTAGGGTTAGGCCGGTCCGGGTGAGGTTGCCTCGGAGGGCGGAGTGTCGGGCGCGTCGCGCTGGCTGCGCTTCATCGCGTACATGCGCGTGTCGGCCACCTCGAACACGTTCGGTCCCTCGTTCCATGGCGCGAGGCCGACCGAGACGGTGATCCACGGCTCGGGCTCCCGGTAGCGGATCGGTGCTCGGAGCCGCTCCGCGAGGATGGCGGCGTCGCCGCCCGTGGTGATCACGGCGAACTCGTCTCCGCCGATGCGGAACACCTGGTCGTCGCTTCGCGTGCGGGCGGTGAGGGCCTGCGCCACGGTGCGCAGCGCCTCGTCGCCGGCGAGGTGCCCGAGGGCGTCGTTGATCAGCTTGAGACGGTCCACGTCCATCACGATCAGGCTCGCGTCTGCTGTCTCTCCGCGCTCTGTCTCGCGGCGGGTGACGGCCTCCATCGCCTCCTCGAACGCGCGACGGTTCCCGAGGCCGGTGAGGGGGTCGATCTTCGCCTCCTGCTCGGAGCGGCGGGCCGCCTCCCTCAGCTCGTGCTCGCGGCGGCGGAGCTCCGTCACGTCCCGCGCGATCACGATCGAGCGCGTGTGGCGGCCCTGCGTGTCGCGCAGCATCAGCAGGGAGCCGCGCACCCAGCGCATCTCGCCGTCGGGGCGCTTGATGCGGAACTGGATCTCGTCGGGGACCGCCCCACCACTGGAGAACACCTGGCGCAGGTTGTCCTGCCCGCGCTCGGCCTCGGGGAACAGGACCTCGTTCCGCGGGGTGCTCCGCATCACCTCGACGGTGCGGCCGAAGAGGCGCTCCGCGGAGCGGTTCATCCACGCCGGCACGCCACGCTCGTCGAGCATGTAGACCGCGTCAGTGATCCGCTTGAAGAGCTCCAGGTACTGGTCTGTCTGCCGCTCGAGGGCGTCCCCGAGGTTGGGGTCGGCGACACCGCAGGTCACGACGTCACCGACGACGCGCCCATCCTCCACGACCGGGGTGGAGCGGCAGGTCGCACGGACGACGCGCTTGTTCGCCGTCCAGATGCGGGCCTCGTAGGTCTCGACGGCTGCGTCGCCGTCGCGGCGGCGCTGCATCCGCGCCTCCACGCTGCCTCGGTCATCCGGGTGGAACAGGGTGACGCGCCGCAGCGCCGTCAGCGACTTACCACCGTAGCCGAGGAGTTCGCTGAACGCGTCGTTCGAGGTGACGACCGCGCCGTCGAGGTCCCAGACCACGATCGGTAGGGTGGAGGAGCGTAAGACCGCATCCACGAGAGGGCTGTTGACCACGGCCGACCCTGTCCCCTCGATCATCACGGGCATCATAGGGATGCGGTCAGCTTGTTACACCCACCATCGTTACACCCACCATCACCACGCGTGGTCTCGTTACGCCCAGCATCGCTATTCATGCGCGTAATAGCCGCTCGCCTAGCATGGGGCCATGCTCCGCCGCATCTTTCCCGGCGTGTTCGAGGGATGGATCGTCGTGGGGGGCGCGGCCTTCACCGTGCTCCTGATCGGCGCGTCCTTCTTCTACGGCTTCGGCACGATCTTCAACGAGGTCATCGATGAGTTCGGCTGGAGCGTCGCCTCCACCTCGCTCGCGTTCTCGCTGAGGTCCGAGGTCGGCGGCGTCGCCGCGCCGTTCATCGGTGTCCTCATCGACCGTCTCGGCGCGAGCAAGGTGATCCTCGGCGGGATCGTGGTCTCCGCCATCGGCGTCCTGCTGATGTCCTACATCCAGGAGCTCTGGCACTTCTACTTCGCGATGATCGTGATCGCGTTTGGCTCCTCCGCGGCCGGTGGCCAGGTCGGCCTCGCTGCCATCGCGACGTGGTTCGAGACGCGGCGTGCCGCGGCGATGTCGATCATGACCCTGGGTGGAGGGCTCGGCGGGCTGCTCGTCGTGGTCATCGCCTGGCTCGTCGAGATGATGGGCTGGCGTGACGCCCTCCGCGTGCTGGTCGTGGTCATGCTCACCGCGGGCGTTGTCGGCGGCTTGCAGGTCCGTACGAGGCCGGACGACCACCACCAGCCCGTCGACGGTCGCCGCTACTACGACGAGGTGGGCGCGGAAGTACCTCGCGCGGCCCGGTGGGGTATCCCCTGGCGGCGCGCGATCCGCACCCGGGCGGCGTTCTTCATGTCACTCGCGATGATCGCGCTCTCCTTTGGGACCACGGCGGTCGTCGTCCTCCAGATCCCCTACATGGAGAGCGACCTCGGCGTGTCGAAGGCCGTGGCCGGTGCAAGCGTGGCGATCTTCACCGTCGCCTCGATCGTCGGGCGGCTGGGGTTCGGGTTCCTCGCGGACCGATATCCGAAGCACTGGATGCTGGCCGCCTCAACGGCGCTTGTCGTGGTCGGGCTGCCGGTGCTCGCGCTGGCGGACTCGTACGCGGTGGCGCTCGTCGGGATCCTGCTGATCGCGCCCGGGTTCGGCGGGTCGATCCCCGTGC
>JALOAM010000242.1 GCA_023228765.1 Dehalococcoidia bacterium
CATGGCGCATCGGCATAGACTGGCGCGGCCTGCGTGACACCCTCTGGATGGGCTGACGCACCGGGCAGAAGGAGCGAGCATGCGGATCGGTCTCTCGATGAACTCCTCGTACGCCGTCGACGACCCACGCGAGGGCGCACGACGCATGATCGAGCGGGCCGCAGCAGCGCGGGATGCGGGGCTCGACTCGCTGTTCGTGGGCGACCACCACGTCACCGGGCCGCGGGCGTACTACCAGAACATCGCCATCCTCGGACGGATGCTCGCGGAGTGGGGGGACAAACCCGCGGGCGCGCTGTTCCTCTTGCCGCTGTGGCACCCGGTCCTCCTCGCTGAGCAGGTCGCGACGCTGGCCTCGATCCACGAGGGGCCGTTCATCATGCAGTGCGCGGTCGGCCCGGCCGACGAGCAGTTCACCGGCATGGGCGTGAACGCGAAGCACCGTCCCTCCCGCTTCGAAGAGTGCCTGGACCTGATGCGCCGGCTCTGGGCCGGGGAGACGGTGAGCGCGGACCACCGCTACCAGTTCACGGACGCCCGCATCGGACCGTTGCCGCCCGAGCCGATCGAGGTCTGGATCGGCGGCGAGGTGGACGCCGCCCTCGAGCGGGCCGCGAGCCTCGGCGACGGGTGGCTGGGCGCGCCCGGCCTCACGCCGGACCAGGCCGCGTACCAGGCGACGCGCTTCCTCCAGCACCGCGCCTCGCGCGACGAGCCCGCGACCGTCGCCATCCGCCGCGACGTGTACGTCGGCGAGACCGACGAGGAAGCCCAGCGCATCGCCGGCCCGATCGTGGAGCGTGGTTACCGAGGCTTCGACCCGAGCGCGGTGATCTTCGGCTCACCTGAGACGGTCGCGGACCGGATCCGCGAGTACGCGGGCCTCGGCTTCACGGACGTGATCGTGCGGAGCCTTGTCCCGGACCAGCGGGAGACGATCGCCAGCCTCGGACGCCTCGCCGAGGTGCGCGAGCTCGTGGCGGACGCGTAGCGGGCAGCGAGAGGGACGACCGGTGGAATACGAGAACGTCATCTTCGAGCGTCGGGGCCACGTCGGCGTCGTCACCCTCAACCGCCCGGAGTTCCTCAACGCCATGTCCTACGGACTGCAGGAGGACACCCGCGCAGTCTGCGCGGAGATCGAGGCGGACGACGACCTCCGCGTCATGGTCCTGACCGGGGCGGGCCGCGGCTTCTGCGCCGGCGCCGACCTCAGCGGGCAGGGCCGCCGTCCCGACGGCCCGGTATCCCAGGGCGATAAGCTCGACCCCTACCACTGGGTCGGGAAGCAGGCTCTCGCGATCTTCCGCATGACCAAGCCCACCATCGCCGCCGTGAACGGCGTCGCCGTCGGCGCTGGGTGCAGCCTTGCGCTTGCCTGCGACCTCCGGGTGGGCCACCCGGGCACGAGGTTCAAGGTGATGTTCGCGGAGCGCGCCCTCTCGCCGGACTCGGGCACCTCGTGGTTCCTCCCGCGCATCGCGGGCTACTCGCGTGCCATGGACCTCTTCAGCACGAACCGCGACCTCATGGGCGAGGAGGCCTACCGCATCGGCGTCCTCGACCGCCTCGTCGCCGAGGACCAGGTGCTTGACACCGCCGTCGAGGTGGCCGAGCAGATGGCCGCCCTCCCGCCGCTCGCGATTCGCAACGGCAAGCGCACGATCCAGTGGAACCTGACGCAGGACCTTGAAGCCGCGCTCCGCACCGAGTCGTTCGGCCTCGACTACTCGAGGAAGGCCGTGAACGACGTGGCAGAGCAGCGCGCCTCCTGGGTGGAGAAGCGCCCTGGCAACTTCACGGGGACGTAGTCCCCGAGGGCGTCTCCGTCGGAAGAAGTTCGGCGTCGTAGAACGGCGGTCGTTCGAGGCCGACCGGGCCGGTCACACGCACCGTGATGCCCTCGGCGCATCCGCCGCGCCCGATCAAGGTCGGCCAGCTCTGGAACACGTAGCGTCCGTCCGTCAGTTGGATGCGCCAGTCTGTCTCCGTGATCTGGACGTTCGTGATTCCAAAGCCTGATGCGACTTCGATTCGGAGGTCGCCGGGACTCAGGTCCACCGTGCCCGGTCGAGGCGCCTCGACCGTTCCGTCCACGGAGACCGCCGCGTTGCCGATGCCAATTGTGAGGTTGTCGAGCCACACCTCGCCGCCGCAGGTGTAGCCGTACCCCCTCGGGTCATCCGAGCGGTATCGCCACAGCAGTTCCCCGATCACCGTGAACATATACGCGACATCACCGCCGGAGGGCGGCATCGCGTTCACGAAGAGGTGCGAGCCGTCCGGCGACCATCGAGGGTTGCCGAAGAACTCGCCCCGCTGCTCCCAGAGCTGCACGCCGGTCGCGTCGTACACGCGCACCCATGCGTTGCTGACGACGGCGAGGAGATCACCATCGGGCGACACCCGAAGGGAGAGGCGTCCGGGCCAGTCCTCATCCACGAGGTCCACCGGCGCACTCGGGACGCTTGGCCACATTGCGACCTTCACAGTGGTCCCCGACTTCGACCCAACGCCGATGGCGTCGCCGCGCCAGTCGACCACCCGCTGCTCGGCACCGCGCCAGAGGCTCTGTGCGATCGCTCCGGACGTGTCGTAGGCATTCAGCATGAATCCGTCATGGTCCGACGCGATGAAGCCTGAGTCGTCGTCGGCGTACCCGAAGACCTCCGCCACATCGATCGCGATGTCTGTCCTGTCCTGAGGCGTGAACAGCCGGAACTGGTCGCCGTGCTGCCAGATGATGAAGCTGCCGCCGGGCGACACGCCGAGGTCGCTACCGGTGTGGTCGGGGAAGACCCAGGCGGTCGTACCGCCCTCGGGCGTGACGAAGAGGGCGGCCGGCGCGACGTCGATGACCTCGCCCGGTGCGAATTCGACGCGGTAGGGCGGGGCGGGCGGCGCAGTCGGGACGGGCGTCTCCGTTGGCGTGACGGTCGAGGTGGGCGACGGCGTGACCGCCTCGGGCGAGGTGGCGACGACCGACGACTCGTTGGGCCTCGACGCGTCCATGAGGAACCAGAGCGCCACGCCTGCTGCGAGCGTGAGCGCGCCGACGGCCGCCCACCGCCACCACACGGCGAGACCGAACCGGTCGAGGGCGGCCTGCGAGGCGGGAGCCGGGGCGCCCTCCCACCGCCCGAGGGCCACGCGGTCCGTCAGGTACAGCTTGCCGAGCATGCTGGAGACGTGCGCCCGCACGGTGTTGATGCTGACGCCGAGGTCGTCGGCGATCTGCTGGTTCGTCCGGCCCCCGCGGACGCCCTCCAGCACACGCCACTCGGCGGGCGTCAGGACGTCGGGGTGCTTCGGGCGGCCTCGACCGCGGCGTATCCACCTCATGGGGCGAGACTAGTTGGGAGGGCGGCGAATTTCCTCGTCCGATCGATTCCGGCCCGCTCTCCCGGTTTCGGGAGAGGGTTGGGGTGAGGGTCGCTCGGGCCGCCAGGCCACCCTCAGACGCCGGCCTGGACCTGGTACTGGAGCTCGTACAGCCGCGCGTAGATGCCGCCCTGCGCGAGGAGCTCCTCGTGGGAGCCGTCTTCGACGACCTCGCCGAGGTGGAGCACGATGATGCGGTCCACGGCGCGGATGGTGTTCAGGCGGTGCGCGATGATGAGGGCGGTGCGGCCGGCCATCACGCGGTCCAGGCCGCGCTGGATCGTGTCCTCGGTCTCGGGGTCGATGCTCGCGGTCGCCTCGTCCATGACGAGCACGATCTCCGGGTTGAACGCCGCCACTCGCGCGAGGGCGATGAGCTGCTTCTGGCCCGTCGAGAGGTTCGCGCCGCGCTCCGCGAGCACGGTCGCGTAGCCTTCGGGCAGCCGCTCGATGAACTTCGCTGCGCCGAC
>JALOAM010000243.1 GCA_023228765.1 Dehalococcoidia bacterium
TGAGCGGTTCAGCTCCTGGGAGATGAGCTGCGCGCCGGTGAAGGCGGCGATGTCGCCCAGGTTCTCCTTGCGGCGGTCACCGAAGCCGGGGGCCTTCACGGCGACCACGTTGATCGTGCCGCGGAGCTTGTTCACCGCCAGGGTGGCCAGCGCCTCGCCGTCCACGTCCTCCGCGATGATCAGCAGGTTCTTCGAGATCTGGAGCTGCTTCTCGAGCCACGGCAGGACGTCGTTGACGGAGGAGAGCTTGCGGTCCGTCACCAGGATGTAGGGGTCGTCGATGACGGCCTCCATGCGCTCCGGGTTGGTGACGAAGTACGGGGAGATGAAGCCACGGTCGAAGGACATGCCCTCGACGTACTCGATCTCGGTGTCGACGCCGCGGCCTTCCTCGATGGTGATGACGCCGTCCTTGCCGGCCTGCTCCATCACCTCGCCGATGAGCTCACCGATCTCCTTGGAGGCCGCGGAGATCGACGCGACCTGCGCCATCTGCTCGCGGGTGGTGACCTTCGTGGCGTTCTTGCCGACGGCCTCGCGGATCACGCGGGAGCCGTTCTCGATGCCGCGCTTCAGGGCCATGGGGTCGGCGCCGGCGGCGACGTTCTTCATGCCCTCGTGGACGATCGCCTGGCCGAGGACGGTGGCGGTGGTGGTGCCGTCACCGGCGATGTCGTTGGTCTTGGAGGCGATCTCCTTGGCCAGCTGCGCGCCGATGTTCTCGAACCGGTCGCCCAGCTCGATGTCCTTGGCGATGGTGACACCGTCGTTGGTGATGGTGGGGGCGCCGAATCGCTTGTCCAGCACGACATTGCGACCGCGCGGCCCGAGGGTCATCTTGACCGCGTCGGCCAGGGCGTCGATGCCGGACCGCAGCGCCTGGCGCGCCTCTTCGTCGAAGAGCAACTGCTTGGCCATGGCTCGTCCTTCTTGTCCTCGCGCGCCGAGGGAGGGCATCCGCCCGACGCTCTGATGGGTACGACTCTTGCTTGATCTCGTGTGAGCCCGGTGACCTCGCGCTGACTTAGCACTCTGTCGGGCTGAGTGCTAAACGTTCTACCGAATCGCACGCCGAGGTGCAAGGGGTAGGGCGTCTCGCGCCCGGAATTCACTCCCTTCGAGGGGTGGAAGTTGACGTAATCCTCAGTTCGGGCTCTGCCTCTCCGCCGTTCCGTCTCCAACCCCTCTCCCGGTCTCGGGAGAGGGCGGGGGGTGAGGGGCCCTTTTGCGTGCCACCTGCGAGGAGCCTCGGACAGTCGCGGAGCAGATCTGGAACGGCCCTCACCCCAGTCCTCTCCCGAAACCGGGAGAGGGGGTCAGAAAGATGGGAGAGAGGGGCCGGAGGCTGGGCGGAGCTATCCGAGGGCAGCGGCGATGAACGCGTCGGCGCGTTCGAGGATGCGGTCCATGCCGCCCTCACGGGCGAGGGAGGACGAGAAGGGAGCGGTGGTCCAGTCCTCGGTGGTGGGGCGGGGGTCGGGGCGCTCGCGGAGGCCGTCCGAGAGGCCGTAGGAGCGCGCGAAGATGCGGGCGCGCATGACGATGGCGGAGAGGGAGTCGGCGGCGGGCGGAGCGTCCAGGCTCGCGTGCCCGCGCACGGACTCCGCGAGGGCATCCGGGAAGTTCCAGTGTAGCGCCAGCGCCCCACCGAGGTCGGCGTCCGTGAAGCCGAGGAGGCCGCGCTCGGACTGGTGCAGCGTCTCCTGCTGCTGCCGGGCGCGCGTGATCACCTCGGTCAGGACGTGCGGGCGATGCTGGTCCAGCGTGAGCAGGCCGATGTTGTGGAGGACTCCCGCCGTGAACGCCTCGTCCTGGTGGTGGCCCTCGGTCCTCGCGAGGATCTCGGCGAGGAGGGCGGTGGCGATGGAGAACTGCCAGAAGTCGTTGTACTCGAGGTTCGCGAGCGGCCTCGGGTTGTCGACGAGGCAGGAGGCGAGGGCGACCTGGTGCACGGTGCGGAAGCCGAGGAGCACCACGGCGTCGCGGACCGTGCCGATCCGCCTGGACGAGCCGTAGTAGGCGGAGTTCGCGAGACGCAGCAAGCGCGCGGTCAGCACCTGGTCGCTTGCGATGATCGTGGCCAGCTCGTGCGCGGAGAACTGGTGGGCTTCGCCGAGCTGGAGGATCTTCGTCGCCACGGCGGGCAGCGGCTGGAGTTCCGCGACCTCCGCGATCAGCTCGTCCAATTGCGGCAGGTCAGGCCTCGGCGAGTGCTCCCGGACGAGGCGCGCGGCGAGCCGCGCCCGCGCGAGGGCGAACGGGTCGTCGCGCGGGGCGAGGTCGTCCCTGGCGTCACGCGAGGGGTTGCCGTTGCCGGTGAGGTTCACCCGGGCCTCCGTTGTTCCGGAGTGCAGCAGCACGCACCGGTTCCGTCGCGATCATCGCCGCGAGGGCCTTGCACCGTGATCGGGGAATCCCCGGACAGCTCGGGGGCGGGGCTGATGCGTCCGTCAGGCTTCGGGCGGGCGCTCGATCCACGGCAGCGGCTGCGTGACCGGCGTCGAGGGGTGCTCGTGCCCGTGGTTAGGGCCGTGATCGTGCGGGTGCTCCTCGATCGGGACGAACGCTCGGGCCGGGCGGGGGAGGCGACCGAACCGTCCGAGGGGCCAGTAGCGCAGCGCCACGGTGCCGACGATATCGCCCGCGCGGACGGGGCCGAAGTCGCGACTGTCCGTGGAGGCGCCTCGGTTGTCGCCGAGGAGGAAGTACTGGTCATCCTCGAGCCGGTTGATGCCACGGTGCTGCTCGAGTGGCGTCTCGCCGGAGGCGTACGGCTCGTCGAGGAGTTGGCCGTTCACCTGCACCCCGCCGCCCACGCGTAGTGACTCACCGGGGAGGCCCACGATGCGCTTGAGGAGCAGCCGCCGGCCGGCCTCGGCTCCTGCCAGCTCGGGCCGCCGCCGGGGATCGTAGACCGCGACCACCTGACCGAACGCCTCGTCCGCCCTCGGTGGCCCCGCGCGCAGCACCAGGAAGTCGTCCGGCTGCAGGGCGGGCGTCATGCTCTCGCCCGCCACGGCGACGCGCAGGGTGCGGCCTCGGAGGGCGCGTGCGATGGCAGCCCCGGCCGCGACCGCGCCGAGGGCGACCGAGACGACCGAGGCGGTGACGGCAGTCGAGCGTCGCAGGTGCGTAGCGGGCTCCTCACGCAGAACGGCCGGGGGCGACCCCGGCCGTTCCATCATCGCGACCGAAGGAGGGTTAGGCCGCCTTGGTCTCCCAGAAGATCGTGTCGATCTCCTTGATCAGGTCCAGCAGCTTCTGGCCCTGTGCCGGGTCCTGCGACTTCTTCGCGAGGCCCGCTTCCTTGGTGGCGTTCCAGAACAGCTCGTGGAGCTGCGGGTACTTCTCCAGGTGCGGGGGCTTGAAGTAGTCCGTCCAGAGCACCCACAGGTGCTCCTTCACCAGGTCAGCGCGCGCCTCCTTGATGACGAGGCAGCGGGCGCGGTAGTCCTCCGCGGACTCGGGAGCGGACTTCATGTCCGCGGCCTTCTGGTAGCGCTCCTGGATCGCCTTGACCGATTCCGCCTCAATGCGGGCCTGCGCGGGGTCGTAGACGCCGCAGGGCAGGTCACAGTGGGCGTGCGCCGTCTGGGTCGGGCGGACCAGCCGCTCGATCACGCTTCGAATCATGCCGATGCTCCTCACCGTCTGTCATCGACCGCGGAGACGCCCAGAGGTGCGCACGCGGCCGCGGATACCTGGGTTGGGACGCCCCGATGCTCCGCCTACGCTCCGACGCCTGTCAACCGGCTCGTGGACGCGAAGGTCGGAGGGTGCTGGCGGGGTCCGTCGCAGAGTAGGCTCATCGCGACGGTGGAGGTGTCCATGGACCGAGA
>JALOAM010000032.1 GCA_023228765.1 Dehalococcoidia bacterium
CGCTCGACCACTGACCGAAGCAAGTCGGCGTCGTCCAGCGCCGCAACGCTGCCGCCCGTGAGGAAGTGGGGGTTGAAGAGTTGCTCCGTCGCGGCAACGCGTGGTCCCGGCTCCTGGAACTGCGCCCAGTAGCCACAGGTGGCCCGTGCCGGACAGCGCGGCTCCTCCTGCGTCCCGCAGGCCAGGCGTTCGACGTCATGGCCCGCCTCACCAAGGGCGTGCGCAACGTCCGAGCGTTCGCAGTTCTCCTCGTTGCGGCCCTCGATCGGGACGTATCCGTGCTCGGCAGAGAGTTCGGTGGCGAGTTGCTTCGTGCCGACGAGGACACGGGCCGCCGTCCGGTGTTCGCGGACGGAGCGCGCCAGCGCGGTGCTCTTGCCGACGCCGGCTGAGCTGGAGATGAGGAGCGCCTTGCCGGCGTTGGCTCGGGCGTCGCCGACGAAGGTGTCGATCGCGGTCGCCGTGAGCGCGCGGGCCTCCGCGAGCGAGCCGCCACCGTCCACATGCCCGGCGGTGTCGGTCGCGTAGGGGAGGCGTCGGTCGCCGAAGCTGGAGGGGACGACGGTCGCGCGGCGAATCCGTGGCCGCCCACCCGCCCGGAACAGGTCATCGAGCCCCTTCGGCCCGCCGAGATCCGCCCCTTCCCAGACGGCGACGTGCGTCTGCAGACCCGCCTCGGCCAATAGACGCAGCCACCGCTCGCGGGCCTGGTCGGTGCGGGGGTTGTCTTCCTGGTCGAGGGCGACGATCACCCGGGCCGGTTGGAGGGCGCTGATCGCGGCAACGTGGGCGGGTCGGAGCGTCTGGCCAGCCACTGCGAAGGTGGAGATCCCGCCGAGGACAGCAGCGACGGTTCCCTTGAGGCCGCCCTCGGTGACGTAGAGGTCCTGCCCGCAGGCTGCCCCGGAGACGTGGTAGAGGTCGTCCATCCGCGTGCCGCGTGCCGTCAGATAGCGATCACCGAGCACCTTGGCCTGGAGGCCGGTGATGCGGTCGTGCTCGTCGCGATACGCGACGACGTAGCCGTCTCGGCCAGGAAAGGCCGTCCAGAAGGTGAGGCGGTCGTTCTTGTCGGTGAACCCGGGACAAGCCCGGAGCGCGGGCTCGCCGAACTCCTCGACTAGCGCAGAGATGAAGGTCTGGTGATCGCGTCCACGCCGCGGGAGTGAGCGGAAGCCGAAGGCATATGCCCGGTCTGCGGTTAGTCCGCGCCGGGTCAGGTCGGCGAGTGCTTCGGCACGGAGATCCAGGAGGTCAAGGGCGCGTCGGTAGATTGCGTCTCTCGTCGCGCCATCAAGCGTTGGCTCAGGGGTGGCGAGAGGTGTTCGCTCGACAAATGGGAGGGCGCTGACCCCGTGTTCGAGACCGCAATCGCACGGGCCGGTGAGCCAGTGGCGGTAGGTCGCTGGCTCGGTCGAGAAGTCGAGCGCCAGACGCCCAGCGAACTCCTCTCGCGTGCAGTAACTTGCTCGTTCGAGCGTGAAGCCCGCGCAGCGGATGCCGCGCCCCTGTGGCAGCGCAGCATGCCCGCCGCAAATCGGACACGGAGTCGCCATGAGGTGGCGGGTCAGCCCCCGAACGCCGCTCATCCGGCGATTCCGAGTTCAGCGAGCGTGTAGCCCCGCGTCCTCTTTTCGAGAGGGACATCCCGCCCCCGCCGATGTACGGAAAGAGGGCCCGCTCTACGACCTCCCGATCGCGGTCGCCGTCCTCGTGGCGTCCGGGCAGGTGCCCAACCACTTTGCGGACGCCGCCCTCGCCGGGGAGTTGTCGCTGGATGGACGGCTCCGGCACATCGCGGGGGTGCTCCCGTTCGCCGCGATGTGCGCCGCCGAGGGCATCTCGACCGCGGTCGTACCGCACGAGGACACGGCGGAGGCCGGCCTCGTCGGGAGCGTCCGGGTGCTCGGGCTGGAGACGCTGAAGGACCTCGCGCGACCGCCGGAGTCGTGGCCGCCGCCCCTCCCGCCGACCGCGAGCGAAGCGCCCCTCGAGATCCACGACCTCGCGACAGTGCAGGGGCAGGAGCATGTGAAGCGCTCGCTCGAGGTGGGCGCGGCTGGTGGACATAACGTCCTGATGCAAGGCCCACCGGGCTCCGGCAAGACGCTGCTCGCGAGGGCGCTCCCGGGCCTCCTCGCGCCGTTGTCGCCGCCCGAGGTGATCGAGGTCTCGAAGATCTACTCGGTCGCGGGGCTCCTCAGCCGAGAGAATCCGCTACTGCGCGAGCGGCCGTTCCGGGCCCCGCATCACACGATCTCGCATGCCGGCCTCGTCGGCGGGGGGAGCAGCATCCGGCCCGGCGAGGTGAGCCTGTCGCACCGCGGTGTGTTGTTCCTCGACGAGTTCCCGGAGTTCTCCACGAACGCCCTCGAATCGATGCGAGAACCCCTCGAGTCCGGCGTGGTGACGATCTCGAGGGCGCGTGGGAGCGTGACGTTCCCGGCACGCTTCCTGCTCGTCGCGGCGATGAACCCGTGCCCCTGCGGCTACTACGGCGACTCCGTGAAGGTGTGTACCTGCCCGGAGTCCTCGGTCTCTCGGTACCAGCGACGTGTGTCCGGGCCGCTGATGGACCGTATCGACCTGTTCTCGGACGTGCCGCGGGTGGACCTGAAGGAGCTGACCGGTGACCCCTCCGGCGAGCGGTCCGAGGTCGTGCGCGCCCGCGTGATCGAGGCGCGTGACCGCCAGGCCCACCGGTTCCGCGGCACGAGAGTGCTGACGAACGCGGAGATGGGCCCGACGGAGGTGCGCCGGCATTGCCAGGACGCCCTCGTCCCGGAGGCGCAGCCGCTCCTCAACAGTGCGATGCAGCAGCTTGGCCTCTCCGCGCGAGCGTTCCACCGCGTGCTGAAGGTCGCGAGGACGGTCGCCGACCTCGCTGGCTCGGACCGCATCGAGACGGTCCACCTCGCCGAGGCGATCCAGTACCGGCGCCGAGGGGCGGACTAGCGCGCTCCCGCCCGAGATGTCGGGCCGTCGCCCGAGTAGCACGCCGGCATGACGGGTTCGCAAGGACTCCGGCCGGTGGGTTACAGATCTGTTGGCCCTCCCTGCTTACCGTCGGCGCTCCGGGGCGGTGAGGAGGGCGTGATGTCCGACGAGCACGGACCTGAGCCGGCCCGCAACGAGTCAGAACAGTCCGAGGTACATCGAGGCCTGTCGCGCCGCGGCTTCCTCGCCAGTGCGGCCGCCGCCGGCGGGGCGTACTTCCTCGGACGGTTCGGTCCCGCCTCCGCGCAGACGCCGACGATCTCTGAGGACGACATCGTCGTCCCGGACGACCCGACGAAGACCCTGGGGATGAGCCTCTCGCAGCGTGGCCTGCGGTCGCCGTTCGTGCACGTCCAGCGCCAGATCAACGACCCGAATGCCCCACTGGGAGCAGCGGGCTGGACGTTCAGCCCACTGCAGGACCTGGAAGGCACCATCACTCCCGCCGACCTGCATTTCGAGCGCCACCACTCCGGCGTCGCGATGATCGACCCGGCGGAGCACCGCCTGGTGGTCCACGGCATGGTCCAGCAGCCGAAGCAGTACACCCTGTGGGACCTGGAGCGGATGCCCCAGGAGAGCCACATCTACTTCGTCGAGTGTTCAGGCAACAGCCTGGCCGGCTATCCCGGCGGAGACGCGGACTCCACGGCGCAGAGCATCCACGGCCTGGTCAGCACCAGTGAGTGGGTCGGGGTCCCGATGCGGCACATCGTCGAGGACGTAGGCCTCGACCCGGCGTCTACGTGGGCGCTGTTCGAGGGCTCGGACGCCGCGGTCATGACGCGCAGCGTGCCCGTGGAGAAGCTGATGGAGGACGCCCTCATCGCCCTCTACCAGAACGGCGAGCCCATCCGCCCGGCCCAGGGCTACCCGATGCGCCTGATCCTCCCGGGGTGGGAGGGCAACATGCAGATCAAGTGGCTCCGACGCATCGAGTTCGGCGACGCCCCTTTCTACACGAAGGAGGAGACGCGGCACTACACGGACCGCCTCCCGGACGGCCGATCACGGCAGTTCACCTATGCGATGGAGGCGAAAAGCGTCATCACGCGCCCCTCGCCGGGCCAGGGACTGGCCGGGGCAGGACGCTGGACCATCAGCGGCATCGCCTGGTCCGGCCGAGGCCGCATCGAACGCGTCGAGGTCAGCACAGACGGCGGCAGCACATGGGAGGACGCGGCGCTCCTGGGTGAGAGCCGAACGCGCTCCACCGTGCGCTTTCACCACCCCTGGGAGTGGGACGGTGAGGAGGCGATGCTGATGAGTCGCGCCACCGACGACACGGGATACGTCCAACCCACCCGCGAGGCGCTCCTGGAGGTCCGAGGCCCGGACTACACCTATCACTACAACGGCATCCAGTCGTGGCGACTCCACCCGGACGGCACGCTGTCCAACGGGTACGTGGACGCATGACCTCGCGTCGAGGCCCCCTGGCGGACACAGGGTCCCAGCTTGTGCGCTGGCTCATGCTCGGAGGGCTCGCCCTGTTTGCGCTCGCCCTCGTGGCCTGCGACGGCGACGACGACGGGGATGGGACGGCGACCGCGACGCAAGCCACTGCGAGTCCGACCCCCACGGAGGACGGGGAGGACCCCGAGGGGACGCCCGCTGGCCCCGGCCCCGAGGCCTTCACGACTCCCGCGCCCGGCGAGGGCCCTCGCAGCGGTGGGGAGATCGGAGAGCCGGCTTCGGAGGACGTGATCGCCGCGCTCGACATCGATGTCGTACCGGGTGGAGCTGGCCTCCCGGATGGGAGCGGCACAGTGGCAGCTGGAAGCGATGTCTACGCCACCAACTGTGCTCGTTGCCACGGCGCGACGGGCACGGAGGGTGGGATCGGGCCTCGGCTCGTGGGCGAGGAGGGCCCGTGGGAGCCGGGCAAGGCGATCACCATCGGCAGCTACTGGCCGTATGCGGAGACGGTCTACGACTACATCCGCCGTGCCATGCCGTTCGACGCCCCCGGTTCGCTCTCGGATGACGAGGTCTACGCCGTCGTCGCGTGGCTCCTCGCCGAAGAAGGCATCATCGAGGACGACGTCGAACTCAACGCCGAGACCCTCCCCCAGGTGCGGATGCCGAACCGCGAGAGCTTCTTCGCCTGTTGGCCCGAGGAGTGCCGCCCCGACGTCCCATAGGCTGGCTCACACCTCCACCTGACGCGGCCCAGGGCGGCTCGCCGACCAGGCGTCTCCGCGGCCCGTCCCGCTACCATCCCGCCCATGGATCAGCTGCGCCCCTTCCGCATCGAGTTCTCACCGCGCGCCATCGATGACCTCCGCCGCCGCCTCGGCGCGACGAGGTGGCCCGACATCGGGTGGGACACGGGGTGGAGCACCGGCACGAACGACGGCGTCCTGCGCGAGCTCGTCGGGTACTGGGCGCGCGACTACGACTGGCCGGCGTGGCAGGCGCGCCTCAACCAGCGCTCCCACATCCGCGGGCCGGACGAGGACGGCGAGATCCACGCGATGGTCAGCCTCGGCTCCGCGGCCCGGCTGCCGATCATGCTCATCCACGGCTGGCCCGGCTCCTTCGTCGAGCACCTGGAGTCGTCCCGCCTCCTGGCGGAGGCGGGGTTCGACGTGATCGTCCCCTCGCTGCCGGGGTTCGGGTTCTCGGAACCCGCGAGGGCGCCCGGGATGTCTCCGGAGCGGATCGCGGACCGCCTCCACCGGTTCATGCTCGAACTCGGGTACGAGCGCTACGGGGTGCAGGGCGGCGACTGGGGCGGGCACATCGCGCCGCTGATCGCGCGGCGGCATCCGGAGGCGGTCGTCGGTGTCCACGTGAACTTCGCGATGGGTGCTCCAGCGGACGACCCGACCGAGGAGGAACGCGCCTTCCTCGACTTCCGTGCTCGCTTCGAACGAGGAGAGACGGGGTACTCGTGGATCCAGCGCAGCAAGCCGCAGACGCTGGGCTACGGCCTGACCGACTCCCCGACCGGCCTCCTCGCGTGGATCCTCGAGAAGTTCTGGGCGTGGTCGGACCATGGCGACGATCTCTGGGAGACGTTCGACCGCGACCTGCTGCTGACCAACGTGATGATCTACTGGCTGACCGGCTCGATCACCTCGGCGGCCCGGATCTACTCGGAGCGTGACCGCACGCCGAGGCCGACCGAGCGGCTGGAGGTGCCCACCGGCTACGCGAAGTACCCAAAGGAGCCGTGGGCTGCACCTCGGTCGATGGTGGAGCGGGCGTACAACGTCGTCCACTACGCTGAACCGCCGCGTGGCGGCCACTTCGCCGCGATGGAGCAGCCGGAGTTGTTCGCCTCGGACGTGGCGGCGTTCTTCCGAGGGCTCGGCCGGTAGGCCGATGGGCGTCGAGGATCGCGACGAGCCGCCGATTGTTCCTCGGGAAAGCCGCTGGATACACTGAGAGACGAGCCCCCGTAGCTCAGGGGATAGAGCACTGGCCTCCGGAGCCAGGAGCGCAGGTTCGAATCCTGCCGGGGGTACCACTGACCACAGGGTGACCGACCACCCGCCCGCTCCCCACCGCGCGGACACTCACCTCGACCTCGACCGAGCACGTCGAGGTTCGACGGTGGCGCGGCGGGTGGATGGCAATTCGTTGAACGGCGTGCGGAGGCCTCTTGGGTAGCGAGAACCGTCAGACGCGGCGCGACCGGGCACGGCAGCGGCGCCGCCACTCGAATGAGCCGCCCCTCTCGCAGGTCGAGTTCCCGGGGATCATGGGCTGGATGCAGCGCAACGGCCGCGTCCTGTTCCTGCTGGGCATCGTCTTCATGATCCTCAGCGTGGGCGGGGCGGCGTTTGCGGGCGGCCTCACGCCGGACGCGGATCCCGAGCCCGTCCCGACCGAGACCGCGGAGCCCTCCAGCACCGGTGAGGCGACCCCGACCGAGGAAGTCATCAACCGCACCTACGCCGCCGAGCCGGCGATGGCCCTCGACGAGGGCGTCGACTACCAGGCAGTCATCCACCTGGAGAACGGCGGGGCGGTCACGATCGACCTGCTCGAGGACGACGCGCCGGGGTACGTGAACAACTTCGTGTTCCTCGCGCAGAACCGGTTCTACGAGGGGCTGACGTTCCATCGCGTACTGCCGGGCTTCGTGGCGCAGGCGGGCGACCCGCTGGGCACCGGGAACGGCGGGCCGGGGTACTTCCTGACGGCCGAGAGCAACGACATCGACTTCGAGCGCGGCGCGCTCTCGATGGCGAAGTCCTCCCTCGGCGTCAGCGGGTCGCAGTTCTTCATCACGACCGGCCCGACGCCCCACCTGAACAACGATTTCACCGTGTTCGGCTGGGTGACCGAAGGCATGGACGTCGTGGACGCCCTCATGCCTCGCGATCCCGCCGCGGCCGGCGCGGCGCGCGGCGATGTCATCGCCGACATCGAGATCGTCGAGACGGAGAAGGCCGAGGCGCCTGCCGGGGAAGCGACGCCCGAGGCAACCGCCACCGCCGAGGGCGAAGCGACCGGCACGCCCGAAGCCACGGCGACGCCGACCGCCACCCCGTAAGCTCACCAACGCCCACTCGAACGCAGAGGAACGAGGACGACCATGGCCAAGCAGTACGACGCCCCTCCCGAGATGGTGATCGATCCGTCGAAGCAGTACTCGGCGGTCGTGGAGACGCCTCACGGCTCGTTCACGATCGAGCTGCTGACGGACGTGGCGCCGAAGACGGTGAACAACTTCGTCTTCCTCGCGCGGGAGGGGTTTTTCGACGGCACCACCTTCCACCGTGTGATTCCTGGCTTCGTCGCGCAGGGCGGCGACCCGACGGGGACCGGCCGAGGCGGGCCGGGGTACCGCTTCCAGGACGAGCTGTCTGATGTCGCGTTCGTGGAGGGCATCGTCGGCATGGCGAACGCCGGTCCGAACACGAATGGTTCGCAGTTCTACATCATGCTCGGCGACGCGCCGCACCTCACCGGCCGCTACACGGCCTTCGGTCGTATCACGGAGGGTGCCGAGGTGGTCCAGCAGATCCGCCCCCGCAACCCCGAGGGCGACCGTGAGCCGGGCGACCAGATGATCTCCGTCACCATCTCCGAGTCGTAGTCCTCAAGCCGGCCTCACCATGACGCCCTCCCGGTTCCGGGAGGGCGTCGCTGATCTGTCTGGATACGGAGAGCGCGCCCTCCCGCCGATAGTTACGGCGGAAGAGGAGCGCCATGCCCGAGCTCTCTGAGATCCGCGTGCTCGTCACCGGCGACGACGAGGCGGACCTGGCTGCCATTCGCGGAGGCCTCCCCGGCAACGTCGAGGTCGTCGCGGGCCTGAGTAGTGCGGTTGCCGCGATGCGTCTGCGCGAGTTCGGCGTGCTTGTCGCCGACGTGCAGTCCGTGCAGGACGCCCTCGTGCTGCTGCGTGCCGCCCGGCGTGCCCGTCCCGTCACCCGCGGCATCATCCTCGTCCCGGCAGACCAGCGCGCCGAGGTCGGCAGTCGCTGCCGAGACGGGTGGGAGCTGGTCGCGCAGGCTGCGTTCGGCGTCGTCGCCCATTCCGTGCAGCAGGAGAGCCTCCACGAACTGGTCAGCGAGGCACGCTGTGACTACGTCGCCGAACGCCTCGGGCAGCGGGGATGGCGGCGGCGTGCCGACTCCGCAGTGTCGACCGCCGGGGACGCCGAGGCCCTCCGGTGGGCATCCGCAGAACAGCGGCTCGCGCGGGCACTTCGTGTCGCCGTCGCGCAGTGGGCGACACGCTCACCGGAGAGCGTGGAGGACGCCCTCCGGCAGGGCGCGGCGGTGGTCGCCGAGGCAGCGCGTGAGGCGAACGGATCGCCCGAGGTGCTCCTGGCGATGGCGGACGCCCTCGGTGGGGTGTTAGGCCTCGACGGGGTGGGGCAGCAGCGGTGGCGGGGCGCCGCGGGCGAGGCGGCCTAGCGTGAGCCTAGGAGGCGTCGGCGTTCTGGCGGGCGGCGATGGCCGCCGTCCGGTCGCGGGACGCCTTGCGCTCCACGGCGGCCATGATCCCGAACGAGGGGATGAAGAACGCGAAGGCGACCAGGGACTCCACCCACCAACCGCCGATCAGCATCAACAGGCCGAGGGCGAGTGAGAAGGACATCCCGAGGATCGAGCCGATCCGCGCGACAAGGACGTAGGGAGGTATTCCGTCAGGCATGAGTATGAGCGGGATCGTACCAGCGGTCACAGGCCCGGACAACGAACCGTCCGGCGAGCGGGACTCACGCCCCGCTGCTGACGTTGCCCGCGATCCGGTGCGCGGTACGCACGACCTTGCTCCGCGCTTCCTCCGCTCCGGGGCGCACGCCCTCGGCCTGGCGATGCTGGGGATGCCGCTCCTCCTCGCGCTGACCGGACGGCCGCTCGAGATCGACCTGATCGCCCTCGCCGTCATCTTCCTCGTGGTGACCGAGGCTGAAGCCCGGATGATCGAACGGGTGAGCCAGGGATACCGGACGCCGACACGGGTGGTGTTCCGCTGGATCTACACCATCCTGATCGTGGTAGGTGCCGCCTTCGTGGTGCAGTGGGTATGGGTCGCGCCGGTGTTCCTCGGCGCGGTGGTCGCGAACAGCGCGCTCTGGCTCCACGACTCCCGAGGCACCGCGGCCGTGGTGGCCGGTGCGTCGTTTGCGAACATCTCCGCCGCATTCCTCTGCGGGGAGGTCGTCCACCACGCCGCCGAGGTGGCGACATACGGCATGACCGAGGCGGTCCTGATCTCGCTGTTCGGCTTCCCGCCGGCCGCGTTCGTCCTCCGCCTACGCGCCGCCGAGCACCGTGAGGCGACCCGCGATCTGGAGTCGACTGTCGTGCGTCTCCGCACGACCCGGGATGACCTCCAGCGGTCACAGCAGCAGCTCCAGCACTGGAACCGCGAGCTCACCGTCGAGGTGAATCGCCAGATGCACGCGCTGGACGAGCGCAACCGGTATCTCTCGATCATCAACGCGGTCTCGTTCGCCCTCGCGGAGCCCATGGACGACGCGCGGACGCTGGAGCGTGCCGTGCGGCTCGTCGCGCGGCTCCTCGGTGTGCGGGCGGCGCAGGCCTACACCCGCCCGCGCGGCACCGAGGTCATCGACCTCTTCGTGACGGTCGCGCCGGAAGACCTGCACGCCCCCCGCCTGCCTGAGGCGATCCTGCTGGAGGTGGCCCGCACCGGCCGGCCGCTCTCCTCGACCCGGCTCGAGGGCGAGGCGGAGCGTTACGATGGACGCGCAGGCGCGTTGCCGGACCTCGGCGAGCCGTACCACGTCGTGCCGCTCGTCGCGAAGGGGCGCGTGCTCGGGTCCTTCGCCCTCCTGGGGACGGGGTCACTGCGTGACGATGACGACGGGCGCCACCTGCTGCTCCTGGTGGGGCGTGAGATGGGCGTCGCGCTCGAGAACGCACGCCTCTACCGCGAGGCGATCGAGAAGGCGTCGCGCGAGGAGTTCCTGGCGGAGGTCACGCGCCTGCTGAACGGCTCCGGGCGAGGTGAGCGTGCCCTGCCTGCCGTCCTCGAAGCCCTGCTCTCGCACACCGCGGCGTCCGAGGCGGTGCTCGTGTCGCTGCCGGACGGGTCGCGGGACGTGGTCGTCGCGGGGAGCACGAAGGCCTGCGGTGGCGAGTCGGAGCTCGAAGGCCTCGGACGATCGCTCGCTCGGATGGTGGCGGACCGCGGGCGGCCCCTGGTGCTCGGCGTCGGGGGCGAGGCGCCGATCTCGGACCGTCTCGCCACGGAGGGCTACACCACGCTGGCGGTCGCGCCCATCCTCACCACGCGCGGCAGCCTCTCGCTGGACCCGGCGTTCAGCCTCCAGCGCAGCGAGGACACCTCCGTGCGTGCGACGCCATCGCTCTCGGGTGCGCTCATCGTCGGCGTGCGCGCGGACGAGCAATGGGACGCCTCCCAGACCGACCTCCTGGAGCGCGTGACGGACATCGTGGCTCGGCGTGTGCAGGCGGACGAGTTCGTCGCGATCCAGCAGCAGCGCATCCGCGAGCTGACCGGTCTCGCGGAGGTGGCGCGCACGATGCAGTCGGGTGCGGACGTCGAGCGGCTGTACCACGGCTTCGCGACGGCCCTCCAGCGGCTGCTTCCGTACGAGGCGCTGTACCTCCCGCGGTTGAGCGACCTCAATGAGGTGGAAGACGTGCCCAGCTTCGGAGGGCGGGGGCGTCCGCTGGATCCACCACCGTTCGAGCGGCGCGATGCGCGGCACGCATGGTTCAGCCTGCGGTCGCCGCTCCTGTGGCGCCGAGGGGACGCCGACCCGGTGCCGTTCCTCCCGATCCACTCACGCTACGCGGTGGTGGTGCCGATGCGCCCGAAGGGGCAAATGCTCGGCCTCGCGATCGTCGTGCTGCCGCGCCTGATCCGCGACGACCAGCTGCGGATCGTGGAGCAGGCCGTCGAACAGCTCTCGTTGGCCCTCGATGGGGCCGCGCTGTACCAGCAGGCGACGGAGCGGGCGTCGCATATCCAGGCGCTCAGTAACCTCGCGAGGATCGTGGCGTCCGTGGTGAACCTCCGTGAGGCGTTCTCCGCGTTCTCCGAGGAAGTCCGCTGGCTCCTCCCGTTCGACCGCGCCGTGATGTTCCTGCTCGACGAGGCCGAGCAGCGGGTGGAGCCGTACGCGACCTACCCCGAGGTGGACGAGTTGCCGGGCCCGGCCGCCCTCGCGCAGTCCGTCGCGAGCGTGCCGATCGAGGCCGGGATGGCCGTGACCTTCCGCCGCGACGACGCGCGGTTCGCTCACCTGGACTGGAGCCTGCTGGGCGACGAGGCGCGCGAGGTGACCGCGGTGCCCGTGCGACAGGGCGACCGTACCTCGGCGGTGTTCGCCCTCGTGACGAACACCCCGGGGCTGTACGGCTCGCGCGACCTCGTGGCGCTCGACGAGGTCGCGGGACTGCTCGCGGTCACGATCGAGCGCCTCCGCCTGTACGAGCACGCGGACCACAGCGCGAAGCACGATCTGCTGACCGGGCTGCCGAACTACCGCTACCTGCAGGAACGCCTCGGGGAGCTCCGCCATGGCGTGACGCAGGGCGGCCAGTCCGCCGTCCTCGTCGTGGACATGGACAGCCTGAAGATGTTCAACGACACGCTGGGCCACGAGGTCGGCGACCGGGTGATCCAGGTCGTGGCGGAGGTCCTCCGCGCCTCCTGCCGGCACGAGGACTTCGTCGCGCGCACGGGCGGGGACGAGTTCGTCGTGCTGATGGAGGACGCGGACGTGGATGCTGCCCTCGCCGTGGGGGAGCGGGTCCATGCTGCGCTCGCCGACGCGCACCACGGGATCGAGGGCGCTCCCACGCGCATCGCGGTCTCCATCGGCGTCGCGGTGGCGCCCGACGACGCCACAACGACCGCCGACCTCCTCCATGCTGCCGACCAGGCGATGTACGACGCGAAGTTCTCGGGCGGCCAGCGGACGCGCGCGGCGAGCGAGCGCACGGGCGTCGCGCAACCTCGCGTGCTGCGCGGGCGCGGCACCCTGGGCGACACGCTGATCCGCGCGCTCGCCAGCGGTGCGACGACCGGTGAGATGCACGCGCTCGCCCTCGCCCAGCGCTGGGCGGGCCTCATCGGCACGCGCGTGGGCCTGCCGCCTGAGAGCCTCCCGGGCCTCCGGCTCGTACTTGCCGCGGAGGCGTCCCGCCGCTTCAAGACCCCCAGCACAGACCGCGATCAGCTGTTCGCGCGCCACCTCGTGGAGCAGGTGCGCCGAGACTGGGACGGACTCGCGGGCGCCCAGGCGCGCGAGCACCTCGACGTCCTCGCAGGCGTGCTCCTCGACGTCGCTTGGTTGCGCATCCCCCGCCCGGATGGCGCCGGCTATTCCACCGAGGAGGCGCTCCGCCGCGCAGCCCAGCAGCACCCACAGTCCGCCGCACTGCCTCTGTGGCCCCTCCTCGCCGAGGTCGTGACGACCACGGGGGAGCGCCGTCGCCGCGAGGCGGCGTAGGCGCACGAGGCAGGCGCACGAACTCTCGGCGCGTTCCTCTATGCTCCGCGACCCGACTGAGGAGCGAGCATGATCGAGAACCCCCGATCTGAAACACGAGCGGCCCTGTCCGCGGTGGACGCAGGCCTGAGGATCGCCCTCGCCCGCGCAGGCGCGGACAAGGTCACCCTGAAGGGTGTGCGCGACCTCGTGACCGCGACGGACGTGGCCGTCGAAGACGCGGTGCGGGCGGCACTGGCAGAGACCGGACTGCCGGTGGTCGGCGAGGAGCGCGGAGGCGATCTCCCCGTATCCGGTGGGTACTGGCTTGTCGACCCGATCTGCGGGACGAGGAACTTCGCCTCCGGCACCCCTCTGTTCTGTGTGAACGTCGCGCTGGTGGAGGGTGGGCAGGTCACCGTCGCCGCCGTCGGCGATCCGACCACGGGCGGGTTGCTCTACGCCGAGCGAGGGCGAGGCGCGTGGGTCACGGACGCCGAGGGTGAACGGCGGCTGGAGACGAGCACCGCGATGGAGACACTCGTTGTCGATGATGCGGGTTCGAAGGACGCGCGACGCGCGCACGCCGCTCGGTTCGCCTCGGCGGTGATCCTCGCCGACCGGTGGGACTTCCGCTCGATGGGGACCACGCTGGCGCTGCCGTACGTCGCGGCTGCGCGAGTCTCCGCCTACGCTTGCTTCCACGTGCGGGCGCTGCATGGGGCGCCGGGCACCCTGCTCGTGAGTGAGGCCGGAGGCATGGTCTCAGACATCGACGGGGATCCGTGGACGATCGAGTCGTCCACGATGCTAGCCGCTGCGACCTCCGAGCTTCACGCGGACCTGCTGGGGATCTCGCAGGCGGCGAGGGGGTAGCGCGACCCGCCCGGTCCGGCCGTCGAAGGTGGCGGGAAGAGTGGTCGGGGCGCGCGGATTCGAACCGCGGGCCTCTGCGTCCCAAACGCAGCGCTCTGCCAGGCTGAGCTACGCCCCGCCGACCTGCTCCATCATCGCGCTCGGAGCGTCGCGCGGCTAGTGCGGAAGAGGCGCTAGTCGCGCCGGCGGGCGACGCCGCGGATCTCGTCCACGCAGGTGACGCCCTCGGCGGCGCACCAGGCCTCGAACTCTCCGAGGATGCGCCACGGGGCGGCAGGGTCGAGGAAGGTCGCGGTGCCGATCTGCACGGCGGTGGCGCCGGCCATGACGAACTCGACCACGTCGATGCCGCTCATCGCGCCGCCCGAGGCGACGACGGGGATGTCGACGACCGAGGAGGCGAGGTAGACGTTCCGGAGCGCAATCGGCTTCACCGCGGGGCCGGAGAGCCCTCCGAAGCCGGTCGCGAGGACCGGGCGGCGGCGCTTCACGTCGATGGCCATCGCGGGGATGGTGTTCGAGACGGTGATCCCCTGCGCCCCCGCGTCGGCGACCGCCTCGGCGAGGGGGCGGATGTCGGAGACGCTGGGGGTCAGCTTCACGATCTGTGGGAGCGACGAGTTCGCGGCGACCTCGCGGACCACGTTCGCGGCCTGCTCGGGCACCTGGCCGAACTCAAGACCGCCGGCCTCCACATTGGGGCAGGAGACGTTGACCTCGAGGCCAGCGACGCCGGGGACGCCCTCCAGCCGGGCCGCGAGGATGCCGTACTCCTCCAGCGTCTCGCCCATGATGTTGACGATCATGGGGACGTCCCATCGCTCCCAGACGGGGGCGAGCGTCTTCACGAGGGCGCCGACCCCGATGTTCTGGAAGCCGATTGAGTTGAGCATCCCGGCGGGGGTCTCCGCCGTCCTCGGCGTGTTGTTGCCGCGACGTGGGCGCAGGGTGGTGCCCTTCGACACGAGCGCGCCGAGGAGACCGACGTCGTAGTGCTTGGCGATCTCGATGCCGTTGGAGAATGTGCCGGACGCGGTCATGATCGGGTTGCGGAGCCGGAGCTCCGTCTTGTGCCGCGGCGCGAGGTTGACCGTCAGATCCATGGGGCTCCTCGATCGGGGGAGTCCATGATATCGCGAGGCAGGCCGGAGGGCAGAAGCAGGAAGGCGGCGCCACCGGCGCCGCCTTCGCGGTTACCCCTCGGAGAGGGCTACGACTCGTCGGCCAGCGAGTACTCGTCCACCTTGGACGTGCGGGTCGGGCGGGCGAGGTCGTTACGCAGCGTGTTCGTCTGCTCCCACATGACCTGCTCGGTCGAGTTCGCGAACGACTTGGTGGCTCCGCAGCGCTTGCAGGTGCCGGTGCTCTCCCGGCCGTTGGGGGTGTCGATCATCCAGTGGTGGACGCAGGACCCCTTGGCGACCGGCGTGGTCTCAATGTCCTTGGTATTCGTCGTTGCCATCCTGTGCGTTCCTTCTGTGCGTTGACGACACCCCGCAGGGTGCAGCCTGTCGTCGCCTCCGCGCCTGGCGGTCCCGGTTGGGTCCGCACCGGACCTGCACGTCCGGCTGAGAGATCATCCGAGGCAGCCCCGAGTGCGGTCAATGTGAGACTGTTAAGCAACTGCGCTGGTTCGCTAACTCCGAGTTAAGTCACCATCACAGTGTGCGTCTCACACCGTTTCGCCCTAGGGGAACCGCTCCCTATACTTGATGTTGCCGGGCATTCTGGCCGCTCCGAAAAGCGAGCCCAAACACCCGTCAGACACCCCTCCAGCGGACTGGTCTCGGACTGGTGTGCGGAGATAACGCAACAACCCGTCTGATGGTTCCCAACCCCGCTGGCGGCCCCGGCAAACAGCCCCGCGAGGGGCACCGACAGGTCCGGTGGTCCAGGTCTCGTCGAATCTGGCCCCGGCGGCAGTTCCGAGGGCTTACGAGCCCCGTACTTGACGTAAGGATTCCATAATGGTCGCGCCTGACGCCGTCCTCGCGGCGCTCAAGACCGTCAACGACCCCGAGCTGCATCGAGACATCGTCTCGTTGAACATGGTGCGCAACCTCTCCGTGGAGGGTGACCGCGTCACCATGGAACTCATCCTCACCACTCCCGCGTGTCCGCTGCGCGAGACCATCGACACCGATGTGCGCACCGCGCTCGCACCCCTCGGCGTCACCACCATCGATATCGACTGGGGCGCCGAGGTGCGTTCGACGCACCGCGAGGGCGGCCCGAAGCCGATCGAGGGCGTCCGCAACGTGATCGCCGTCGCCTCGAACAAGGGTGGTGTCGGCAAGTCCACCGTCTCCGTGAACCTCGCCGTCACGCTCGCACGGCTCGGCGCGTCCGTCGGCCTCCTGGACGCGGACATCACGGGCCCCAACATCCCGACCATGCTCGGCATCGAGGGCGGCATCCTCGCCTCAGGCGAGCAGGGGCTGCAGGCGCTGGAGGCGCACGGGATCAAGGCCGTGTCGCTCGGCTTCGTCCTGCCGCCGGGCACGCCCGTCGTGTGGCGCGGGCCGATGATCGGCTCCGGTGTCCGCCAGCTGATGCATGACGTGGACTGGGGCGACCTGGACTACCTGATCGTCGACCTGCCGCCGGGCACCTCCGACGCCTCCATGAGCATGGCGCAGGAGGGACTGATCGCCGGTGTGGTCATCGTCTCCACACCCTCCAAGGTGTCGATCGAGGACGCGCAGAAGGCGGTCGGCATGTTCGACCGGCTGGGCGTGCCGATCTTCGGCGTGGTCGAGAACATGAGCAGCGATATCTTCGGCCGTGGCGGCGCGCGCGAGGCCGCCGAGGCGCTGGGCGTCGAGTTCCTCGGCGAGATCCCGCTGGCCGCATCCGTGCGGAAGGGCGGGGACGAGGGCGTCCCGGTTGTTGTCGCGGAGCCGGAGTCGGAGCAGACTCAGGCATTCATCCACCTGGCCGAGCAGGTCGCTGCGCGCTGCTCCGTCCTCCAGTTTGCCGGAGAGGCAGGCGTTCTGTGACCCCACCCGAACCCGTGTTGGACGCCTCGGACGAGGGCACCGCGCCCCGGCGCCGGCTCGACTCCATGATCGCCGGCCGCCGTCGCGCCTCCGACAGCTCCCGTTCGACGTCCGGATCGGGTTCGGGGTCGAGCTCCGGCTCGTCCAGCTCGCGCTCCCGTCGCTCCTCGGACGACGCTGATGCCGAGGAAGAACCGAAGCCGGCGCGCGCGCGTCGGACAACGTCCTCGGACACCGAAACCGCCGAGGACGACAAGCCACGCGTGCGCCGCAGCCGCCGGGGCGGCCGGGGACGCACCCGCGACGAGGACGCGCCGACGGCCGAGGCGGAGGCTCCCGAGTCCGCCGCCGACGAGCCCGAGGAGTCGGCCGACACCACCGAGGTGGTTGAGAAGCCGGTGCGCCGCACGCGGCGGGCTGCCTCGACGAGTGACGCCGACCCCGGCGAGATCGGGGCGCTGCGCGAGGCCGTGGCGCGGCAGGAGGCGATGCTCGCCGAGCTGCGCGAAGGCATGGAGCAGCTGGGCACGCGGATCGTGAACAGCGGGTACCGCCCTCGCGTGGCCGTGTTCGTGGACGTGCCGAACATCATCTACGGATACGAGGGTGACGGCTCGATCAACATGGGCAAGCTGCTCAAGCTGATCACCGAAGGCCGCGACCTCGTCCGGGCGACGGCGTACTCGCCCGTCTCGGACGACCCTCGGGAGCCGGTGGAGCAGCAGCGCTTCGTCGCGCCGTTCGTGCCGCACGAGTACCGCATCGTCACGAAGCCGCTGAAGCGCTTCTCGGACGGCTCGATCAAGGGCAACTTCGACGTCGAGATGGCCGTGGACATGGTGATGATGGCGGACCGCGTGGACGTCATCTGCATCGTCTCCGGCGACGCCGACTTCGCCCGCGCCGTCGAAGTGGTCCAGCAGAAGGGCGTCCGCGTGGAGGTCGTCGCCTTCGCCGGCAGCACCTCGATCGAGATGCGCGCCCTCGCCGACCACTACTTCGAGCTCGACCGCCAGGTGAAGCAGATCCTGTAACCGCCGCGATCCTCGGACAGAACGAATCGAGATGGGCCGCGGAGACACGGCCCTATCTCGTGCTCACGCCCATCACCTGGTTGCGGTCGGACGGGGTGTCCACGAAGGGGTCGAGGATGGGGCGTACCGTCCCATCGCGCAGATCGATGATCGAGGGGATCTGTCCGTACTCGATGTCAGGCAGCCGGTAGGGCCCGCCGCTCCAGTACGAGATCGTCGCGACGAGATGCTCCTCGTCCAGCCATGCCCCGGAGTCGTTGATTCCAGAGTACGTCACCACGTGAGCACCGTCGGACTCAAAGATCGATAAGTAGCTGACCCATCCGAACGGGGCGTCTGCGACCCAACGCAGTGCCAGGCGACCGCCGTCGCTGGGCTCAGGTTCGGAAACGATGTAACGGCCTTGCGGCAGTAGGCCACGGTTGTCGAGTACCGTCAGGTTGATCGGGATTCCACCCACCTCGAACAGTCCGGTAGCTGAACCAGCGGGCGTATCACCTGGGCGAGTGAAGCCCCAATTCGCTGGGTCAGGCACGACCCTGGCATCCTCTTGTAACGGCTGAGTCCCAAGCGGCTCCCACGTCGTGCCGCCATCGACGGACCGATAGAGGGTCACGGAGGCGTCGGACGTGACGTCAGCAACGGGGCCGCAGTAGCCGGTGGAGCACTCGAAGATGTAAAGCGTGTCGTCCGCGATCCAGCCGGAGTGGAGCAGATAAGGTGGTTGCTCCGTCCTCTCCATGACGGTGCGCTCCTCGGTCACGCCATTCGATTGTTGGACACGGCGCAATGTGCGCGCTGGCCCGTCGCACTCGGTGCAACCTCCCCAGACGTAGAGCACGACGCCCTCGGGCAGTTCGATGGGCGGCCCGACGGTGAGCGGGGCGAACCGCGGCGAGGCGTCCGGCGTCGGCGTGGGTGACGGCGATTCCGTCGGCTCCGGTGTCACGGTGATGGCGGTTGGTGCAGGGGTAACGGCACTCGCGCCCGTCGAGGACCCCGACTCGTCCATCGCCTGCATCGCGACGAGGAACAGCACACCCGCGACGACCGCGCCACCCACGAGGGCGATGCGTCCGGCCCACGGGGTCGCGAGCGACAGCCGTCCGAGGGCGCTCCGGGACGCCTCGGTGGGGGCGCCTTGCCAGGCGGCGAGTTCGTGGCGGTGCTGCACGTCCAGCTTCGCGAGCATGTTCGCGACGTGGGTCTTCACGGTGTTGTGGCTCACGCCGAGGTGGTCGGCGATCTCCTGGTTGGTGCGACCGGCTCGGACCTGTTCGAGGACGCGCCACTCGGCGGGGGTGAGGACGTCAGGATGGGCGGGGCGGCCCTGTGGGCGTCGCTTCGAGAAGATCCGCATGGCCGGAGACTAGGGGGACGGCGGTGGTTTACCTCACCCGTTCGTTCGGAACGCTCGCGCGGGCCTCGGGCGGCGGTTAGCGGTCGTCATCCTCGGGCGGGCGGTTGAGCCAGGGGGCGTCGGAGACGGAGCCGCGCTTGGGGGCGGGGCCGCTGACGAGGGCGTCGCCGTTGGCGATGGCGGCGAGGAACGCGCCGCCCATGAGGCCGAGGCCGATGCAGAGCACCCAGCCGAGGATGGCGGGGCTGGTCTCCACGATGGTGGCGGCGACCAGCAGCCCGATGAGCAGGCCGAGCGGGACGGGGAGCAGGGAGAGCTGGAAGTAGCGGCTCATGCGTAGAGGTCCCTGAGGTCGAACATCGGTCCGTCGTGGCAGACCAGTCTAACCCCGCCCTTCCGGGGGAAGACCGCGCACGAGTAGCAAATCCCCAGGCCGCAGGCCATGCGGGCTTCGAGGAGGCCCTGCACGGGCTTGTTGGTGCCGGAGTCACGCGTGACGTTGTAGAGCGCTTCGAACATGGGCTCGGGACCGCAGGCGAAGGCCTGGTCGCACCACGGCAGGAGGCGCTCGAACGGTGTGGTCACGCGGCCGGTCTCGCCGAGGGAGCCGTCCTCCGTCGTCACGACGAGCTCCACCTCCGAGGGCAGGAGCGAGGCCGGGTAGATCTGCGCCGCGCTCCGCCCGCCGAGGACCATCGTGACCTCGCGGCCCTGTGCGACGAGTTCGTCGGCGAACCAGATGAGGGGTGCGACGCCGATGCCGCCGCCCACGAGGAGCATCTTCTGGACGCGCTCACGGGGCTCGAAGCCGCGCCCGAGGGGGCCGACGAAGCGCACCTCGTCGCCCGCGCGACGCCTCGAGAGCCAGTCCGTGCCGCGCCCGACGACGTCGTAGAGGATGGCGAACTCGGGGCCCCGGGCGCCCTCGCGGAGGCGGTAGATCGAGAAGGCCCGTCCGAGGAGCGGGTCGAAGGACTCGCCCGCGTAGGCCATGACGAACTGGCCGGGCACGGCCGCGGCGAGGTGCTCCGGGCTACGCAGCCAGAGGGCGTGCGTGTCCCCGTACAGGCGCTCGCTCTCGACGACCTCCGCGACGAAGGACCTCACGGGGTGACCCCGGTGCCGAGCAGCAGCGGGGCGACCTCGTCCAGCGCGTGGACGAGGTGCGTCGCGCCGTGCTGCCGGAGGTGCTCGGCGCTGCGTGACCCGACGAGGCCGATGACCGCCGCGAGGCCGGCGTCGCGCCCGCAGTTCATGTCGAACTCGGTGTCGCCGACGAATGCCGCCTCCGAGGGCTCCAGCCCCATCTTGCGGAGCACGGCGAGCGCGGCCTCCGGCTCCGGCTTCGGGGCGCCTGAGTCGCGGCCGTGGACGACCTCGAACATACCCGTCCAGCCGACGACCTCGGTCATCAGGCGGGCGCCCTCGTCGCGCTTGTTGGTGACGACGGCGAGGCGGAGGCCGGCGGCGCGGAGCGCCTCGAGGAGCGCGGTCGCGCCCGGGAGCGTCGGGGTGCGCTGGATGAACGTGCTCTCGTACAGGCGGATGTAGTCGTCGTTCACCGCGTCCGCGGCCTCCGGACTCACGCCGTAGAGCTCCTCCACGAGGATGTCCATGGGCGCGCCGATGCGCGGGATGATCTCCTCGGGGTCGGCATCGAGTCCGTGCAGCCTCGCCGCTTCCGCCATCGCCTCCGCGATCGTCGGCAGCGAGTCGACGAGCGTCCCGTCGAGGTCGAACAGGACCGCCTTCAGGTGGCCGAGGCCGCTCGCGTCGATCATGGCGTCGGGCCGTCCCGGTACTCGATCAGCGGAGCGACCTCGTAGTCCCCGGCGACCACGAGGGCGTTGATCGCCGCCGCCGCCGTGTCCATCGAGGTGAAGCAGGGGATGCGCATCTCCGTGGCGGCCCGGCGGATGTGGAAGCCGTCGCGACGGACGTCGGCGCGGCCGCCCTCGATGGTGTTGATCACGGCGCCCACGGTGCCGTCCCGGATCACGTCGACCACGTTCGGGTGCCCCTCGTTGAGGCGTTTCGTGACCAGCTGGACCGGGAGGCCGAGCTGCTGGAGGAGTGCCGCCGTGCCCTCGGTGGCGAACAACGGGCAGCCGGCGTCGTGCAGGAGTCGCAGCAGCGGCGTCGCCTGGGCCTTCGTCTGGTTCGAGATCGAGAGGAGGAAGCCGGTGCCCGGCTTCACCTCGAGCCCGGAGGCGATCATCGCCTTGCGGACGGCAGGCTCGAACGTGTGGTCCACGCCCATGACCTCGCCCGTGGACTTCATCTCCGGGCCGAGGAATGTGTCGACGTCCACCAGCTTCTGCATGGAGAAGACGGGGGCCTTCACGGCCACGAGGCTCCGCTCCGGCCACAGGCCGCCCTCGTACCCCTGCTCCGCGAGCGACTTGCCGAGCATGATGTTCACGGAGAGCGGGACCATCGGCACGCCCGTGACCTTCGAGAGGAAGGGCACCGTGCGCGAGGAGCGCGGGTTCACCTCGATCACGAAGACGCCGGGGCCGCTCGGGTCGCTGTCCGTGGCGATGACGAACTGCACGTTCATGAGTCCGCGCACGCCGAGGCCGAGCGCCATCTTCGTGGTGTAGTCGACGATCGCCTGTCGCTGCGCTGCAGTGAGGTTCTGCGGCGGGTAGACCGCCATCGAGTCGCCCGAGTGCACGCCGGCCCGCTCGATGTGCTCCATGATCCCGGGGATCAGGACACGGTCGCCGTCGCAGATCGCGTCCACCTCGACCTCGGGGCCGACGAGGAACTTGTCGATGAGCACGGAGCCGGTGTTCTCCGCGAGCGCGGCGGCGAAGTACCGCACGAGCTCGTTCGCGTCCTGCACCACCTCCATCGCGCGCCCGCCGAGGACGTACGAGGGCCGCACGAGGACGGGGTAGCCGATCGCATGCGCGGTGCTGAGGGCGTCCTCCAGTGTCGTGACCGCCGCGCCCGGCGGCTGTGGGATGTCGAGCTCCGCGAGCAACGTCCCGAAACGCCCTCGGTCTTCCGCGATGTCGATGGCGTCCGCCGAGGAGCCGGCGATGGGGAGCGCGGCGTTGTGCAGCGGTCGCGCCATGTTCACGGCGGTCTGACCGCCGAACTGGACGATCGAGGGGGGCGCCTCACCGCTGTCACCGGCCTCGTTCTCCAGCAGGTCGCGGATCGACTCCTCGTCGAGGGGTTCGAAGTAGAGGCGGTCCGAGGTGTCGAAGTCCGTGGAGACGGTCTCCGGGTTGGAGTTCGCCATGATCGACTCGACGCCGGCCTCCTGGAGCGCCCTCG
>JALOAM010000244.1 GCA_023228765.1 Dehalococcoidia bacterium
CCAGCGCGATCCGTGCGAGTTCGCGGACGGTAGCCACGAGAGGTACCCCTCCCCGACTGGACCATTGCGAACCGACCCCGCGGGGACTCTACTGCAATCGACTTGTTACGTGGCAAGCACGGCGCGAAATTTCCTCGATTGTTGAAGCGCCTCGGTTGTTATGACACGTCGCCCGGCGGTTCATTAGGGGATCCCCTGATGTGGCCACCCCTCTCCGGAATCTCGTGTCACCTTGCGACAGCACTTCTTCGAGGGTCGCCGGGGCGTCGTTCACCTCGGGTGTTCTGACCGCCGGTTGTTGCAATCCAGAGAAGGGCATTTGCAGGACGCGAGTTGTCGCTACTCTATGCAGCCTTGGAAGGCCGCCGTGGGGTCGCGGTGCCCTTCCCAGACAGGAACGTACGACGTGTCCCGCATTGTGACGACGGTCACCGGCATCATCCCGGTGGCCCGCGAGCCGTTCTTTCGGTGGCTCGTGCCCGGCGTCTTTTACGACGAACTCCACACCGTGCTCCGCGACGCCGCGGGGATGCCGGGCGTGCAGCGCACCAGCGGCACCACCGGCCCGTGGGACGTACCCGGCTCCCATCGCATCGTCCACACCACGGACGGCTACCAGGCGCGCGAGGAAGTCTCCGCGGTGGACGCACCCTCGTACTTCTCGTACGTGGTGACCGAGTTCACCCAGCCGCTCTTCCGTCGCCTGGTGCGGGAAGCCCGAGGGCAATGGTGGTTCGAGGATCACCCCGCCGGGACACGCGCGACATGGACGTACTCCTTTGAACCGACCTCGACGGCCGCGGGCGTCGCCCTGCTGCCCGTGGTGAAAGGCCTGTGGAACCGCTACATGGCCGCCGCGATGAAGACCGCCGCCCGGCGCGCGGAAGCTGAAGTCGGCACGCTGCGAGGCACCCACCCCGTCGCGCTCGAGGCACTGCACGGCCCGCAGGGGATGACCGAGGAGGACCGCGCACCTCGAGGGTCGCGCTATGCCGAGGTGCGCGCGGCGCTCTACGCGAACCCCTACCGCGGCGGGCGTAGCGGCCAGGAGGCGGGCCCCCTCCCCCGCTACCGCTCCACGATCCGTAACGCCTGGAAGGGGCTCCTCCCGGGCGGGAAGCAGGATCAACTGTGGATCGCCTCCGCGCGGTCGATCGACTCGAACGCAGACCTCCGCTGGGGGCCGGACGGGAAGGGCTACCGCCGCATCCTCTCGCCTAACGGGATGGCCGTCCTGGGCACCTGGGAGATCACCGAGGACACGCCCTATACCGGGTACTTCAAGACCGGCGCGCGGGGCCTCTTCATGGGCCGGTACTCCTCCGACGGGAACGAGACGAAGCGCGGCGAGCGCCGCTCGCTGAGCCTCGCGGGCAAGATCTGGCCGACGGACGACCCCGAGCACCCCGAGCCGCTGCCGACCGCGAGCTTCATGTCGCAGGAAGACCTGGGCGGGATGCGCACGGACTACATCAACGATGCCGAACTCACGAATGAGCCGAATGTCACGGCCTACCGGCGCGGCATCTACATCCTGATCATGCTGCGCGCCGGCTTCATCTTCCCCCGTCTGGACAAGGTCTCGGACGCCCGTCAGCTCTACGAGATCGCCGAGATCGGCAAGCCCGAGGGCGAACCGACGCGCGCTCCGCGCTTCCTCCGGCTGAAGATGCGTCCCGGCCAGCGCCGCATGCCCGGCGATGACCTGGACTTCCGCGACGAGATCTACCAGCACCTCTTCGAGCCGGGCGCCAAGGAGCCGACGGGCGAGATCGTGTTCGACATCTTCGTGTCCGACGACGGCACCAGCACCGGGATCCCCGGCTTTCGGCGGGTGAAGGTGCGGCAGTGGCAGCGCGTCGGCCAGGTCACGCTCACGGAGGCCGTCGCCTCCTACAACGCCGACCACGTGATCCACTTCCGCCACCCCGGCTGGCGGACGGACCGGGACGACGCATCCACAGCGATCCGCAGGGACGAGCAGCGCGTGCGCTGAACGAGGAAGGCGACACGTGGTCGCTTGAAGGGCTGAGTCACGAGGGCTGGGCGGCCTCCCGTGACACACCAGCCGCGACCACGTCAGAGGAGGCCGCATGAGCGATCGGTTCGATGTCATCGTCATCGGCAGCGGCTTCGGCGGAGCCACCGCGGCAGCGCGGCTCGCCGAGGGTGGCGCCCGTGTGCTCGTGCTCGAGCGGGGGCGACGCTGGACGAAAGACCAGTACCCGCGCACCGCGACCGACCCGTGGGTCTACCACCCGGACCGCCCTCAGAAGATGAACGGCTGGATGGACGTCCGGTTCTTCCGCGGCATGATCGTGCTGCAGGGCGCGGGCGTCGGCGGCGGTTCACTCTGCTACTCCAGCGTGGTCATGGAGGCCAACCCCGAGCTGTTCGAGGACGGCTGGCCCACCGAGATCACCTTCGACGAGCTCAAGCCGTACTACGACAAGATCCGCTCGATGATGGGCGTCCGGCCGATCCCGGAGCGCCAGATGACGGCACGCGCCCGTCTGCTGCAGGAGGCCGCGACGGGCCTCGGCTACGAGGACCGCTTCAGCCGGGTCCCGCTGGCCGTCACCTTCGACGACGGGTGGAACTACGACCTCCCGGACCCGCTGGACGAGCGGCACTCGAAGCGCTGGATCAACGACCAGGGCGTGATGCAGGGGACCTGCATCCACCTGGGCAACTGCGACATCGGCTGCGACGTCGGCGCGAAGAACACGCTGGACCTGAACTACATCCCGCTCGCGGAGCGACACGGCGCCGAGGTGCGCCCGCTCCACGTCGTGCGCGACATCGAGCCTGACGGCAGCGGGTACGTCGTGCGGTTCGACCGCATCGAGGACGGCCGGCTGGTGCCGGGCTCGGAGCGCGCGGAGCGCGTGGTGGTGGCCGCAGGGTCCCTCGGCACCACGGAGCTGCTGCTGCGCTGCCGGGACGTGTCCGGATCGCTACCGCACATCAGCCAGCGCCTGGGGAAGGACTGGAGCCCCAACGCCAACGTGATCACGCCGGACCGGTACTCCGAGGAAGGCAGGGTGCGACAGGGCGTCGGCCCCACGATCACCTCCGGCCTGGAGTTCATGGACGGCAGCGTCGCGGGCGAGCGGTTCTACATCGAGGACGACGGCTTCCCGAACCTGTTCTACAACGCCATCCGCGCCCGCCTCCGCTCCCCCATGTTCCGCCCGCTCGCATGGCTGATGGAGCGCGAACTGGACGAGGCGGACACGAACCCGGCGCGCAACCTGATGCTCTGGCTCGGCGAGGGCATCGATGCCTCGGACGGAGAGTTGCGCCTCAAGAGCCGCGCCTACGCGCCGTGGTCGAAGAAGCTCGACCTAGACTGGGACGTCGGAGGATCGCGCGGCCTGGTGGACGCGATCCTGGACATGCACAAGCGCCTCTCGAAGGTCGCGGGCGGGGAGCTCTACATCCCGCTCTACTGGCGGCTGCTGAAGGGCATGGTCACCGTCCACCCGCTCGGCGGCGCGTCCATGGGTACGAGCCGAGACAACGGCGTCGTAGACCACACCGGCCAGGTCTTCGGCCACCCCAACCTGTACGTCGCGGACGGAGCCATGCTGCCGGGCGCCGTCGGACGCAACCCCTCGATGACGATCGGCGCGCTCGGTGAGCGTGTCGCCGCTCTCATGTTGCAGCGCTAGTCGACCGCGGAGGAGCCCACCATGACCACCACGCACGACCCGGAGACGAGCACTCGTCCGAACGCAGGCCTGGAGGCGGCGACCCAGTACCCGCTGTTCAGCGCGATC
>JALOAM010000033.1 GCA_023228765.1 Dehalococcoidia bacterium
AGTTGCATGCGCCCTCCTCGCTCTCGTGCTCCTCGCAGTCGCCCTCGTCGCGTGCGACGGCGACGAGGACGCAACGCCGGCCTCGACGAGTCCGAGCGCGACCCAGGTGCTGAAGCCGACGCCCGAGGTGACGCCAGACCGGACGCCTCCGTCTCCTCCGGTCGAACTGACGGAGGTGACGTTCGTGGAGGAAGGGCCTGAGAGCGCCGAACTCCTCCTCGCCGTCATCCTCATGGGAACCGACGCGCCACCTCAGCGTCTGGACCGCGCCATCGTCTCCGGCGAGGAGGTGTCGTCCATTACCGAGTCGCTCCCGCAATCGGCGGCGGGCGAATGGGACTACATCAACGTCTGGCGGAACATCGCGTACCCGCCTACCAGTTCGGGTGGCCCGCTGATCCTCTCGATGTGCGACGGCCAGTGTGGCGGCCTCGATGCTGCCTCTCCGGACGCACGTACGGTGCTCATCCGGTCGGACGACCTGGGCGCGACGTGGAGCGAGCCGATCGCCGTCCTCGATGGCCTTTCTGGGTTGTCGGGTCCGATGCCTCCGGCGAGCGCATCCTGCTGCTGCGGCAGTTCCTGGAGACCGACCCACGTCTCCGGTACTACGTCTGGCCCGAGATGACCGAGGCGGTTCCAGTCCCGGGCGCAGAGATGGATCGCGGCCCCACGATGACGCCCGACGGACGGGTGGCGTGGTGGCTGGAGCGTGAGCTTCTGACGGCCGATGGCGAGGTGGTGCTGTCGCTCGACGGCATCGCTGGGCCAGCCGACAACGTCACGCGTCCGGTATTTCACGCGAACGGTGAGCGGGCTGTCGTCTACTGGAACCACCATGGGGCGGTGAGATGGACGGTCTTCGAGTCACGCGGCGATGGGACATACGAAGCGGTCAATACACTGGCAATGACGGAACTGAGCGCGAACTACCCGTACGCCTGGGCTTCAGAGACGGTGGTCCTCGCACCCGGAGACACGGGGATCGAGCATCAGTCCGTGATCACCATGGTGGATGTGGAACTGGCAACGATGACCGTCATCGAGGTCAACGGACCAGAGCTCGGCTCCTACGTCCCCGTCGCCGGAACTGCCGAATAGCAAGGACACCCCCATGCCCGAGATCGCGTACCAGGACCAGCACATCATCGTGGAGGCGTACCTCGGGCTGGGGCGGATGGCGAACAACTGCTACGTCCTGCGGCCGACCTCGACCGGGCCGGTGACCGTCATCGACGCGCCCGAGGGCATCGAGGAGGTCATCAACGCGCTCGCAGGGACCCAGATCGCGCGCACGGTGGTGACGCACTCGCACCGCGACCACTGGTACGGGTTCGAGGTGCTGGGGACGGTGACGGACGCGCCGGTCTACGTCGGCGCGGCGGAGACGAACCTCGAACCGTCGTGGAATGCACAGCCGCTCGAGGACGGCGACGTGTTCACCGTTGGCGAGGCGCAGGTGCAGGTGATCGCGACGCCAGGTCACACGCCCGGCTCGATCTGCCTCCTCGTCGGGAAGGCCGTCCTCACCGGGGACACCCTCTTCCCCGGCGGCCCCGGCTATACCCGCACCCACGAGGACCTCGAGACGGAGATCGCCTCGATCGTCTCGCGGCTGCACACCCTCGATGGGGACACGGTCGTCCTCCCCGGCCACGGTGCGGGAACGACCATCGAAGCATCCCGCGCGGAGTACGAGGTCTTCGCCTCGAAGGATCACGACCCGGACCTGCACGGCAACGTGCTCTGGCTGGAGTCATAGCCCCTCTGGCCCCCTCCCCTCCTGGGGGAGGGTTGGGGAGAGGGCAGGGTGCGCTGCGGTCACAGGCTGAGAGAGGGTCTGAGCTACGAGTAAGGTTCCCCCTCCCCCTCAGGGAGAGGGGATCGATCCACAGGCATCCACCAGCGCGCCGGACGCTACACATACTTCCTCCACACCTGCACCAGACGCTGTGAGCCTCAACGAAAGGAGGCGCGCAGTGGGATTCTGGAAACCGCTCGCGATCGGGCTGCTCGGGATCGTGGCCCTCGGCGTGGTCGGGGGGATCGCGTACAACGTCGGCGTGGATCACGGGACCACGGTGCAACTGGCGGACGGCGAGACCGTCCGCTACTGGCGGGACGGCTGGGGGCCGAGAGGCAACGGGGGCTTCTTCCCGTTCTTCCCCATCCTCTTCTTCCTGTTCATCGGACTGCTGTTCTTCACCCTCGTGCGGGTCGCCGTTGGGCCTCGACGGGGCTGGGGAGGACCACCTCCGTGGGTCGGCGGAACCGAGGCACGCACGGAGCGCTTCGACGACTGGCACCGCCGCTCGCATGAGCGCATCGAGCGGACCTCGAACGCCCCCTCCCGGAGCGAACCATCCGAGGACGGACCGCCCGAGCGAGGCAATAGCGACGCATCCGGTGACCGACCGGCTGGGGACTAACATCGCAGCGATGAAGACGATCCTTGTCGTCGACGACGAACCCCGCATCGTCGACATCGCCCGCGACTACCTCGCGCGTGCCGGCTTCCAGGTGACCGCGGCGGCCGATGGCCCCACGGCCCTGGAGGCCGCGCGTCGCGACCGGCCGGATCTCGTCGTGCTGGACCTCGGACTGCCGGGGATGGACGGGCTCGACGTCGCACGGCGACTGCGAGAGGACGGCGACATCCCGATCGTGATCCTGACCGCCCGGGACGACGAAGTGGACCGCATCCTCGGGCTGGAGCTGGGCGCGGACGACTACGTCACGAAGCCGTTCAGCCCTCGGGAGCTCGTCGCGCGCGTGCGCGCCGTCCTCCGTCGCGGCGAGCGCGCACATGCGGATCCCGGCGAGGTGCTTCGCGCCGCCGATGTCGTCGTGGACGTGCCGAGGATGCGCGTGACCGTGGCGGGTGAGCTCGTCGAGCTGACGCCCACGGAGTTCCAGCTCGTCGCGACGCTGGTGGCGCAACCCGGCCGCGTGTTCACCCGCGCCCAGCTGCTCGACGCCCTCCATGGCATCGCCTTCGAGTCTTACGAGCGGGCGATCGACACGCACGTGAAGAACATCCGCCGCAAGGTCGAGCCGGAACCACACCGCCCGAGGTACCTCCTCACCGTCCACGGCATCGGCTACCGGTTCGCGGACGGGACGGAGTAGTGCCCCCGCCTCCCTGGGCGAACCGCGAGGACGTCGAGCGTCTTCGAAGCCACATGCGGCCACCCATCGACCCCACGGAGATGTGGGCGAAGCACGCCCCGCCGTGGTGGCCGGAGGGGCAGCCGTGGCCACCTCACGGGCGGCGGCCGTTCCGGCGGGCCACCCGCATCGTCTTCACGATCGCGATGCTGGCGTTCGTCGCGATCGCCGTCATCGCCCTCACCTGGCACGCGGCCTCGATCGCGGCGCTCCTCCACGTGTTCCTCATCGCCACGCTCGGCTTCCTCATGGTCGGCGGTCTGCTGATGTTCGTCGGCATGAAGCGCTTCGGTCAGCCCCTGATGGACCTGGTCGACGCGGCGGAGCGAGTGGAACAGGGCGACTACACCGCGCGCGTGGCGGAGCGGGCCTGGGGGCCACCGGCGGTCCGCCGGCTCATCAGCACCTTCAACTCCGCGATCACCCGCCTGGAGGCGGACGAGGATCAGCGCCGCCGCCTGCTCGCGAACACGAGTCACGAGCTCCGCACGCCTCTCACCGTCATGCAGGGTGAGCTGGAGGCGATGCTGGACGGCGTCCACCCCGCCGACGAAGAGCACCTCTCGCTCGCGCTCGACCAGACGCACCAGATGGCACGGCTGATCGAGGACCTCCGCACACTCGCCCTCGCGGAGGCCGGGACGCTGGAGCTGCACCGCGAGCCGACCGACCTCGCCGCCCTCGCGTGCGACGTGGCCGCCGCCTTCGAGGCGGTCGCGAGCCGCGGGGGTGTGACGCTGGAGGACAGCAATGGCGTCGCCCACGAGGGCAGCCCCGAGGTCGTCCTCGATGTCGATCCGGTGCGCATCCGCCAGGTCGTCGACAACCTCGTCGCGAACGCGATCCGCTACGCGCCGTCTGACTCGACCGTGACGATCGAGGTCACCCGTGTCGTCCGAGGCTCCCGAGCGTTCGCGGTCCTGCGCGTGATCGACCGCGGGCCGGGGATCCCTCCGGACCTGCTCCCCCTGCTCTTCAACCGGTTCCGCAAGTCCGATGAGTCGCGCGGCTCCGGCCTCGGCCTGGCGATCGCCCGCGAGCTGGTGGAGGCGCACGGCGGCACGATCCGCGCGAGCAACACCCCACCCACCGGCGCCACCTTCGAGGTCACCCTCCCGTTCGAGGGATAACGCAGCGCCCCGCCTCCTGTTCCGACTCCGTCTCCGACTCCGACTCCGACTCCGGGTCCGACTCCCCTCTCCCGGTTTCGGGAGAGGGGGTCAGAGGCGGAGAGGGGGTTGGAAGAAAGCCCGCGGGGAGGTCCCGCTAGCGCACCATGTAGCCGACACCGCGGACGGTGCCGATGACGCCGTCGGCGCCGCACTCGGCGAGCTTGCCGCGGAGGCGGGAGACGTGGGCCTCCACGTAGTTGCGGGAGCCGAAGGTCTCGTAGCCCCAGATCTGCACGGACAGGTCGTCCGGGGGGATCACCTCGCCGCGGCGGGCGAGGAGGACGCGGAGGACCTCGAACTCCTTCGGGGTGAGGTGGACCTGCCGCTCGCCGACGTAGGCCTCGTGGGCGCGGAGGAGCAGGCGGATGTCGGCGGGTCCGTGGAGGACGTCGTCCGGGCGGGGGCCGGTGGTGCGGCGGAGGATGGCGCGCACGCGGCGCTCCAACTCGGCGAGTTCGAACGGCTTGACCACGTAGTCATCTGCGCCGAGGTCGAAGCCGGTGACGCGGTCGTCGAGGCCGCCCGAGGCGGTCATCACGAGCACGGGGACCTCGCTGCGGGCGCGGAGCTGACGAAGGACCTCGATACCCGGGAGTCCGGGGAGGCCGAGGTCCAGGATCACGAGGTCGACCGAGGAGCGGCCGAACGCCGCGAGGGCCTCCTCGCCGCTGGGGACGCCCTCCGTCTCCCAGCCGAGTGCGGCCAGGGCCGTCTCAACGGCCTCGCGGACGGCGGCGTCGTCCTCCACCAGGAGGATGCGCGCCTGTCCCCAGGAGCCGGGCTGGTGAACCTGTCCGTCCATGTTGGTGCGTGGCCTGCGGATGCTGCTGACCACGGTTCCTCCGTGTCCCGGCCGACACGTCACCAGGCGCACCGGCGATGCCGATGCGCCGCCCTCCTCGGGCACCCTGTGGGCCAGGTGACGGGTGGGCCGTGTACCAGCCGCCTTCGTCCTCCACGATCCTGACCGTCCGGCCAGGTGGAGGCACTGGTAACGAGTTGCAGAATAACAATCTGATGCGACCGGTCAGATACCTGATTCTGACGGAACACTGACGGCGAGGGGAACACTCGGTAGAAAAACAGTGGACGCTCGGGGGAGGGCGACCTTATCGGAGGTCTGAGGCGTCGTTCGCCTGCTCACGCGTGCCCGCATCCACGAGGTCGGCGTAGGCGGCGCTGAGCCCAGCGAGGAGCGCGTCACCCGCACTGCCCGCCTCGGCCGCGCGCCACTCATGCCGGCCGCCCTCGTCCTCCCAGCTGATCGAGGTGAGCGGCTCCAGCCCGGCGATGCTGTTCGTCGCGAACGCCGAGGTCGCCCGCGCAAGGTCGCCGAGCGCGATGTCGCCCTCCCGGCAGGGAATGCCCTCCTGCGCCGCGAGTTCGAGCAGGCAGGCCCGCGTGACGCCGGGGATCGGCCCCCGCTCGAGGGGCGGCGTGACCAGCACGTCATCGAGTACGACGAAGACGTTCGAGGTCGCGGTCTCAACGACGTACCCCTCGTGATCCGTCAGCAGCGCGTCCTCGAAGCCGAGGTCCTCCGCCTCGCGCCGGGCGAGGAGGTACGGCGCATACTGGCCCACCTTCGCGCCACGCCACAGGCGAGCGGCGTCGAGGAGGACGCTGCTCACCCAGAGCCGGCTCCGGGGCGGCCGCGGCCCCAGCGGCTCGACCGTGACCACGGTCATCGCGGGACCGCGCGCCGGCAGCGCCGGCGGCCCTCCAACGCCCGGGGACACCGACAGCCGCACGGAGGCCTCGGTGAGGGCGTTCGCCTCCAGCGTCGCCGTCACCGCGCGTTCGAGGATCGCGCGCGGGGGTGGCTCGGCGCGGAAGAGGCGCAGGCTGCCCTCCAGCCGATCGAGGTGCTCCGCGAGGCGGAACACGCGACCGTGGCGCGCCAGCATCGTCTCGAAACAGGTGAGGCCGTAGCGGAATCCGAAGTCGTCGACAGAGACGCGGGCTTCGTCGCGGGGGAGGAGCACACCGTCGACCCACGCGACCGAAGAACCCACGCTCACTGGCTGCTCACTGGTGCGGTCACTCCGCGGTCACCTCGTCTCGCGATCACTTCATCCGGGAGCGCGACGCCGAGGGCGCGCGCCATGCCACGAGCCTTGTGCAACGTCTCCGCGTACTCCAGCTCCGGATCGGAGTCGTGGACGATTGCGCCGCCGGCGTGGAGGTGCGCGACGCCGTCCGCCAGGGTGATCGTGCGGATCGCGATGTTGAGGTCCATGCGCCGCTGTTCCGGCGTGCCAGCGGAGATGTACCCGATGGCGCCCGTGTAGACGCCTCGGACGGTGGGTTCGAGCTCGTCGATGATCTCCAGCGCGCGCACCTTCGGAGCTCCCGTGATCGACCCGCCGGGGAACGTCGCGCGCAGCACCTCCTCCAGCGAGACACCCTCCCGGAGGGTCGCACGCACGGTGGAGGTCAGGTGATGCACCTGGCGGAACGACTCGAGACGCGCGAAGTCCGGGACGTGCACGCTCCCGGGGCGTGCCACGCGTCCCAGGTCGTTCCGCTCGAGGTCCACGATCATCACGTGCTCGGCCAGGTCCTTGCGGCTCGCGCGGAGTTCCTCGGCGAGCGCGGCGTCCTCCTCCGGCGTGTGTCCGCGCGGGCGCGTGCCCTTGATCGGGCGCGTCTCCAGCACCCCCTCATCGAGGAGCACGAACCGCTCCGGCGACGAGGAGATCACCTCGACGCCTCCGAATGCCCCCCGCCCGTCGAGGTAGGCGGCGAAGGGCGCCGGGCTGACCTCGCGGAGGCGGAGGTAGGCATCGAACCCCTCACCCCGCACGGGCGTGGAGAAGCGCTGCGAGAAGTTGACCTGGTAGATGTCCCCCGCGCGCACGTATGCCTGCGCACGGGCGACCGCGTCGAGGTAGGCGCGGCGGCCCATGTTCGGCACGAGGGCCCCCGCGCTCACGGCGCCGCTCGGCGGGGCCGGGGCAGCCAGCCGCGCGCGCAACTGCGCGACGGCATCTGCTCGCCCCACCAGCCAGCCGCGCTCCTCGACCCCGTCCCACACGAGGGCGGCGTCGTACCACCCCATCGCGAGGTCAGGCGCGCCGACGTCGTCGTGGGTCGTCGCGGGCAGCCGCTCGACCTCGCGCCCCAGCTCGAACCCGAGGTAGCCGATCGCGCCACCGACGAACGGGAGGCCGGCTGGAACGCCCTCGGGCGGTGGTTCCGCCTCGACGGCGCGGGCGAGCGCGTGGAGGGCTCCCGGCGCGAGGCGCCGAGGCCCGCACGGGCCCTCGTACAGCACCTCGGAGCCGTAGGCGGTCAGCGTCCAGCGAGGGTCGGACGCGATGACGGACCAGCGGCCGAACTGCGGATCGGGAAGCGCAGAATCGAGCCAGGCGAGCCCGGGACGCCCTCGGAGGGCCGCGGCGGCCTCGGCGGGACCGGGCCCCTCCCAGCACTGGACGGTCAGGGGCCACGGCCGCGCCACGGAGTGCGCATCGGACCGCGTATCGGGGCGAGGTGCGGCAGCAGCGGCCATCGGATCAGTATTGTAGATCGGGCGCGGGGCTCATCGGAGACCCCTGCGAACCTCACAATTTGCCGCCAGCGGGTAGGAAAGCGACCGGATAACCTCGAAGGATGCGACCCGACCTCCTGCGCAAGGCGGGACAGGCGATCACAGCACTCAGCGCGGTCGTCATCGCGTACGCGACGCTGCGCCCGAACCTGAGCACCGGGCTCGCCGGCGACGACACCATGTGGCACTTCCTGCTGTTCCTGCCGCTCGGCGCCGGGGGCGCCCTGTGGCTCGCGCAGTACCCGCTGGACATACAGCGGAAGGCCCGCCTCGGCATCCTGATCGTCGCGCTGCTCTTCGCCGCGGCCACCGAACTCGCCCAGGGTCCCATCGAGGGCCGCTCGCCCTCGATGTCGGACTTCGTCGCAGATGCGGCGGGGGTCAGCGTCGGGCTGCTCGTGGGCGGCTGGATGGCGACCCGTGGGCGGCGAGCACAGGCGAGACGCGACTAGAGGCGTCCTGAGCGGACCTCGCGCCTCTGCCGTCTCTCGTTCGCTTCGCGAGAGGCCGCAAACCTCTCGACCTCGTTTGTGCGGAATTGCACGAGCGAGTATCCTGTATCTGAACCACATCCCTCCCCCCGTCTGACCATCCCGTCGCACAGCGCCAGGACGATGCTCGTGCCTATCGAGATCCCTGAAGTCGTGATCGATCGGCTGCCGCTTTATTACCGGCTGCTCTCCCGCCTCGAGTCGGAGGGACGCGCTGTCGTGTCCTCCCAGGAGCTCGGCGCGGAGCTCGGGGTGACACCGGCGCAGATCCGGAAGGACCTGTCCTACTTCGGACGGTTCGGGAAACAGGGACGCGGGTATTCCGTCCACCGGCTGGCCGCGGAGCTGCGGCAGATCCTCGGCCTGGACCAGCGCTGGAGGGTCGCCGTCATCGGCATCGGACGCCTCGGACGCGCCATCGCCTCCTACCCCGGCTTCGAGGGCCAGGGATTCGACATCATCTGGCTGTACGACGCCAGCCCCACGCTCATCGGCTCCGAGATCGAGGGCCGAGAGGTGCGCGACATCTCCCAGCTGGAGGGCGACCTGCGCGCCGATCCGGTCGACATCGGCATCGTCGCGGTCCCGGGCGAGGTGGCCCAGGACGTGGTGGACACGCTCGTGGACGCCCACGTCGGCGCGATCCTGAACTACACCCCGAACCGCGTGCAGGCGCCGCCCGAGGTCGAACTACGGCACATCAACCCCGTGCTCTTCCTCCAGAGCATGACCTACCACCTGAAGCGCGTCCGCGGCGTCTGAGGTCACACCCGGCCGGTCGTCCCACGCGACTGCTGACCGCTCGAGCAGCTAGCGCGCCGCTTCGCCGATCATGGTCTCTTCGCCCGTCGGCAATGAGCGTTCGATGACCTCGATGTAGTCGAGCGCCGTCCCCGCGCCGCGCGCGACGCAGCGCAGCGGGTCCTCCGCGATGTGCACCGGCACGCCCGTCTCGTGCAGGATCAGCTCGTCGATGCCGCGCAGGAGCGCGCCGCCTCCGGTCAGCACGATGCCGTGGTCGATCACGTCGGACGCGAGCTCGGGGGGAGTGCGCTCCAGTACCCGTCGCGCGGTCTGCACGATCGTCACCATGTGGTCCTGGATCGCCTGCGTGATCTCCGAGGAACGGATCGACACTGTCCGAGGCAGCCCGGTGATCTGGTCGCGGCCGCGGACGCTGGCGGTGAGATCGTCGTCGAGCGGGATCGCGGAGCCAATGGCGCGCTTCACTTCCTCGGCGGTGCGTTCGCCGATCACGAGGTTGTGACGCCGTTTGATGTACTGCGCGATGGCGTCGTCCAGGCGGTCGCCCGCGACGCGCACCGACTCGCTCGCGACGATGCCGAACATCGAGATCACGGCTGCCTCGGAACGTCCGCCGCCGATGTCGAGGACCATGTGTCCGCGCGCCGACCCCACCGGGATCTCCGCACCGATCGCCGCGGCAAGGGGTTCTGGGATGAGGTGCGCGGGACGCCTCGCGCCGGCCGCTTCGGCCGCATCGCGGACCGCGCGCTGCTCGACGCCGTTCACCCCGGCAGGCGTGGAGATCATGACCTCCGGCCGCACGATGTTGAACCGCCCCACCACGCTGGCGATGAAGTAGCGGAGCATCGCCTCCGTGATCAGGTAGTCCGCGATCACGCCGTCGCGCATCGGCCGGATGACCTGGATCGCCCCCGGGTGCCGCCCGATCATCGAGCGCGCCTCGGACCCCACGGCGACCACCGTGTTGTCGCGCTCCGCGATCGCCACCACCGAGGGCTCATCGAGCACGATGCCTCGATCGTGGTCGTACACGACCACGTTCGCTGTCCCGAGGTCGATGCCGATGCGCTTACTGAGCGAGAGCATGCGTTCCGACGCTCCGCGTCTGAGGCGAGCGCGCCTCCCTCGAGGACTGTGGATAACTGGAGGGCGTCCGTCGCACGCGCGAGGTTAACGTGCCGGGACGGGATTCGCACGCCCCCGGAAGGCCCTCACTCGTCGCCCTCTCCGCATCTGACCCCTCGCCCGCGCAGCGGGAGAGGGTTGGGGTGAGGGTCTGCTCTGCTGCTGCCGTTCTCGTACAAGACTGATCCAGTCGCGGAAGAGACCCTCGCCCCCCGCCCTCTGCCGCGGCGCGGACGAGGGGGCTGGAGTCCGGATCGGAGCCAACAGAGGACGTCGACGAACTCTACCGCCGCTCGATCCGCGCCCCCAGCGCCGTCAACCGCTCCTGGAGGTCCGCGTACCCGCGGTCCAGGTGGTGGATGTCCCCGAGCACCGTCTCGCCCTCCGCGGCGAGGGCGGCGACCACCACGGCGGCGCCCGCGCGGATGTCGAGGGCGCGGACGTTCGCGCCGCTGAGCTTCGTCGGACCCTCGATCAGGACGATGTCGGCGGCGGTGGTGATGCGGGCGCCGAGCTTGCGCAGCTCGTTCACATAGAGCGTGCGGTTGTCGTAGACGCGCTCGTGGACCATCGAGACGCCCGCCGCCTGCGTCAGCGCGGCCGCCATCGGCGGGTGGAGGTCGGTCGCGAAGCCGGGGTATGGGACCGCCTGCACTTGCACGGGACGGAGGATCTCCGCGTCGTGGACGCGCACGCCCGCCTCGTCCACGTCCACCTGTACGTCCATCTCGCGCAGCTTCGCGAGCAGACTGTCGAGGTGCGCGGGCTGCGCGTTCGTGACGCGCACGTCGCCGCGGGTGGCCACTCCGGCAAGGAGGTACGTGCCCACCTCCAGCCGGTCCGGGATCACGGTGAAGTCGGTGCCGTGGAGGTCCACGCCGCCCTGCACCGTGATGACGGGCGAGCCCTGCCCGGTGATGCTGGCTCCCATGCTGACGAGCATGTCCGCCAGCATCTCCACCTCGGGCTCCGGGGCGGCGTTCACGATGACCGTGGTGCCCTCAGCTCGGACGGCGGCGAAGAGCACGTTCACCGTGCCCAGCACGCTGGGGTAGTCGAAGAAGATCCGCGCTCCGGTGAGCCTCGGCGCGGTCGCGCGCCACGATGCGCCGTGCCGGTCCACGGTCGCGCCGAGGGCGCGGAAGCCGGCGAAGTGGACATCGAGGGGTCGCGAGCCGATCACGTCGCCGCCGGGAGGCGGGCACTCCGCCTCGCCGACGCGGCCGATGAGGGCGCCCATCAGCAGGAACGATGCCCGCAGCCGCGCGATGAGGTCCGCCGGCGGCACCGTGGAGGTGATCCGCGGCGTGTGCATCCGCACCGTGTCGCCCTCGATCTCCACGGTGGAGCCGACAGCCTCGCAGATCTCCGCGAGCTCTCGGATGTCAGCGATCCGCGGGACGTTGCGGAGCGTGACGGGCTCCGAGGTCAACAGCGCGGCCGGGAGAGTGTAGAGCGCGGCGTTCTTCGAACCGGAGACGGCAACCTCGCCCTCGAGGGGCCGTCCTCCCTGGATGACGTAGTGGCTGCTGCTCACGGGCACAGGATAGAGCGCCACCGGGGCGGCGGCGATCTCGGTTCCACCAATCCTGGCGGACGGTGCGCCCGCCAGGATCGCGGACGTGACCACTACACAGACCGGGGACGACGACCGCCGGTACCGCCCGGTCCCCGTCCTCCACCCGGCCCGGACGTGGGTCGCGATCACCGAGTATGGGAACGCCGCTAGCCGACAGCCCTCCTCGAGCCTCGGCCTCGGCGCGGCCGTCCGCGTCGGCGACGCCGTGCTACGGTGCCCGCCGACCGGGATGGCCGGCGAAGCGGAGAGGCCACGCATGCACCGGATCACCGTCGGCGCCGTCGAGATCGTGTCGCTGTACGACGAGGCGTTCCTCTTCGATCCGCAGCGCGTCTGGCCCGACGCCGGCGCAGGGATCGAGGCGTACCGCAACCAGCTCGAGCCGGACGGCCAGCTCGGGATGGACTGCCTCTGCTTCCTCCTCCGCGCCGAGGGACAGACCGTCCTCGTCGATACCGGTCTCGGACCCGAGTCCAACGGGCAGCTCATGGACGAGCTGCGCGCGGCAGGCATCGCGCCCGAGGAAGTCGACCAGGTGGTGTTCACGCACCTCCACGGCGACCACACCGGGTGGAACCTCGACCGGCAGAGCGGCCAGCCGCTCTTTCCGCGTGCGACGTATCTCGTGCCGAAGGGCGACTGGGACGATCAGACCACGAAGTCACAGCCCTCGGCGTCGTTCACGCGCGACGTCGCGCCGCTGCGCCTCCTCGACCGGATGGAGCTGATCGAGGACGGCTACGTCCTCGGGCCCTCCTTCACGGCGATCCACACGCCCGGCCACACGCCGGGACACACGAGCATCGCGGTCACCTCGAACGGCGAGCAGGCGCTGATCCTCGGTGACGTGTTCCTCACGCCGATCGATGTCCAGGAACCCGACTGGTCGAGCACGTTCGACAGCGACATGGACGTCGCGAGGACCACCCGGCACGCGATCCTCGACCGGCTCGAGACCAGCGGCGAGCTGGTCGCGCCGGCACACGTGCGCTCACCCGGCTTCGGCCGCATCATGCGCGTCGAGGGCCGCCGAGTCTGGCGACCGGTGAGCTAGCGCATCTCGGACCGAGGGCGACAACGAACGAGCCCCGCGTATGCGGGGCTCATCCGATCGGTGCCTGTATTGGTGCGCCTGCTACTGCTGCGGCTGCCACTGGTGCCTCTGGGCGCCTAGCGCATCGAGGGCTGGCCCGTGCGGTGACGGCGCGCCGTCCGCACGCGGGCGAGCGCCCGCTGGAGCGCCAGCTGTGCGCGAAGGACGTCGACGCCCCCGCGCGGGACCTCGGAGTCCTGTCCTGAGAGCCGGCGCTGCGCGCGTTCGCGGGCAGCCTCGGCGCGGGCGACATCGATCTCCTCGGCGTGCTCAGCGGCGTCCGCGAGGACGGAGACCTGGTCGTTGAGCACCTGGATGAAGCCGCCGTGGATGACGTACGGCTCGATCTGGTTGCCGGCGAAGACCAGCATCTCGCCGATCCCGAGCGCCGAGAGCAGTGCGGCGTGCTTCGGGAGGATGGTGATCTGCCCCTCCGCGGCGGGGACGACGATCTTGGTCACGTCGTTCCGCTCCATCACGGAGCGCTGGGCCGTCACGATGCTCAGGCTCAGGGGCATGTCAGTCTCCTACCGTCGCCGCTGCCCGGAGCCGCTGACGCGGCTCCGCTCTCCCGGGACGCCGCCTAGGCGGCGTCCTCGGCGGCCATGCGCTCGGCCTTCTCCACGGCCATCTCGATGGTGCCGACCATGTAGAAGGCCTGCTCCGGCAGCGAGTCGTGCTTGCCTTCGAGGATCTCCTTGAAGCCGCGCACGGTCTCGGCGACCGGGACGTACTGACCCGGGGTGCCGGTGAACTGCTCCGCCACGAACATCGGCTGCGACAGGAAGCGGTCGATGCGGCGCGCGCGCGCCACGACACGCTTGTCGTCGTCCGACAGCTCTTCGATGCCGAGGATGGCGATGATGTCCTGGAGGTCCTTGTACCGCTGGAGGGTCTGCACGACGCCTCGAGCGACGTCGTAGTGCTCCTGGCCCACGACCAGCGGGTCGAGGATGCGGGAGTTGGAGGTCAGCGGGGAGATGGCCGGGAACAGGCCCTGCTCCACGCGGCCACGGTCCAGCGTGACCGTCGCGTCCAGGTGGCCGAAGGTCGTCGCCACACCGGGGTCGGTGTAGTCGTCCGCCGGCACGTAGATGGCCTGGAAGGACGTGATGGAGCCCTTCTTCGTGGAGGTGATGCGTTCCTCCAGGATGCCGATCTCGGAGGCCAGCGTCGGCTGGTAACCCACGGCGGACGGCATCCGGCCGAGGAGGGCGGACACCTCCATGCCGGCGAGGGTGTAGCGGTAGATGTTGTCCACGAAGAAGAGGACGTCCAGGCCCTCCTCGTCACGGAAGTACTCGGCCATGGTCAGGCCGGTGAGGGCGATGCGGAGGCGCACGCCGGGCGGCTCGTTCATCTGGCCGTAGACGAGGGCGGTCTTGTCGAGCACCCCGTTCTCTTCCATCTCGTGCCAGAGGTCGTTGCCCTCGCGGGAGCGCTCGCCCACGCCGGCGAACACGGACAGACCACCGTGCTCGCGGGCGAGGTTTCGGATGAGCTCGGTGTTGGTCACGGTCTTGCCGGTGCCGGCGCCACCGAACAGGCCGACCTTACCGCCGCGGGCGAGGGGGGCGACCAGGTCAACGACCTTGATGCCCGTCTCCAGCATCTGGGCGGTGGTCTCCTGCTCCGAGTAGTCCGGGGCGGAGCGGTGGATCGGCATGCGGACGGCGTCGTCCGGGACGGCCTCGCCCGGGTCGATCGGAGTGCCGGTCACATTGAAGATGCGGCCGAGGGTGATGCGGCCGACGGGCACGCGGATCGGAGCGCCGGTGTCCTCCGCTTTCGCGCCACGCGGCAGGCCGTCCGTGGAGTCCAGCGTGAGGGCGCGCACCCAGTTGTTGCCCAGGTGCTGCTGCACCTCGGCAACGAGGGGCTTGCCCTGGAGGTCAACGTTCAGAGCGTTGTAGATGCCGGGGAGCTCACCCGTGGGGAACTCCACGTCGATGACGGTACCGATGACCCGGCGAACGTACCCAGTTGCCATATCAGCCTCCCGCCTTACGGCGTGTTTCCAGTATCTGTCTAGCTCGCCTCGAGCGCCGCCACCCCACCGACCAGGTCGAGGAGCTCGGCGGTGATGCTCTCCTGGCGAGCCTTGTTGTAGGCAAGGGTGAGGTCGCTCGCCATCTCGTTCGCGGCGTCCGTCGCCTGCCGCATGGCGACCATGCGGGCGGACTGCTCAGAGGCGCGAGCCTCCAGGATGGCCGCGTAGACCTGCATCTCGACGAACCTCGGCAGCAGCGTGTTCAGCAGCGCGGCCGGCGACGGCTCGATGATGAACTCCACGTTGGAGGCCACGTCCGCGCCCTCCTCGGAGGCGGGCGGCTCGATCGGCAGGATCTGGATCGTGGTCGGCCGCTGGACCGCGGCGTTCACGAACCGCTGGTAGCCGATGATCACCTTGTCGACCTTCCCGGAGAGGAAGTCCTCCATGATGATCCGCGCGATCGGGCGGACATCCTCGAAGTTCGGGAAGTCGCCCAGCTCGGAGAAGTCCGCCACCAGGTCCATGCCGGCCCGGCGGAAGAAGTCGCGCCCCTTGCGGCCGACCGGCAGCACGGCCACACGCTCCACGTCCGGCTGGTACTGCAGGAGCAGCGCCGCACCGGCGCGGTTCATGTTGCCGTTCAGGCCACCCGCCAGCCCTCGGTCCGCGGTGATGTGGACGTAGAGGACGGACTTGACCGGGCGGCTCTCCAGCAACGGGTGCGAGTGCTCGGACCCCTCGCCGGTCCCTGCCGCGAGGCGGGAGAGGACAGCGATCATCTGCTGGGCGTACGGACGTGCCCGCAGCGCGTTGTCCTGCGCGCGGCGCATCTTGGAGGCCGCCACGAGCTCCATGGCCCGCGTGACCTTGGCTGTGCTTCCGACCGACCGAATGCGGTCGCGGATGGCTCGTACGCTGCCGCCGCCCGCCATGTCGTGTCTCTTCCTCTAGCCCGTCGTGGTCTGCTCGCGGAGGCCTCGGCGCCTAGTAGGCGACCGAGCCCTTGAAGTCCGCGACCGCCTGACGGATCGCCGTCTCGTCGTCCTCGGTCAGGTCGCCGGAGGACGTGATGCGGTTCACCAGGTCCTGGTTGCCGGCAGCCATGAACTCGTGGAAGGCCTTCTCGAAGTCCAGGACCTTCTCCACCGGCACGTCGTCCAGCAGGCCGTTGACGCCCGCGTAGAGGATCGTGACCTGCTGGCCCAGGGACAGCGGCTGGAACTGCGGCTGCTTCAGCAGCTCAGTCAGGCGCGCGCCACGGTTCAGCTGGCGGCGAGTCGCGGCGTCGAGGTCCTCGGTGCCGAACTGCGCGAACGCCTGCAGCTCGCGGTACTGCGAGAGGTCGATGCGGAGGGTACCCGCGACCTTCTTCATCGCCTTCGTCTGGGCCTTACCACCCACGCGCGACACCGAGATGCCGGGGTTGGTGGCCGGGCGGATGCCCTGGTTGAATAGGTCCAGCTCCAGGAAGATCTGGCCGTCCGTGATGGAGATGACGTTCGTCGGGATGTAGGCCGACACGTCGCCGGCCTGCGTCTCGATGATCGGCAGGGCCGTGACGGACCCACCACCGAGCTCGGCGGTCACGCGGGCCGCGCGCTCCAGCAGGCGGGAGTGCAGGTAGAAGACGTCGCCCGGGTACGCCTCGCGGCCCGGGGGGCGCCGGAGAAGCAGGGAGACCTCGCGGTACGCCCAGGCGTGCTTGGTCAGGTCGTCGTAGACGACAAGGACGTCACGGCCGTTGGCCATGAAGTACTCGGACATCGCGGCGCCGGCGTACGGGGCCAGGTACTGGAGCGCCGCGGACTCGGACGCCGCGGCGGAGACGACGATGGTGTGCTCCAACGCGCCGAACTGCTCCAGGACGCCCACGTTCTGGGCGACCTTGGCTTCCTTCTGGCCGACGGCGACGTAGATGCAGATCACGCCACTGCCGCGCTGGTTGATGATCGCGTCGATGCCGATGGCGGTCTTGCCGATCGAGCGGTCGCCGATGATCAGCTCTCGCTGACCGCGGCCGAGCGGGATCATGGCGTCGATGGCCTTGATGCCGGTCTGCAGGGGCTGGTTCACCTCGACACGGTCCACCACGCCGGGAGCGATGCGCTCCACCGGGTAGGTCGCCGCGGCGTTAATGGGGCCCTTGCCGTCGATCGGGTCGCCGAGGGCGTTGACCACGCGGCCGAGCAGCGCGTCACCGACGGGGACGGAGGCAACCTGGCCGGTGGTGCGGACTTCCGCACCTTCCTTGATGGCCGTTGGGTCGCCCATGATGATGGCGCCGACCGTCTCCTCTTCGAGGTTCAGGGCGAGGCCTCGGATGGGGCGGCCCTGCTCATCGTTCACGTTGAACTCGATGAGCTCGGAGGTCAGGCACTCACCGAGACCGTGGATCTGGGCGATGCCGTCACCGGTCTCGATCACCGTACCCACGTTCGTGGCGGTCGCGGTGGTATCGAAGTTCTCGATCTGCTCGCGGAGGATCGAGGCGATCTCTTCTGCTCGTACGGCCATCGGTCACCCTCGTTCCCGTCGCCCGGCCCTGTGCGGCCGGGACGGCGTGTGTTGTTCGGTCAGTGGCTCCCAGCTCCCGGCGGACCGGGCGGGCTAGGAGGCCGCGCGCTCCAGCGACGAGCGCAGCTCCTGGAGCCGCGCGCGCGTGGAACCATCCAGCATCTGGTCGCCGATGCGGATCGTGATGCCGCCCATGATGGCGGGATCCACACGGGTCTCCAGCTCGACCTGGCTGCGGCCCGTCTCCGAGACGATCCGCTGCCGGACGCGCTCCAGCCGGTCCGCGTCCAGGGGCACCGCGGTGGTGACCACGGCCCGCAGGACGCCGCGCTCCTCGTCCGCGAGTTCGCGGAGGTAGGAGGCGATGGACGGCCCGAGCGACAGGCGCGCCTTCCGCCGCAGCAGACGGAAGACGTTCAACTGCTTCTCGTTCGCGCTCGGCAGGACGCGCCGGATGATCGCGACAAGCTTCTCGTCCGTCATCCCGTCTGCCTGCAGCGCTTCGACAAACCGCGACTCAGCCGTGAGCCCTTCGAGGGCGTCCGCGAACTCGAGCCATGCGTCGAGGTCGTCGTCCGTCCGGGCGATATCCATGATCGCCAGGGCGTACCGGCGGCCGGCCACGTCACGGGTGTCGGGCATTAGTTGCTTCCATCCCGGCCGAACGACGAGTTCACCAGGACCTCGTCGATCAGACGCTGGTGGGCGTCACGGTCGATCGACTGCCCCACCACTCGCTCGGCGGCGCGGACGGTCAGGTCCGCGAACTCCGCCCGGAGGGCCTGGATCGCCCGCTGGCTTTCCAGTTCCATCTCCGCGCGCGTCCGCTGCACGATCTGCTCCGCGTCCCGCCGGGCCTGCGTCTCCAGCTCCTCGCGAAGCCGGGCGGCAGTCTCCTGCGTGCGCTGGATCAGCTCGCGCCCCTCGGCACGGGCTTCTTCCAGGGCGCGGCGGGACTCTTCCTGGCTCGCCTCGGCAGCGTCGGCTGCTCGCTCGGAGGCCTGCAGGCCCTCCTCGATCCGGCGCTTCCGCTCGTCCACCACCTTCATGATGGGCTTGAACAGGAAGAGCCGCAGGACGATCAGGAGGATCGTGAAGTTGACGAGCTGGGCGATCAGGCCTGGCAGGTTGACGCCCAGGGCGGCGATGCCGCCGGACGACTCCGCCGCACCTGCGGACGCAGGCGCAGCCGCCAACAGGCCGCCGACCACCAGGGCCGCGCCCCATCGGGGACTGACAGACTTCAGCGTCTTCACTGGCTCGCTCCTCGCCGGGATGGATGTCCTGCGCGGCCGGTGGGGTCAGGGTACGACCCCACCGGCGCGCGGAGTGTCATCCGCGAATGTGCCTCGGACCCGTCTCCTAGAAGACGAAGCCGATGAGGATGGCGACCACCAGGGCGTAAATACCGATGGCCTCGGCGAACGCCACGGTCAGGATCATGTTGGTCTGGATCGCGCCGGCAGCCTCCGGGTTGCGGCCCAGGGACTCCATCGCCTTGCCACCGATCCAGCCGATGCCGAGGGCCGGCCCGATGGAGCCGATGCCCATGGCGAAGGCCGCCGCGGCGAACTTGGCGGCTGATTCCGTGGACACGTTGTCCGCGGCAGCCTCCTGCGCGCCGGCAACGCCGGTCAGCATCAGGAACAGCGCGGAACCGATCGTCCCGGCGATCAGCAGGCGTGCAATCTTCATCTGCGTTTCCTCCCTGGTGCCTCCTCCGCTTCCGGCGGAAAAGGGCTCACGGATGACTCACTAACTGAACGTGACTAGTGCGCGGTCGCATGCTCCGCGTCGTGCCCACCATGACCCTCGTCGTGGTCGTCTCCGTGGTGGGAGACGGCCGTCACGGCGAACACCGTGGTGAGCATTGCGAAGACGAACGCCTGGATGAGGCCGACGAAGAGTTCCAGGCCGTAGAACGCGTCCACCAGGACGAACGGCACCAGGAACGTCATCATCAGGAGCAGGACCTCGCCGGCGAAGATGTTGCCGAAGAGTCGGAAGGTGAACGACACGATCCGGCTGAACTCCGACACCAGCTCCAGCAGACCGACGAACACGTCGATCAGCCCCATGGGCCCCTTCTTGATCGCGCTGAACGCGAAGAACTTCTTGAGGTAGCCCGGGCCGAGGGACTGGAGGCCCCAGAACTCAACGAAGATGAAGGAGAAGATGGCGATCGCGAGCGGCGCCGTGATGTCCGTCATCACGGACCGGAAGTACGGCGCCAGGATGCCGGAGAACCGGCCGTCCGTCGTGCGCTCGAACTCCTGGGCTTCCGCGGCCGCCATCGAGGCCTCACCGGCGCCGGCCGGCACCGCGGAGACGAGTGCCTGGCTCCCCGATCCGAGGGCGGCCCCATGGCTCTCCCCGGTCGCGGTGCCCTCGGCGCCTTCCTCGTGCGACTCGCCCTCGGCGCCGTGTGACTCGAGCTCCACGCCCTCCGGGAGGAGTGCGTGGTCGCCCGCACCGAGGTCCACCGAGTCGGCCTGCAGCGGGATGAACGCGAGGTCGATGCCCGCGAAGGTGGTCTGCTCGAAGACGGCCTGCGACTCACCGTGGTTGGGTTCCGGCACGCCGATGACGACGTTGATCGGGAGGAGGCCGAAGTAGTTGGAGATCAGGACGAAGAAGAAGATCGTGCCGACCAGGGGGAAGAAGCGGCGGCCGTTCTCGGGCCCGGCGACCTGCTCCACGATGCCGTAGAAGGCCATGACCATGGCCTCCACGTATCCGTACACACCGCTGGGGACCACGCTGGCCTTGCGGCCGACCGTGATCGCGACGATCACGAGGAACGCCACGACAAACCACGAGGTGAACATCGTGTTGGTGATGTCCACGCCGGGGGCATGGAAGACCACCTCGGGGGCGACAATGATGGCGGGGGGCGGGAGCTTGAGGAAGACGAAGCCGACGACCATGAGAGCGATCACGGCGAGGGCGATGATGGCCGGCTTCATCCGCGCTTCCGTCCCGTCCGCTTCATGATGTCTCGCAGGCGCCGATAGGCGTCATAGAAACCGATCATCATTCCGACTACGAGCAGCGCCAGCGTGAATGCTGGCTCCGTGTCCCATCGCGCGTCCAGCCAGCGTCCCAGCAACGCCCCTCCCACGATCCAGAAGACCAGGGAGAATCCGATGCCGACCAGACCGAACGCGGGCGACGTGAGCACAGCCTGAACCCTTACCGAGCCCGCCGGTTCGAGGCCGAGCGGAACCCTATCACCCCCAGATCAGTGGATCAACCACTTGTGAGTGATTGCACGAAAGGCAACGAACTCACCCCCGGCTCACAATCGGCCCAGCCTGAGCCACGCTCGCCAGAGGTCGCCCAAGCGCCCTCGGAGGGTCTCCACGATATCTGGGAGGCATCAGACGGATTGCGAGGTTATGCCTCCGGCTTGCCCAGGTCGTCCAGGTCCAGACCGGCGACGAAGTCGCGGAACACCGCCAGCTTTTCGAGTTCCTCCTGCGTCGGAGGCGGGGGCGACTCCGCGGCGATGTCCTCGTCATCCTCGACCTCGTCGAGGATGATCCCGGCCCGGTCGAGGACCTCCTCGCTCGCGTAGATCGGGACGCCCGCGCGCACCGCGAGAGCGATCGCGTCCGAGGGGCGAGAGTCTACCTCCAGCTCGCGGCCGTCCACCTGCACGTGCAGCGTGGCGAAGAAGGTGTCGTCGCGCAGGTCCGTGACGCTCACCTTCGTGAGCTGTCCGCCCAGGTCATTCACCAGCGTGAGCATCAGGTCGTGCGACTGCGGCCGCGGGACGGTCACGTCCTGCAGCTTCACGGCGATCGCGTCGGCGACGTCCGACCCGATCCAGATCGTGATGTAGCGGTCCGCGTCCTTCTCCTTGAGCACCACGACCCGCCGGTAGTGGCGAAGACCGACGCGGATGGAGTCAATGATGAGTTCGCGCAAGGAGGACCCCCGTGCCACGGCCTCAAGCCGCCGACGACCCTCGGAGTGCTCCGAGTCGCGCGGCGAGGCTCCTTCGAGTGTAGGAATCGCCGAAAAGCGTGGTCAACGAAACGGACCGGTGCAGTCGTGTCGCTCTCGTTACGTTTCGCCACTTCCGGGAGCCTCACCCTCGGGTGGTGCGCCGTCATCGAGGCCGTAGAGCGCCCGCTCGACCTCGGACGAGAGCGCCTCACCCCTCGACACGAACTGCTTCATGCGCCGTCGCAGCACGGGGCGTTCGAGGATCACGCGCCGATCGCAGGTCAGGCACCGCAGCCCGATGTCACCGCCGAGGCGCACGATCTCCCAGTCGAACCCCCCGCACGGGTGCTTTTTCCGCAGCCGCACCACGTCGCCCATCCGCAGGTCCATCGGATCGGCGGGACCAGAGGGCGGCGCACCCTCCTGGGGCGGTGGAGGCACTAGCGGGCGCGGGCGGCGTTGATCTGATCGCGCAGCGACTCCGCGGCGCGGCGGGAGGCGTCCGCCCAGCGGCCATCCTCGGCGGGTGCGTACATCACCCCACGCGACGCGTTCACGAGGATCCCTGCACCGTCCGCGTCGATCGCGGCCTGCACCGCCCGCGCGACCTCGCCATCCTGCGCGCCGACCCCCGGCATCAGGAACGGCAGGTCGGGGCAGATCTCCCGGATACGCCGGGCCTCCTCCGGGTAGGTGGCGCCCACCACGAGGCCGACGTTGTCGTACCCGTTCCACTGGTTCGCGAGGTAGGCGACACGCTCGTACAGCGGGTGCCCCTCCACCTCCATGTCCTGGAGGTCGCGCGCCCCGGGGTTCGAGGTCCGGCAGAGGAGGAATGCCGGAC
>JALOAM010000034.1 GCA_023228765.1 Dehalococcoidia bacterium
GCGAACGGCGACGACGACGCGCAGGCGCTCGTCCGCCTCGCGCAGCAGGAGCTGGACCGCGCCGCGCGCCGCAACATCATCCACCCGAACGCGGCCTCCCGCCGCGTCTCGCGCCTGAACCAGCAGCTGAAGGCCTCCGCCACGGCGTAGCCCTCGGTGGGCGCCCTCCACGGAGGTGTCGCCCTCGGACGCTGGTCCGGACGACAACCCCTCGCGCAAGCGAGGGGTTTGTGTTTGTGTGCTACGGGACGGGCCGGAGGCTCGCCTCCAGGAGGTCGCCGAACTCGGGCGGGAGTTGTAGGCCACGACCGAGGATGCCGGTGGACGGCCAGAAGACACGACGCACGGTGGTGCCGTCGGTGAGGTGGAACACGAGCGGGTATGCCGCTCCGGGAGATCGGGTTTCCACCTCGACGACCGGAGCATCCAGCATGAGCCCTACGAGTGTCTCCACGACCGCCTGATCCTCGAGCGCCCGTCGCTCGTCGAGCGTGCTCGGTTCCGTGTTCACGGAGATCCGTGTGACCTTGCCCTCGATGTCGAGGATGTCGCGACCATGGGTGGCGTTCGGGTTGTCGGCCACCTCATAGAGGAGGAGTTCGCCCTCCGTCTCCGCGGCGACCCGGAACCAGGCGGCATAGCCGTCGATCTCGTAGATCTTCGTCCCCTTCGGCAGGAACGAAGCGTCACCGTCCACCGATCGGTACATGGGATCGGTGATGTTGTCGGCGAGGTGCTGCTCGACCACGCCATGCAGAGCGCAGTGCTGCTCTTCGGAGATCGTTGTTCTGCCGAGTCCACGCAGCGCCTGTGGCTCGTAGTGGATCCCGTCCAGCTTCAGGAAGTCCACCCAGTCGATCACCGCTTCAATCGCCCGCGGGTCACGATCCTCCTCGCCCCGGCAGGCGACGAGGGTTACGGCAGCAGCGAGCGTCGCGAGGAGCAGCAACCGTCGCGGCATGGACTCCTCCAGTAGTACGGCCGTGATGAGGGTACGCGCCTCGTCGTCGGGCGGATGCCTCGCCTCGCCCCCGCTCGCGTACCCTTGAGGTCTCGACTACCGGAGGAGGCACCGTGGCCGGCGAACCGCAGATCTCGACGCTGTCGAATGGGTTGAGGGTGGTGGTGACGCCGGTGCCGACCGCGCAGGCTGCTGCGGTGTCCTTCTTCGTGGGGGTCGGTTCGCGGCATGAGGATGCGCGGACGAACGGGCTCTCCCACTTCATCGAGCACATGCTCTTCAAGGGCACCGAGCGCCGGCCGACGGCGCCCGAGATCTCCGAGGCGATCGAGGGGGCCGGCGGCGGGCTGAATGCCTTCACGACGAAGGAAGTCACCTGCTACTGGAACAACCTCCCGTACGAGCGCGTCGAGACCGGGATCGAGGTGCTTGCCGACATGATCCAGCGCTCGCTCCTCGACCCCGCGGAGCTCGAGCGCGAGCGGCCCGTGGTGCAGCAGGAGATCCGGCGCTCGAACGACTCGCCCGGGTCGAAGGCGTCCGAGCTGCTCTCCGGAGCGACGTTCGGCGACCAGCCGATCGGGTGGCCGATCGCCGGGACGATCGACACCGTGCAGGGCGTGACGCGGCAGGACTTCTTGGATCACATGGCCGGGTACTACGTCGCGGCCAACTCCGTGCTCTCCATCGCCGGGAACGTAGATCCCGACGCGGTGGTAGCCCTCGCCGAGCGCGAGTTCGGCGGGATGGTGACGGGCGTCGCCGCCCTCACCCCACCCGCGGAGGCCGCCCGTCCGCCGCTCGTCGAGGACTACATCGCCATCGAGCCGCGCGAGATCGAGCAGACGAACCTCGCGATGGCGGTCCATGGCATCGGCCGCCGCGACCCGGACCGCTTCGCGCTCGACATCATGAACACCGCCCTCGGCCGAGGGATGTCCAGCCGCCTCTTCAAAGAGGTGCGCGAACGTCGAGGGCTGGCGTACTCGGTGGGGTCGGGCTCGACGCGCTACCGCGACGTCGGCACCGTCTCGGTCTCGGCCGGCGTCACGCGTGACCACCAGGAGGAGGCCCTCGAAGTGATCGTGGGCGAGCTGCGGCGCCTGGTGGACGAACCGATGCCCGCGGACGAGTTGACGCGGACGAAGGACTACGCCGCCGGCTCCTTCCGTCTCTCCCTGGAGACGCCGATGTCCTTCGCGCAGCGCTGGGGCTCGCAGCTCCTCCACGACGGTGAGCTCGAGCCAGCGGACGCCACCGTCGAGGGCCTCCGGGCCGTGACGGCGGAGGACGTGCAACGCATCGCCGCCCGCCTCTTCGGCGGACCGAAGTTCTCCCTGGCGGTCGTCGGCCCCTCGGCGACTCGCGAGCGGCTGGAGGAGATCCTCCACGGCCGGTAGCTCCTCGGGCTCTGCCTCGCCAGGACTCCGACTCCGAACTCTGACCCCGAACTCCGACTCAGAACTCTGACCCCGAACTCCGACTCAGAACTCTGACCCCCTCTCCCGGTTCCGGGAGAGGGTTGGGGTGAGGGTCTCTTCCGACGCGGTGCACCTCGATCGGCTGTCCGGCAGATCCGGAGCGGCCCTCACCCCGGCCCCTCTCCCGAAACCGGGCGAGGGGGTCGGAAGGGAGAGGGAAGCGTTCACGATCCCCAGTCGTTGCACACCGTGACAACCTGCGCGGCAACCTACCTCCACCTCACGTGAGGGTGTTGACCTGCTGTTGTGATACGACGATAGTGCGCGTGGGCGAGCGCCCTCGCGGTGGGGGAATCCGCACGACGCAGACCCAATGCAGCCTCCGGCGTCACTCCGTGCGCCCCGTGAGGTGTGCCACCACGCATGGGTAACGCATGACCGCAGCTACCCCGCGCGGTACTTGCACGGCACAGACGAAGGGACCCAGAACTATGGACTGGAGCGACTCCCCGGAGCAGGCGGCCTTCCGTCAGGAAGTCCGCGAATTCATCCAGAAGGAGCTGCCCGAGCGGTACCGCGCTGGCGACGACGGTGGCGAAGGCTTCGAGGGCGGCTGGCAGGCCGACCGGAAGTCCGACGACCCGGTGCGCCGCGACACCGCGATGCAGTGGGCTGACGCACTCTCCAAGAAGGGCTGGATCGCTCCGGCCTGGCCAAAGGAGTACGGCGGAGCCGGCCTCTCGACCATCGAGCAGTTCATCTACAACCAGGAGATGGCGGAGGTTGCCGCCCCCATGCCCGGCGGCATGGGCGTCTCCATGCTTGGCCCGACCGTGATCGTCCACGGCACGGAAGAGCAGAAGGCGGAGCACCTCTCCAAGATCCTGTCCGGCGAGGTCGCGTGGGCGCAGGGGTACTCGGAGCCGGGCGCTGGCTCCGACCTCGCGTCGCTGCAGACGCGCGCCGTCCGCGACGGTGACGAGTACGTGCTGAACGGCCAGAAGATCTGGACATCCGGCGGCCACAACGCTGACTGGCTCTTCGCCCTGGTCCGCACGGACCCGGAGGCCCCGAAGCACCGCGGCATCTCTTTCGTGGTCATGGACATCAAGTCGCCGGGCCTGACCCTGCGGCCGCTGATCAACATGGGCTGGAAGCACCACTTCAACGAGACGTTCTTCGAGGACGTCCGGGTGCCGGTCAAGAACCGCATCGGCGAAGAGAACCGCGGCTGGTACGTGGGCATGACGCTGCTGGACTTCGAGCGCTCCGGCATCGCCGGCGCGATCTCGTACAAGCGCGGCATCGAGGAGATCAAGAAGTTCCTCGCCACGGACGAGGGCAAGCGCTTCAAGCGGGCGGACTGGAACAGCGTGCGTCTGGAGATGGCGGACCGCGCCATTGAGACGCAGATCCTGTTCAACTTTGCCTTCCGCATCGTGTCCATCCAGAACCGCGGCCTGGTCCCGAACTACGAGGCCTCGGTCAACAAGATGTACGGCGCGGAGCTGCACCAGCGGCTGTCCCGCACCAACACGAAGGCATGGGGCCTGTACGGCAACGTCTGGGACCCGAAGAGCAAGCACGCGCCGATGAAGGCGGAGCACGTCCAGGACTACGTCGGGTCCGTGCCCCACACGATCTTCTCCGGCTCGAACGAGATCCAGCGCAACGTCATCGCGACCCGGGGCCTCGGCCTCCCGCGCGGGTAGTTGCGCACCGCGTAGACATGGGCACCGCCGAGGTCCTTGCGGCCTCGGTGGTGGTCGGGCGGAACACCATTCAGTTGAGGGAGCGACCCCGACCCCACGGTGGGCGGGGCGCACACGGGAGGAATGCACAGTGGACCTCGGTCTGAGCGAGACGCAAGAGCTGCTGAAGAACGCGGCGCGCGAGTTCCTGGAGAACGAGTGCCCCGAGACGCACGTGCGTGAGATGGAAGAGGACGACAAGGGCTACTCCCCCGTCCTGTGGCAGAAGATGGCGGAGCAGGGCTGGCAGGGCCTTCTGATCCCGGAGGAGCACGGCGGAGCTGGCTTCGACTTCCTTGACCTCTGCGTGCTGCTGGAAGAGTTCGGCCGCGCCTTGGTCCCGGGCCCGTTCATGTCCACCGTCCTGGGTGGCGCGGTCCCGATCCTGGAGGCTGGCTCTGACGCCCAGAAGGCGGAGTTCCTCCCGAAGATCGCCTCCGGCGACCTGATCTTCAGCCTCGCCCTGACCGAGCCGTCCGCCCGCTTCGACGAGGCCGGCATCGAGACCAAGGCCGACGTGTCCGGCAGCGACGTGACCTTCACCGGCACCAAGCTCTTCGTCCCGGACGCCAACGTGGCTGACTACCTGATCGTCGCCGGCAAGTCCGCCGCCGGCACCACCCTGGGCATCGTGGCCACGGACCAGCCCGGCGTGAAGGTCACCCAGCTCCAGACCATCGCCCGCGACAAGCAGGCGGAGGTCGTCCTGGACGGCGCGAAGGGCCAGCTCCTCGGCGCCGACGGCCAGGGCTGGAACCTGCTGAAGCCGGTCATCGAGAAGTACACCACCGCCGAGTGCGCCTACCTCGTGGGTCTCTCGCAGATGGACTTCGAGATCGCCGTCGACTACGCCAAGGAGCGCGTGCAGTTCGGCCGCCCGATCGGTTCGTTCCAGGCCATCCAGCACAAGTGCGCTGACATGGTCACGGACGTCGATGGCTCCCGCTTCATCATGTACAAGGCCGCCTGGTCGATCGCTTCGGGCCAGCCCGAGGCGGACACCTCGCTCGCCGTGAACATGGCGAAGGCGTGGTGCTCGGAGGCGACCCGCCGCGTGGTGGCCCACGGCCAGCAGATCCACGGTGGTATCGGCTTCACGAAGGACTACAAGATCCAGCTGTACTTCCGCCGCCAGAAGCGCGCGGAGATCGCCTTCGGCGACAGCGACTACCACCGCGAGGCGGTCGCCGCGCAGCTGGGCCTCTAGCCCGCCGCACCCTTCGAGGTCACTCGAAACGCCAAGAGGCCGCCCGCAAGGGTGGCCTCTTTCGTTGTCCCCCCGGTACTGGCTTCAGGGCGTCCCTCTCTGACTCTGACTCTCACTCTCACTCTCACTCTCACTCCGACTCTGGCTCCCCTCTCCCGGTTCGGGAGAGGGGCAGGGGGTGAGGGCCCCTCTGACGCGCGCCCTCTGCGATGTGGTGATCAGATCCGGAACGGCCCTCACCCCAACCCTCTCCCGAAACCGGGAGAGGGGGCCGGAATTGTGGATGGGCGCGGGGGGCCTGGAAGGAACGGGATCCCCGGCTGTCGGGTAGGAATCGCGCTCGGTGAGCTCCGACCTACTGGGGCGAGATCCCGAAGGACGAGATCCCGCTGGAGGTCAGCGCGTAGAGCGCCGTCCCGTCCGGGGCGACAGCGAGGCCGCGGAGGTCGATGAAGTCGGCGTGGCGGTACTGGCGGATGAACGAGCCCTCGCGGTCGGAGGCGACGATGCGGCTGCCGCCGCGGTCCGCCACGTAGAGGATCTCGCGGAGGACGTCCTCCACGAGGCCGGTGGGGGCCTCGGGTGGGGTGTCGATGCCGCGGAGCATCGGCTCCGTCTCGGAGCCGTCCACGAAGCGGCGCAGGGCGGGGGCGTCCAGGATGAAGACCTCGCCGTCCACCGCGAGGCCGGTGGAGCCGTCCAGGTCCACGCCGCCGAGGATGCCGGAGCGCTCGGAGTCGAATCCCTCCGCGGCCGGAAGGTAGCGCCAGATGTCGCCCGCCTCCGGGTCGAGGATGTAGAGGTTGCCGAGGTAGACCGCGATCCCCGCGACCGAGCGCATCTCCTGCGCGTCGCGCAGCGTCAGCGGCTCGGCGAGGTCCTCGCCGATGGTCACGGCGAACAGCGAACGGCCCGCGTCCACGATCAGCAACCGCTGGGTCGAGGCGTCCCATGCGATGGCGGAGGGTTCCCGGGCGGTCACGTCGCCATACACGTCACCCGCGCGGAAGACCTCGACGGGTTCGGTCTCCTCGCCCGGTTCGATGCGGATGACGCGGCCCTGGCCGGACTCCCGAAGCCACAGCGAACCGCCGCCCGCGACGAGCTCCTCCGGTTGTACGGGCGCGGTGATCGCGCCCTCGAACGTGATGACGCTCTCGAGGTTCTCGACATTCGTGATGGCGTCCAGCGCCGCGATCTGCGCCTCCGCGTCCGCGACGATCCGCCCGATACGCGGGTCGTCCGGCGCAAGCGCCCTCGCGCGTTCTGCTTCGGTGAGGGCGGCCTGTAACGCCTCGCGTTGGGCCCCCGCGTCCTCCCCGGCGGCGGCCGTGGCCGCCACGTTGATCTGCGCCTCGGCGGCCGCGATCACCTGGTCCAGCTCCTGCGCGCGGTCCTCGGACAGCAGTCCCGGCAGCACCAGCCACGCGAGGAGCGCGAGGGCCACCGCGGCCGCGGCAACGATCCCGGCGGTGCGCCAGGGGACCAACGGCACGGGCGTGTTGCGCCCGCCCACGGTGCGCGTGCGCCGGATATTGGGGAGCGGCACGCGCGAGGATCCGGCGCGGCTGCCGGTCGTCCGAGGCCGGCTCGCGCCGCCGGTGTCCGGCCGGGGGGCGTCCTCGCTGGTGCTGAGCACCTGCCACCCCCGAGGACGGCGTGCGGGAGGTGGCTCAGGGACATCGTCCATCGCCGTGAAGGAGACCTCCCGGCCTTCGATGTCCTCGGGCTCCTCGTCGAAGTCGAGGGGCGGCGCGACCTGGTCCTCGTCGATGTCGAGGTCGGCGATGAGGACGGCGTTCATGTCGGTGAGCGTCCGGGTGTGGGGGAACAGGCGAGAAAGCGTCTGCTCCGGCCCGGCGCGCAGCGCGTTCTCCACCGTGTGCCGCCCCAGGGCGGCGTCGGCGTTCTCCGTGAGCAGCAGCACCTGCCCGTCACGCAGCGTGAGTGACGTGAACAGCGGTTCGATCGGCTCGGACGAACCGAGGGGGATCGCGGCCGGCAGCTCCGAGGTGTGCCACCGCTTGATCTCGTCGCCGCGGCGGACGTAGGCGACGCCGGGTCCCACCTGCGCGAGGAGGACCTCCTGCCCGTCGCGCACCACGGCGCAGGTCACGCCGACGGCGACCCGGTGTTCGCGCAGCGAGCGGCGGTTCCACTCGGCGAGGTTGGCGTGCGCCTGCCGGAGCGCGCGCAGCAGGCCCCCGGTGATCGACAGCGACTCGCGCGCGAACAGGACGGCGACGGCCTCGGCGACCTCGTGGCAGAACTCCGCGGAACGAGCGTCGGTGGGCTCCGCCATCACGACGACGCGGAGCTCCTGGTCCTCGCTCCGGCGGACACGGTCGACCAGCCACGGCCCGTGCTCGCGCACCTGGCCGGACACCATCGCATACCGCCCGACCCAGACCGTCACGGGCGCGCCTCAAGAGGCCGGGGCGGCCTCGAGTGTTCGGGTACAGCGAGGCTCGGGCGGCGCGGTGGCGTCACCAGCAGTCCCTACTTACCCCCGCCCGGAAGTCCACCCATGATACGTGCGCCTCGGAGCCCCCGTCGACGCGGACTAGTGGCGGACCGCGTCGCCTCGTACCGTGCGAGGACACGCCACCGCGCTCATCAAGGACACCGGCCATGAACGACACCACCCCCGCCGAGATCCGCGCTGAGGCCGACGCTGTCCTCGAGCGGGCCGTGGAGGCCCTCCGCGCGCAGCTGGTGGAGGTCGCACAGCGCATCGACCCCTTCCCCTCGTTCCCCGGCGCCGTCTTTGCCTACGGCATCGAGGTCGAACCACCCGGCGGCGGGGGCCCTGACCTCGGCTGCGTCATCCTCGGCAACGATGGCGCGCTGTACGAGCTGCAGATCGGCCTGGACGACACGAACGCCCGCCACGCCGTCACGGACGCCAGCACGGAGCGCCACGAGGAACTCGTCCCGCTGGAGGCGCCCCCCGCCGTCCTCGCGCAGTACGCGCACGCCGCCCTCCTCGCCGCTGCCGACTACCTCGAGAGCCACGCCCCTGACGCCTGACCCCGTCGCCCGACGAGACCTTGAGCACGACGCGGAGCGCGCACGCACGCGTCATGGGGCACCTCGTCGTTCGACTTCTCGGCACGCCTTCGTACACTGACCGTCGGGGTCAAACAGAGGGAACGTCCGTGTCTCGTGCTTGCGCACGCGTCTTCGTGCTGCCTGCATCCGGTAACCGCGCGCCGCTCGTCGTCCTCGCACTGCTGCTCGTGATCCTCGGGAGCGCGTGCGCGGCCTCCGACCCGCCCCCCACGAGCCCGCTCGACGAGACCACCCCGACCGTCACGCAGACACCCCCGCCGCCGTCGGTGACGCCCGACACCAGCGGCACCGTGACCCCCGGCGCCGGCAGCACGCCCGCCTCGGACGCCGCCGCCGAGGCCGAGCGCATCACGGGGGAGGCGATCACGCGCCTCGCGGAGTGGATGGGCATCCCGGAGACCGAGCTCCGCCTGACCAAGATCGAGGGCGTGGAGTGGCCGGACGCGTGCCTTGGCGTCCAGATCCCCTCGGTCACCTGCGCGAAGGCGGTCACGCCCGGATACCGCGTCACGCTGCACCACGTCGCGATGCCGGACGTCCCCTACCTGGTCCACGTCAGCAAAGCCGGGCGCTACGCCTGGGCGCCCTCCCACGGCCCGGCGCCGCGCGTCGTCGCGTCCGTCGACCCTGCCGCCGGCACGGTCACCCTCGAGCGCGTGGAGGGCGAAGAGGACAAGATGGGCACGCTGCACCGTGCGGTGCCCGGCTCATACCTCGAGGCGCCGCTCGCAGACCTGCAGCCCGGGCAGCGTGTCGAGATCGGCACCGCGCCCGGCCCATCCGGGAGCCAGGGCGGCCTCATCGTCTCGCTGGTGCCGATCCCTTCGTAGCCGTCCTCGTTCGTGTGCCTCGGCCCGCGCGAGGCCGCGCCGTCCCGGTGCGAGGAATCGTGTAACGACGCACTTGTCGACGCGAACCGGAAACGACTAACATCTACGCATCCCACAACTCAGTGGATGCCCCACCTGAGCCCAGTGCCGACTCTGCGAGCGTGCACGGGTTCCCTTTGAGATCAGGCCATAGCCCATGACTACTTCGTCGCGCGGACGCGATCTCGCGTCTTCGGATGCTCCCAGCCGGTCCCGGCGTCGTTCTCGACGCGGTGGCGGAGGTGGCAGCAGCAACGGCAGCGGCGGCCGAGGACGGCCACCCCAGGCTGACCCGTCGCTGGAGCCGATGCCGGACATCGACCCGGATGTCCCCATCCTCGACATGGCGGAGCTGGAGCAGCGCTCTCGCGACGACCTCATCAACCTCGCGGAGCGCGAACTCAACCTCGACTCCGCGGTGTCCGGGATGCCGAAGCCGGAACTGATCTTCCGCATCCTGGAGGCGCAGGCCGAGCGCCGCGGCACCATCTTCTCTGGCGGTGTCCTGACCATCGCCGACGACGGCTTCGGCTTCCTCCGCGGCGAGCGCATGCTCCCCGGCCCCAACGATGTCTACGTCTCGCAGTCCCAGATCCGGCGGTTCGGCCTCCGGCCCGGCGACTACGTCACCGGCCAGGTCCGCCAGCCGAAGCAGTCCGAGAAGTACTACGGCCTGCTCCGCGTGGACGCGGTCAACGGACTCGATCCGGAGGAGGCCAAGCGCCGCCCGGACTTCGACGCCCTGACCCCGATCTTCCCGAACAACATGCTGCGCCTGGAGACCGACCAGCACGAGCTCTCGCAGCGCGTGGTGGACCTCTTCGCCCCGATCGGCCGAGGTCAGCGCGGTCTCATCGTCTCGCCGCCAAAGGCCGGTAAGACGATGCTGCTGAAGTCCATCGCCCACGGCATCACGGGCAACTGGCCGGACTGCCACCTGATGGTCCTGCTCATCGGCGAGCGGCCGGAGGAAGTCACGGACATGCGTCGTTCCGTGCGGGGCGAGGTCATCGCTTCCACGTTCGACGAGCCGGTGGAGGACCACGCCCGCGTGACCGAGGTCGCCATCGAGCGCGCGAAGCGCCTGGTGGAGGGCGGCGTGGACGTGGTGATCCTGATGGACTCCATCACGCGCCTTGCCCGCGCCTACAACATCGCGATGCCGACCTCCGGCCGCACGCTCTCCGGCGGTATGGACCCCATCGCCCTCTACCCGCCGAAGCGCTTCTTCGGCGCTGCCCGCAACACCGAGGAAGGCGGCAGCCTCACGATCATCGCGACCTGTCTCGTGGAGACCGGCTCGCGCATGGACGAGGTGATCTTCGAGGAGTTCAAGGGCACCGGGAACATGGAGCTCCGCCTCTCCCGCCGCCTGGCGGAGAAGCGGGTCTACCCCGCCATCGACCTCCTCGGCTCCTCCACGCGTCGTGAGGACCTCCTCTTCGAGGAGGACGAGCTCCGCCAGATCTGGCTCCTCCGCCGCATGGCCTCCATGCTCGAGGAGGACAGTGGCGACGCCACGGACCGCATCCTGGAGCGCCTCGCGAAGACGAAGAACAACCAGGAGTTCCTGGCGACGCTGAAGACGGACGTCATCTAGCACCGTCCCTCGCTCCCGCGAGATCCAACGGGGTGGCCGAGAGGCCACCCCGTCTCGTTGTCCCCGGGCCCTCCCTCCTCGTTCCGGTTCCGACCCCCTCTCCCGGTTCCGGGAGAGGGCTGGGGTGAGGGCCGTTCCGGATCTGCTCACCGCCCGCGAGGACCTCGCAGAGTGCTCCGGAGAGGGCCCCCACCCCCTTCCCCTCTCCCGAAACCGGGGAGAGGGGGGTCGGAACCGGAGTCAGAGGCGAAGGTGTGAAACGTGACAATCGTGGGCGTCGGGAGCGCGTGGGAGGACGTCGAATCGTGCTGGACCAGTACAGCCACCACTACCGTCCGAGGATCACGGATCGCGCGCCAATCCTGAGTCAAACGTGAGCAGATCAGCCCTGTGACGTGTCGCACAGTCGTGCGGAACTGAAATGTTGCGGCGTTGTTTGTGCCGCGCGCCACAAGGTACGCTCCTCAACGTTGGCTCGTGGCGCAACACTTTCGTGCGCCTATTCAGTGATCGCCTGACGAAGCCGTGTATCACGGTAGAAGTCAGGCACGAGTGCGCTTGACGGTCGTGGGCCCTGGGCGGGGCACGCGGGCGGAGGGGAGTCGCACCATCCACGGGACTCTGACCCCGCAGCGGCCGCCGCGCCGCAGCCGTCGGCTGCTGCGCGCGCGCGTACACGCTGACACTCTTCCTCGACGGTTCCGCTCCTCGGTGAACTTCTCGGTCATCGCGGGGCTGCTGGGCGTGATCGTGTTCATCGGGTTGTTCCCGGTGCGCGTCGCCGGCCTCCCGACGGAGCCGGTGCTGAACGCGCAGCGCTTCACGCTTCCCGGCCTGGCGGCCGCGGTCCCCACCGCTGGCGCCGAATCCCTCACCTCGGGTCCCGTTCCGCTCACCGTCCTCGCACCCCCCGTCTCCCTGGATGCGAAGCCGAACTTCCGCGACAACACCGAGGTGGCACTCGCCGAGATGGCGGAGATGCAGGACAACTCCTCGCAGGCCCAGGCCAGCGTGGACGGTGGCGACACCAACGAGAAGATTCCGATCTTCTGGGAGTACGAAGTCCAGGCGGGCGACACCCTGTCGGGTATCGCCGACCGCTTCGGCATCCACCCTGACTACATCAAGTGGAACAACGTGGACGTGGAGTCCTCCGACGCGATCTGGCCGGGCCTGATCCTGCAGATCCCCAGCGTCGAGGGCATCGTCCACTCCGTGCTCGTGAACGAGACCGTGACCGAGATCGCCGACAAGTACGAGGCGGACTGGCGCGACATCGTCGAGTTCCGTGCGAACGGCCTCGCGGGTGACCCCAACAACGTGCAGCCGGGTTCGCTCATCCTCGTGCCGGGCGGCCACAAGGTGATCCCGGTCGCTCCACCGCCGACGCGCCCCGGCTCCGACGTGCTCCCGCCGCCGTCCGACACCGGTTGGACGTGGCCGGCACAGGGCATGCTCAGCTCGCCGTTCGGTCCCGCGCACCCGCTCGGCATCGACGTGGCGGCGCCCATCGGCACGGCCGTGCACGCGGCGACGTCCGGCGTGGTCACGTTCGTGGGCGGCAACCCGTGCTGTTCGTACGGCTACCACGTCATCATCGACCACGGGAACGGCTACGAGACGCTGTACGGCCACCTCTCCGGCTTCACCGTGGAGCCCGGTCAGAGCGTGAGCGCAGGCGAGGTCGTCGGCTACATCGGCATGACCGGCCGCACCACGGGCCCGCACGTCCACTTCGAGCTGCGCCGCAACGGCGTGTACCAGGACCCGCTCGGCTTCCTGCCATAGCGGTTCCGAGTCACCAGAGTCCGGGGAGAGGCGTCCGAGAGGGCGCCTCTCTTGTTCTCGTAACAGGCGAGGGTGTTCTCGTAGCAGGCGAGGGCACGTCGAGCGTGGTCGGCCCGGTGACGTTGAGTCCGCCCCTTCTCGACTGCCGCCCATACGGCTGCAGTCTCGCGGGTAGTCACCCCCCTCGGTAGGATGGGCTTGTCCCCTGTGGTTCGGAGGCCTGATGGATCTCACGTGGCTCGGTGGTGCGGCGACACGGATGCGGACGCGGAACGCGGCCGTGGTCATGGACCCGTACGACAAGTCCGCGGGTGGCACGATGGGCCGGCCGGACGCACACATCATCACCGTCAGTCATGACGACCCGAGCCGGAACGGCGTCGCGCAGGTCGCGCCCGCCGATGGCGACCCCATGGTCCTGAACGGCCCCGGCGAGTACGAGATCCGCGGCGTGATCATCGAGGGCGTCCGCTCCTCCCTCCTCGGCGAGGGCGACCCGGCGGGCCTGCGCAGCACGCTCTGGCTGTTCGAGGCGGAGGAGATCCGTGTCGCCCACCTCGGTGGGATGGGCGTCGCGCCCACGAGCGCGGCGATGGACGTGCTCGGCGTCGCGGACATCGTGTTCGTGCCGATCGCGCTTCCGGACGCCCTCCAGGGCGCCGACGCGGCCAAAGCCGTCCGCGCGATGCAGCCCTCGATCGTGATCCCCATCGGCTACGACCCGGCGGACCCGACCGCGCTCAAGACCTTCGTGTCCGCCCTCGCCGCCACGCCCGAGGAGCCCGCCTCGCGGTTCACCGTGAGCAAGCGCGACGTCGCCGATGACACCAAGCGTGTCGTCCTCCTCGAGGCCCGCGCCTAGCCCCTCGCTCCCCGCACCCGCCCGCCCTCCCGTCCCCGCTTCTCTCCCGCATCCCCTTCTGTCTCCCCTCTCCCGGTTCCGGGAGAGGGGCCGGGGGTGAGGGCCTCCGGATCCGGTTCGCTAACCGCCGAGGACCTCGCGGGGTGGTGCGCAGGAGGGGCCCTCACCCCAACCCTCTCCCGGTTTCGGGAGAGGGGCCGGAGGTCAGAACCGGAGGTCAGAGTGAGGTCGGAGAGCAGAGGTGAGAGTCGGTATCGGCGGGGCTGTCCGAGTGCCTCCGATACGATGGATGGATGACGAGATCGCTCGCGCGGCGGGTCGGCGTGCTGGGGGTGGCGGCCCTCGTGGTGGTCGTGGTGGCCGCCTTCGTCACGACGCGCGAGGCCGGCGACCGCGGGGACGCCGTCGAGGGGGACGGGATCTCCGTGTCGGTCCCGCTGCCGTCCGACTTCGGAGCGAGCGGTGGTGGCGTGGGCGGGCCGGGGCCGGGCGAGGGTGGTCCCTCGGCCGGGGAGCCGACGTCGACCGGGCCGTCCGAGGACGAAGTGCCCTCGGTGCTGCGGATCCCGAACGTCCGGCTCGCCTTCAGCGCGATGATCGCGCAGGCCGGTGCCAACACGACCTTCACCTACCGCGCGGCCGTCGAGGCGCGTGATAGCGCCGAGTACGGCCTGGCGGCTGACCTGTTCGACCTTGTCGCGGAGGTCGGTGACGAGCTGAGGCCGTTCGCGCTGTTCCGCGCGGCACAGATGGTGGCGCTACGCGACGGGGGCGGCTCCGCCGAGGCGGCGGACCGGTACGCCTCGCTGCTGGCGGTGGGCGGGCCCGCCGAGGACCTCCCGACCACCGTCCGGGCGATCGCCGTCACCGAGGGTGCGGTCGCGCTCGAGGAGGCCGGGCGCGAGGGCGAGGCGCTCGTCGCACTCGAACGCGTCGAGGAACTCGGCGCGGGGTCGTTCACGCGGGCGGACGCGTTGTGGCAGCGTGCGCGCATCGGGGAGGCGGCGGGGACGCCCGGCTGGGAGGACCTTGCGGTCGAGGCGATGACGGTCGAGCCGGGGTCGTGGGCTGCCGTGCAGGCGCTCGACCTCCTCGACGCGTACGAGGCGCCCTACCCGAGGCTCGTGGCGGCGTACGTCACCTACCGCGCGTCCCGCAACGACGACGCCGTCGCGCGCTACCAGGCGCTGATCGACGAAGGCGTCCTCACGCCCGTGGAGGCTGGCCAGGCGTGGTTCTACCTCGCGGCCCTGCGGGAGCGCGTCTTCGACCGCGAAGGAGCGATCGAGGCGTATCACGAGTCGCTCGCCGCGGACCCGGAGGGCGCCTGGGCGGACGACTCGCGCTACTGGCGCGGGCGCGTCCTCGAGGAGCTCGACCGCCCCCAGGAAGCGGCGTTCGAATACGACCTGCTCGTGGAGGCGTTCCCGGGCTCCTCGTTCGCGGAGGACGGGCGGCTACGTGCCGCGGTCGCGCTCGGCCTCGCGGGGATGGGGGCGGACAGCACGGCACGCCTCGCGGAGATCACGAGGACGGCGTCGCCCTCGACGGCGGCGGAGGCCGCGCACTGGCACGGCGTGCTCGTCGCGCTCCTCGACGCCCCGCCCGCTGAGCTGGCGCCCGCCGCCGCCTACGACCCCACCTCGTACACCGCGGCGTTCGAGGAGAGCGGTGAGGCCGCGGTCGGACCCCTCCCCGGGTCCGCCATCGAGGAAGTCCCGGAGCCAGTGCACGACGACTCGGTCGCCATCGACGTCTGGATCGCCTCGATGCTGGGGGCGAGCCGGGAGGTGGAGTCGCCCGTCCTCGCTGAGCCTGAGGTGAAGCTCGCATGGCTGCTCGCGGACGCCGGCGAGCCCGGCGTCGCTCGCGGGCTGCTCAACGCCGAGGTCTTCGCGCGCGCGGACGAGCCGTACGAGCTGGTCGCGCTGGCCTACGAGGCGAAGCGCCGGGGCCTCTACGACGTCGCGATGAACGCCGCCGCGATCATCCTCGGCGCGGTAGAGCCCGCCCAGCAGCTCGCTGCACCGCGCGAGCTGCTCGCGCTCGCCTATCCCGTCCCCTTCCTCGACGCCGCGACGGAGGCCGCCGAGGAGTTCGAGGTCCCCGTGCTGCTGCTCTACGCGCTGATGCGCCAGGAGTCTGCGTTCAACCCGGAGGCCGGGTCGAGCGCGGGTGCGTTCGGCCTCACCCAGGTGATCCTGCCCACCGGCGAGGCGATCGCCGCTGAGCTGGGCGTGGAGCAGTGGACCTTCGGCGACCTCGCGCAGCCCTCGATCGCCACGCGCTTCGGCGCGTACTACCTCGCCGCGCAACTCGATGCCTTCGAGGGCCACATGCTCGCCGCCCTCTCCGCCTACAACGGCGGCCCCGGCAACGCCGCCCGCTGGCTGGAAGCCCAGTCCTTCCCCGGCCCGAACGGCTACCTCTACGCCGTCGACTTCACCGAGACCCGCGCCTACCTCGAACACGTCTCGGCGAACTACGCCATGTACCGCTACCTCTACGCCGGTACCGACGTCCCCGGTCTCCCCCACGGGGAGTGACCCAGGTCTGCTCCGTCCTCCCGTCCTCCGACTCCCGCCTCGGACTCCTCGCCCGCGAAGCGGGAGAGGGCCGGGGTGAGGATCCCCTCCGCCTCCGCGTCCTTTCCGACAGGCCGAAGCGACACGACGCGGTAGACTCCGGCGATGCCACACGTCGAACTCGCCTCGGGCATCCGTATCCGCTACGACGAGCGGGGCCGTCGTGATGCGCGCCCGATCGTGCTCGCGCACGGCTTCTCCGTGGGCCTCGAGATGTGGTTCCCGCAGATGCACGCGCTCTCCCAGGATCACCGGCTGATCTGCTGGGACGCCCGCGGCCACGGCGGCTCCTCCGCCCCCGAGGACATCGAGTCGTACACGATGCCCGCACTCGCCGAGGACCTCCGCGGGCTGCTGGAGGCCCTCGACGCGGTCGATGGCGCGGTGATCGGTGGCATGTCGTTCGGCGGACAGATCGCGACGCAGTACGCGGTCGATCACGCCTCGGACGTGCACGCGCTCGTCCTCAGCGACACCACCACGCGCGGCAACGCCGGCACCGACCCCATCCGCTCGCAGGAGTACCCGGAGTGGGCGGGCGACCCGGGCATGGAGGGCTGCCGCCGCGCGATGCGGACGCGCCCGGACCTGACCGACGCGCTGAAGGACCTGCAGGTGCCCACTCTCGTGATCGTGGGGATGCAGGACGGGATGATCCTGCCGGGACTGCACCGGCTGGACGGCCTGCCTCGGCGGCGGCTGGTGCGCTTCGACGGCTGTGTCCACGGGACCAGCAGCCAGCGGCCGGGGGACTGGGGCGACGAGGTACTCCGGTTCCTGGCGGATGTCGACGCCGGGCACGCCCTCGGTGAAGACGAACTGATCTAGACGGGACGGGCCATGCTCGCGCTGCGAAGCATCCTGGTGATGGACGCCCTGGACGAGGGCGCGATGAAGGCCGCGGCCGGCAGCGCCGCCGACGCCATCCTCCTGGACCTCGCTCGCCCGTCCGTACACGGGCGGCGTGACGAGGCGCGTCGCCTCGCTCGGCGGCACGCGCAGGCGATCGGCAAGACCGGGCGGCCCGTCCTCGTGCGGGTGTCGGATGCGCGCTCGGGTGAGATGGCCGCGGACGTCGAGGCAGCCGTGGGGCCGTGGCTGACGGGTGTCGTCGTCTCCGGCGCGGAGGAGCCGCAGGACGTGCGGGACGCCGATGTCCTCGTGCGGAAGTTCGAGATGCGTGCGCAGCTCGTCCCCGGTCAGGTCGACATCCTCCCCGAGCTCGACAGCGCCGAGGGCATCGTGGCGCTGCCTCGCCTCCTGCTGGCGATCGACCGGGCGCGGACCGTCGTACTCAGCATCGACGGACTGCGGCACGACCTCCGGCTCGGTGCTGGTGCGGGGATGCTCTACGGCCACGCCATGGCGGAGGTGGCCCTCCACGCGGACGCCGCGCGTCTCCCGTGGGTGGTCCACGTGCAGCATCACCGCCCCGGCGTCGAGCACATCCCGACGGTCGCGCACGACTTCGGCGCGGTGGGTGTCACCGTGCACGTCGAGGGCGAAGCGCGCGGCATGAACTCGCTGTTCACCCCTGACCCCTCCGAGGTCGCGATCGCCCGCGCGATGGCTGCGGAGTGGGAGCGCGTCCGCAAGCGCGGCGAGGTCATTGGAGTCGTCGCGGGCGAAGCGCTGGAGGCCCCCGGCTACGACCGCCTGGTAGACCGCCGCACCGTCCGACGCGCCCGTTCCGTCCTCGACCTGGTCGCCGCCATCGAGCGCCGCGAGGCCGTCGAGTAGCGGACTCCCGAGGGACGCTCGGAGCTAGGCGTCCATCCGCCGCGCGGCCTGCGGCAACGTCGCTTCGAGGAACTCGACGGCGCCCCGAACTCTCGCCTCGTCCGGACGGATACGCACGTACTTCTCGATCCGCTGGAGCGCGACGAGCACCGCGAGCTGGTACGCCTCGGCGCGGCGGATGTCGCGGAGCACCGAGTTCGTCGCATACCCCTCGAGCAGCGCTTCGAGCATGGGCCACCCGTAGGTCGAAGCGAAGAGCGCGAGGTCGGTCGCCGGCGGCAGCACGGCGGCATCGCCGAAGTCGATGAGCCCCGCGAGGTGGCCATCCTCGACCCATACGTGCGCCGGCTGGAAGTCCGAGTGGCAGAGCCCCCTCGCCCCCTGCGTGGCGTAGGCGAGGAGCTGTTCGCGTAGCTGGCCCACCCGCAGCACAAGTTGCGGCGCGACCTGCACCAGCGGATGCGCTGCCAGCGGCCGCCCGTCGAACGGCCACAGCGCGCGACCCCACCGTGACGTGAAGTCCGTCCCCGGGTCGTCCGAGGCCCCGCGCAACTCCTCGGCGGTGTCGGCGAGCAGCCCGTGTCCGCTCACGGGGATCGAGTGCAGCGTCGCAAGCAGCCCGCCCAGCTCCCGCGCGACCTCCGAGGTCATCGCTGCGCTGTCCTCGAGCGGTGCCCCGCGCATCCACGACGTCACGATCCATGACCAGCGCCGCAGCCGCTCCGGCGTCCCAGCCGAGCACGCGGTCCCGAACACCTCCGGACACCGAGGATCGCGCTCGCGCAGCGCGGACAGCACGGCCGCACGCGCTGCAATCTGACCGCCCGCCCCCGGCCACTCGCTCTCCGGCCCGTGCTTCGGCAGCCCGACCAGCACGCAGTACGCGCCGCCCTCGACGGCCCGGTCCACCTCGACGCGCCACGCGACCGCCGTGACCCCCTGCCCCACGATGCGGAGATCCGTGGGCGAGTCGCCGGTGGCGGCGATCACCATCTGCGCGACGGCCGGTGCATCGGGGAGCGTGTCGAGGCCACTCATGCGCTGTCTGTCCTCCGAGGAGAACGATAGCGCCGCCGTGCTCCGGCTCCGATTCCGGACTCCGACTCCCCTCTCCCGGTTTCGGGAGTGGGGTTGGGGGTGAGGGTGGTCTTCCAGGTTCGCGCGCGCCTCGGATCGCTCGCCAGCAGATCCGGAAGGGCCCTCACCCCAACCCTCTCCCGAAACCGGGAGAGGGGGTCAGACGGTCAGACGGTCAGACGGGGGGAGTGCCCCTCGAAGCCTTACGCCTTCGCCGCGTAGTCGAAGACCAGGTCGCGCTTCAGCATCTCTTCCGCGATCTGGATCGCGTTGAGGGCGGCGCCCTTCCGGAGGTTGTCGGTGAGGCACCAGAAGGTGACGCCGTGCTCGACGGTGCGGTCCGGGCGCAAGCGCGCGACGAAGGCGCGGTCGTCGCCGGCGATCTCGAGGGGGGTGACGTACTTCGTCGGGTCCGTGATCACCTCGACGCCCTCGGCGGCCTGCAGGGCCGCGACGAGGTCGGCGATAGAGGCTTCGCGCTCGAACTCGGCGTGGACCACCTCGGCGTGACCGATGGCGACGGGGACGCGGACGCAGGTCGCGGCGAAGCGGAGGCCGTCCAGGTGGAGGATCTTGCGCGTCTCGTTGCGCATCTTCAGCTCCTCCTTGGTGTAGTAGTCCTCCTCCTCGTCGAATGAGTCGACGTGCGGGAGGACGTTGCCCGCGATCTGCACGGGGTACTGCTCCGGCGTCGGGATTGCCTCGCCGCGGCCGATGGCGGCGACCTGCGCGTCCAGCTCGCGGACGGCGGCGGCGCCGGTGCCTGACACGGCCTGGTACGTCGACGCGGTCACGCGCGAGAGCGGCGCCACCTGGCGCATGGCGTCGAGGGCCATGGCGAGTGGGGTGGTGGTGCAGTTCGGGATGGACACGATCCCCTGGTGCCACTCCAGGTCGTCACCGTTCACCTCGGGGATCACAAGCGGCACCGTCGGGTCCATGCGGAACGCGGACCCGTCGTCGATCATGACCTTGCCGCGCTCCTTGAGCCACGGACCCCACTGCTTCGACACCTCGGACGAGGCAGAGCAGAAGACGATGTCCGCGTCCGCGAGCGACTCCGCGGTCGTCTCCTCGACGACGATGTCGCCGCCGTTCGGCGCGACCGTGGTCGGCCCCTCGTAGCGGAGCACTTTCCCCTTCGAGCGGGCCGATGCGAGGAGCTTCAGCTGTTTCATCGGGAGCTTCCGCTCGGCGGCGATCTTGAGGAAGACATCCCCCACAGCGCCGGTGGCCCCGATGACAGCTACGGTCGGCTCCACGATCAGAACTCCTCGATGACTCGGCACGCCTCGATGGGTTGTGGTGTAGAGGGCGCGCCGAGATGGCGATGCCGCCCACGCGGACGGCTACATCGAGTGTACGGGGTAACGACGTAGGCGGGAGGGCGGGCTCCGGTGGCCTCTCTGCTGCCGATTCCCACCCCACTCCTGCAAGACATCTCTGCTGCGGCGCTCTACTCCGCCACCCGCTCCCGCACGCGCGGCAGCACCTCTCGCGCGAGGCGCTCCATGTAGTCCGCGCCCTCGCGCGGCACGGGCGGGTTTGGCACGGGGTGAGGCACCACGATCTCGAACGGGATGCCGAGGGAGAGCGTCGCGACGATCTGGTCGGCGATCGCCTCGGGGGTGCCACGGAAGGCGAAGGCGTCCGCGGCTTCCTCCGAGAGGAAGTCCACGATGCGGCCGGACTCGACGAGGTCCGGGTGGTGGTGGAAGTCCGGGTTCACCAGTGGTTGCAGGGTATGGACGTCCGGGCCATCCCAGGCGAGGCCGGGTACCTCGAACAGGTGGGGTGAGTACTCGTAGAACCCCGCCGCCATCGACTTCGCGACCAGCAACGTGCGCTCGTCGTCCGCGCCGCCCGCGCCGAGCGTCGTGTGCACCACCAGTCCGAGGCGTACCGAGGCAGGGTCGCGGCCGGCCTCGCGAGCGCCCTCGTGGACAGCGTCCACGGCAGCGCGGAGGTTCGCGGGGTGCGTCCCGACGCGGAGGAAGACGCCGTCCGCGGTGCGGCCGGCAGCGCGGAGCATCCTCGGACCGGCCGCTGCCACCCAGACGGGGATGGGGCGCGCGTGGGGGACGCCCGCCGGACGGGTGCCCTGCACCTTCCCGCCGTGGAGCAGGTCGCGGATCGTGCGGGTCGCGCCCTCCAGCGTGGCGACCTTCGCCGGCTTCAGGCCGGCCAGCCGCACCGCCGTGTCCCCGATCCCCAGCCCGAGGATCGCGCGCCCCTCGGACACCACGTCCACCGTGGCGATCGAGGAGGCCGTGACCGTCGGGTGCCTCGTGACCGGGTTGGTCAGCAGTGGCCCCAGCCGGATCGAGGTGGTCGCCTGCGCGGCGAACGAGAGCAGGACGTAGGTGTCGTGCCGCCGCAGCTGCGAGTCCGGTACGAACGCGTAGTCCCACCCGAGTGCTTCCGCCCTCGCCACGTCGGTGGCGAAGTCGGCGGGTGTGCGGAAGTCGAAGCGGTTGAGGCCGAACGCGACAGTCATGCGCGGGAGCGTAGCGCGCCCGGCGAGAACCACAACGGCGGCCCTGGGGCCGCCGTCAGTGCATCCGATCCGTCCGAGGGCGTTACCTCGGGCGGAGGTGCCTAGTGGTGGGCGTCGTGGTGCGGCGCGTCGGGCTTCTGGAACTCCCAGTCGAGGTTGCGCTCGCGGCGGTACATGTAGCCGAGGGTCGCGAGCAGGAAGAGTCCGCCGAGCGAGAGCGCCGTGACGATCATGATCGTCGTCCAGTCGGCGGCGGGGTCCATCGAGCGTTCCGCGGCCTCGAAGGAGGTCTCAGTGCCCTCGGCGGCGAACGCCAGTGCGGGCATCGCGACCGCGAGGAACAACCCGGACACCGCACCCATCAGTCGACGAACCATCGGGACCCCCAACCAGCGCTCCTCGAGCACCGAGGAATCTACGCCGCTGAATCTACCAACCTCGCACGCAAGAGGCACGCCCTCCGCTTCGCCGGGCGGAGCCTCGGACCGCTCGAACCTATACTCGGCACGTGGCAGACGATCCGTTCCAGAACATCACGCCGGAGGACACCGAGGCGCGTCCGACCTCCGAGGGTGGGCGGCTGCTGCTCGGCGGCCCGGTGGTCCTGGTGACCACCACCTACCGAGGCGTGCCCAACGTGATGCCGCTCTCGTGGTT
>JALOAM010000035.1 GCA_023228765.1 Dehalococcoidia bacterium
CATGGTCCACGGCAGCGAGGAGCAGAAGAAGGAGTTCCTCCCGCCGATGGTGAAGGGCGAGACCATCTGGTGCCAGGGCTACTCCGAGCCCGGTTCCGGCTCCGACCTCGCGTCGCTCCAGACCCGTGCCGTGCGCGACGGTGACGACTTCGTGATCAACGGCCAGAAGATCTGGACCTCCGGCGCGCACCTCGCCAACTGGATCTTCGCCCTGGTCCGCACCGACCCGGAGGCCCCGAAGCATCGAGGCATCACCTACCTCCTGGCGCCGATGGACACGCCCGGCATCTCCATCCGCCCGCTGGTCCAGATGAACGATGCGCGTGGCTTCAACGAGACGTTCTTCGAGGACGTGCGCGTCCCGGTGAAGAACGCGGTCGGCGAGATCAACCGCGGCTGGTACGTGGGCGCGACCCACCTCGACTTCGAGCGTTCCTCGATCGGCATGTCCGTGGGGCACACCCGCACGCTGAACGAGCTGAGCGACTTCCTGAAGGAGACGCCCCAGTCTCGCCTCGGGCAGGTCGACGCGCCGAGGCTGGAGCTGGCGGACCGCTACGTCGAGGCCTCGATCGCGACGCTGTTCTCGCAGCGCGTGATCTCGATGCAGGCGCGGGGCCTCATCCCCAACTACGAGGCCTCCATGGCGAAGGCGTACTCCACGGAGTTCAGCCAGCGCATCGCCCGTACCGCCACGCGGATGCTCGGCCTCTACGGCGGCGTCCGCGGCGACGCGGACAACGACGGCAAGAACGCCCCGATGGGCGGCCGCTGGGCCACGATGTACCTCTCCACGGTGTCGGCGACGATCGCCGGCGGCACCTCCGAGATCCAGCGCAACGTCATCGCCACTCGCGGCCTGGGCCTCCCGCGCGGGTAGCCCTCGCGCCTCTCGAGGCGATCGCAGCGCACATGAACGGCGGGCCAACTGGCCCGCCGTTCTGCTAGCCTCCCGCGTCCGGAGGTCCACCATGCCCGACGCCCCGCCCGAGTCTTCCCCCACACCGGAGGAGCGCCTCACCCAGCAGCAGTCCACCGATGCATGGAACGCCAACGCCGCCCACTGGGACGAGTACATGGGCGAGGGCAACCGCTGGCACCTGGAGCTGGTCTGGCCGGAGGTCTCCCGCCTCCTCGGAGACGTGGAGGGAGCCGCCATCCTCGATGTCGGCTGTGGCAACGGGCTCTCCTGCCGTCGCCTCGCAGCTGCCGGCGCGTCAGTGGTCGGGATCGACGCTGCTCCCGCGATGCTGGAGCGCGCCCGCCAGCGCTCGGAGCGTGCCCCGATCGACTACCTCGAGGTCGACGCGACAGACGAGGCAGCGCTGCTGGCGCTCGGGGAGCAGCGGTTCGATGGCGCGATTGCGTGCATGGTGCTGATGGACATCGCGGAGATCGCGCCGCTCTACCGGGCGATGGCGCGCCTCCTGAAGCCCGGCGCTCCCTTCGTCTTTGCTGTGCAGCACCCCGCCTTTAACCAGGACGGCGCCTCCGAGGTGACCGAGCGGCGGTACACCGCGCAGGGCCGCGAGGAGCTCGTCTACATGAAGGTCACGGGCTACCTCGACGAGGTGGCCTCGTGGGGAGTCGCGGTTGCGGGGCAGCCCGCGCCGCAGCCGTACTTCCACCGTCCCATCTCCGCCCTCCTGCGACCCGCGTTCGAGGCGGGCCTCACTCTCGATGCGCTCGAGGAGCCCTCCTTCGCCGCTTCCGAGACGGAGGGCTTCCGCCGTCCTCCCACGTTCCCGCCGGTGCTGGTCGGTCGCCTGCGGGCGTGAGTGGCTCCCCGCCGGATACAGAGAGCGGGGCCAATTCTTCCAATCCTGCGAGCAGCGTTACAGCCGGATTACAGCGCTCTCGATGACGCCATCACAGTCGTGTGTGAGCAAACACTTATTTCATACGTCACTTACGTCAGTCCTACGTGACCTCCCGTAACGTTCTGGGAAGCCAACGACCCATTCCCTTCCATCCTCAGGAGAACTGAATGCCTCGTAGCATGCTCTTCGGCGCCGGAGCCGCCGTAGTTGCCCTCGCCGTCCTCGCGTTCGGCGGGTGGTACTTGTTCATCCGCAGCGACGCACCGCCGCCTGCAAGCCTCGCAGACGCCGTTGCATCGGTTGCCTCGACGACCGCGACTGCCACCGCCACTACTGGGGGCGCCTCGACGGCCGAGGCGTCCCCCACGGGTACCTCGAGCGCGGGCACCGAGGGCGGCGCCACCGGAAGCGCTGACGGCGACCTCAGCGGTACGTGGTCGGTCGACGCCGCCAACTCGTTCGTTGGCTACCGCATCGAGGAAGAACTCGCGCGGATCGGCAGCGCGACCGCCGTCGGGCGTACCTCGGATGTCTCCGGGACGCTTGCGTTCGACGGGACGACCATCAGCACCGTCGAGGTGGTCGCGGACCTGCGCACGCTGAAGAGCGACGACGAGCGGCGGGACGGCCAGCTGCAGCGCCAGGCGCTCGAGTCCAACGAGTTCCCGGATGCGACCTTCGTCCTCGCGGAGCCGATCGCTGTCGAGGGCGACCCGGCCAGCGGCGAGGCGATCGCGGCCACGGCGGTCGGCGATCTCACCATCCACGGCGTCACCAACCGCGTTGAGCTGTCCCTCGAAGGGCAGCTGGTGGACGGGCAGGTCGTGGTCGTGGGTTCGACCCCGATCCTGCTCTCGGACTACGGCATCGATGCCCCCGAGTCGATGATGGTCCTCTCGGTCGCCGACGAGGCAATGATGGAGATGCAGCTCATCTTCACCCGCGCCTGACATCGCTCGGGCCGCACGCCCTCGGACGCACCAACGAGATGAGCCCCGCCGAACGGCGGGGCTCATCGACGTGCGAGGCGGGTCGGTACCTCGCGTCCGTCCTGTGGCGGACTAGCGGGTGCTGCGCGACGAGAGGAGCGAGGACAGGCGCCGCTCGCTCGGGTAGCCCGCGCCCATCTGCGCGACGCGCTGCTTCATGTCCGTGATGAATGGCACCGGCGACGGGTTGATGCCCTCGTCCACCGCGAGGTAGTACGAGACCCAGTCCCCGGCGAGGCATGCCTGGAGCAGGATGCTGAGGTGGGACGAACCTCGGAGGGCGACTCGCGTCCACTCGATGCCGGAGTCAGAGAGCAGCTCCTGCAGCGCGTCGATGCGGGCGCGGGCACGGTTCGGGCGGGTCTGGTCCTCCAGCAGCACGACGTGGAACGGATAGCCGTCCACGTCGCTTCCCGCGCCACGCGCGCCGACCGCCTCCACCAGGTTGTGGAGCGCTTCCGGCAGCGTGCCAGGGAACGCCCAGCGCTTGCTGTTCTCGTTGAGCTGGGTCTGCCAGCGGGCTGCGGCGGCCTCCAGCGAGGCGTCAGCCATCACCACCGGGATGCGGTCGCGCAGTTGTCGCGCCAGGGAGTGCGTGGGGTTCGTCTCCGGGTCGGCGTCCGGGTGGTAGCGCAGGCATGACGCCCCGACCTCGGCGAGTGCGCGCTCCACCTCGGCGTCGGTCGCGGGGAACGCCCCCACGCGGCGCAGGACGCCGAGGAGCAACAGCGCGCCGTAGCCGAGGGCGGAGCGGGGCTCGCCTTCGTAAGAGTAGATGAGGGCAGGGATGTCGAGCGCCGCGGCCTCGCGGCCGAGCGTGCCGCCGCGCGTGATCACCATCTTCGCGCCGGGTTGCGTCGCGATCCTCGGGAGGGCGGAGAGGACCTCCTCCGTCTCGCCGGAGAAGGAGGCGACCACGATGAGGGTGTGCTCGTCGGTGGCGGGGATGTCCGAGTCGCGGACCACCTGCACGGCAACGGGAGCACGGTGCTGGACGATCTGGCCGGCGAGCTGTCCGCCGATGGCGGAGCCGCCCATGCCCACGACGATCACGCGCCGCACATCAGTGGCGTGGTCAATGCCCGTCCAGCGGGTACCCATCTGCCATGCGTGGGCCGCCTGCTGTGGAAACTCCACGAGGCGACGCCAGAGGCCCGAGGGGTCGGCCTGCTCGAGTGCGGGCAGACGTGGCTCGTCGTCGACCACGGCGCCGGTGCCAACCGGCGCATCCAGCACCGTTGACCGCGCGAAATCCGAGGACATCGTCACTCCTCTCCCGTGAACAGGTGCCGAGCGTCGGGTGTGTCGGTTGAACGTAGGTGGAGCCCACGGACGGCTGCGACACCGAAAGGTGTTTCAGTGTTGCGGTTGCGTTGCGTCCAGCAATCGATGCGCACGCCTCTGCGAGGCGCGGTCCTCCTCGGGGACGACCTCCGGCTGGCGTGAGAGCAACCACCCGAGGAGCGCGGCGAGCACGTAGACGGGCGCGGTGTTGAACGAGACGTGTGTGACCAGCATGTGCGTCCCCACGCCGCACACCACCGCGAGCGCCGTGATGGCGAACGACCCATCCGGCCCCACCTTCGCGAGCAGCACGAGGCGGTTCACCAGCAGGAGCACGCCCACGCTGATCAAGCTCACACCGAGGATGCCCGTCTCTACCAGGAACCGGACCGGATCGCTGTGAGGCAGGTGTCCGAGCGGCGCGATGATCTCGTCGGTGGTCCCGAGGCCGAACCCGAGGAGCCGGGACTCCTGCCACTTGTCGAGGAAGAGCGACCAGTTCACGAGGCGCCACTCGAAGGAGTTGTTGTCCTGCGCGCCCTGCTGGATCTGCAGGGTCGTCGACTCCAGCTCGGACACCCGGCTGATGCCCAGCGGGTCTGCGATGAACACGTACGCGATGGCGGCGACCGCGACGAAGACCCCGACGCGGAACAGGCGGCTCCCGCCCTGCTGGAGCGCACCGAGCGCGAGCAGGCCAACGGTGGTCTGAGCGAGGCCGCCGAGGCTGCGTGTGAGCAGCACCGCGAACACGAAGAAGCCCGCCGCCCACAGGTAGCGCTTCCCGCCTCCGTCGTGCGCGAACTTCCACACCGCCACGGGCGCCGCGATGCCAAAGAGGATCGCCGCCGCGTTGGGGTGGGACATGGTGCCGCGCGGACGCAGGCCGCCGCCGACCATCTCCGGCCAGTGGGTGACCGCCTCGTTCACCACGAGGATGGCGGGGATCAGTGCCGCGACGACCACGATCGTCCCCATGCGCGAGGCGGTGACGCTGCGGTCGCTGTTCGCGGCGATGAGGGCGACCGCGACGATCGAGACGGCTCGCACCAGCTCCCGGATCAGCGACTCGTCCATGCCGTAGTGCAGCACGCCGATCCCGAACCAGTAGACCATCATCCCCGTCACGACCACCGAGGCCATCAGGCCTCGGACGGCCTGTCGCTTCTCGATCAGACGGGTGACGACGAGCGCACCGGCGCTCGCGATCACGACGAGGCCGAGCACGGCGCCCGCGTTCAGCCCGGCGACGATGGGCGTGGTGGCGGAGGCGTCCGTGAGGCTGCGGATCGTGAGGAGCCCCATCAGGGACAGCGCCGAACTCAGCAGCGCGAGGCAACTGGCGCCGATCATCCCGACGACCGCCACGAACGCGAGGTTCGGGCTCACCGCCGCCAGCGCACCTCCCACGGTCGCCGTCGCCGCGCCCACCACGGTGAGGAGGTACAGCCACGCCTGCTGCGAGGCCTGGGCGGGCCGCCTCGCCAGGTAGCCGGCTCGCTGCCCGAGGTCAGCGGAGGGGGACCGCATTCGTCATCTTTCGCTTCGGGTCACCCGTGGCGGCGTCGCGGACCGCCTGCGCCAGCAGTCGGAGCCGCGCCACCCGGTCCGGCGCGAGGAGGGCGCCCGTGACCTCGCGCACGATCACGGTGCCCACGCCGGACAGGACGGAGTCCCGTCGGTACATGCGCCACATCAACAGGCGGTTCCGCAGCACGTAGTAGCGGTGCCCCGGCGAACCCGCCGGCACCTTCCGCTGCCCGAGGAACCAGAACCGCCGGTAGTTGGTGGCGTGGTGGGTCGCCCGCACCTGCGGGAGGTAGAAGATCGCGTAGCCGTGGTGGGCCAGTCGCAGGCAGAATTCCACATCCGGCCCGCCGAAGAACAGGTCCGCCCTCGGCCCGCCGGCATCGCGTAGCGCCTCGGCGCTCACCGTGATCCCGTGGAACGCGAGGTCGCGCGTGGGGAGGGGGTAGGCCGGGAGGTCGGAGGGGCCCGCGTAGCGCCGTCCGGCGGCGTCGCGGATGTCCCACACCAGCGCGTCGCCCTCGGGCGTGACCACCGCGGGACCGACGACGGCGCCCGGCACCTGCTCCAGCACCGCGCGCTCGATGCCCTCCAGCGTGTCGGGGTGCAGGATGCAGTCGTCGTCCACGAGGACGACGTGCGTGGCGCCCCGTTCGAGGGCCACGTCCGCGCCGATGCCGAAGCCGCCCGCGGCGCCGGTGTTCGCGCCGGTATGCACCACCTCCACGTCCGCGGGGTCGTAGACACCGTCGAAGTCGCGCTCGGGCGAGTTCTCGACGAGCACGATTGCGTCCGGGGGGCGGGTCTGCGTGCGCAGGGCCTCGATCGCCTGGCGGGCGACCTCCGGCCGCCGGTAGGTCGCGACCACCGCGATGAGGCGCGCACGCGGCCTCGCGGCGGGCGCCGCCTCGACCTCCGGGATTGTCCTCACGTCAGTGGTCACGCCGTCAGGCTGACGCCTGTGGCGGAGCGTGTGGTTGAGAAGTGGTGGCGGTGCAGGTGGGCGATCGCCTCGGTTTGTCGGCCCACCGACGGCGACTCAACCTGCGATTCACCGAAACGTGGCGGTATGTGATGCACCCACCACGGGAGGTCCGCGCGCATGACGACCGAGGTCACTCCACCGTTGCACGGTCAGCCCCAGGGGCAGCCCGACGGGCCGCCTCCGACGACCGCTGTGGCGAGCGCGGGGGCCACGGCCGAGGCGCCCGTACCGCTGCTACTCGAGCGGCGGGGGCGTCGTGCTCCGCGGGTCGCCGTCTGGGGGCACTACTACGGGCCGAACCTCGGTGACGAGATGGTCACGGAGGTGGTGATCCAGGCCGTGCGGGCGCGCCGTCCGGACGCGGAGGTCGTCGCGATCTCCCTCGATCCGGAGGACACGCGCGCACGCCATCACGTCCCCGCGTACCCCCTCGTGCAGGCGCATACCCGCCCGAAGAAGCGCCGCGGGTTCGCCCGTCTCGCGGCGGGCTTGCTCCGTCGTGCCGGTACCGTGGCCCGCGAGGTGCCTCACCTGTGGTCCAGCTATCGGATGCTGCGCCGCATCGACCTGATGGTCGTCGCGGGGTCCGGGCAGCTCCTTGACCAGTGGAACGGCCCCTGGGGCCACCCGTACGCGATCTACAAGTGGAGCGTCCTCGCCCGGCTGACCGGGACGAAGGTCGCGATCCTCTCCGTGGGCGCGGGCCCGCTCCAGGGCCGCCTCGCGAGGGCGTTCGTCCGCTCCGCCGTGGAGCACGCTGGCTACGTGTCCGTGCGGGACGCCTCCAGCAAGCGCGTGCTGCACGCAGCCGGGGTGAGGCGGCCTCTACCGGTCGTCCCGGACATGGGGTTCGAGTTCCACCCGCGCCACGCGCCGCGGCACCCGTCGAAGAAGACCGTGGTCGGGATCAACGTGATGGCGCACGCCCATCCCGAGTACTGGGGCCGCGGTGACCTCCAGCGGTACGAGGACTACATCGCGAAGATGACGCGTGTCGCCTGCGACCTCCTGGCGCAGGGCATCGGCGTCGAGCTGTTCTCCTCCCACGCGACCGCCGACACCCACGCGATGAACGACGTGGTCGCGGAGGCCTGGGCGACGGATCCGAGGCTCGCGAGCCGCCTCGTGCGGCAGTTCGTGCACGACGTGGACGGGCTGGTGCGCGTGATCGGCGGATACGACGCGGTGATAGCTGCGCGGTATCACTCGATCGCGCTGCCCATCCTGATGGGTATCCCCGTGGTCGCGACCGCATACCACCCGAAGGACATGGACCTGATGCGAATGGTGGGGCATTCCGAGTACTGCCTCCCCGACATCGACACGTTCGAGGCCGCCGAGCTCACGCAGCGGATCAACCGCCTGCTGGCGGAGCGGACTCGCGTGCGGGAGTCGGTGGCAGCGCGCGTCCCGCAGCTCAGCGCCGCCGTCGCGCACCAGTTCGATGTGATCTTGCGCTCGGCCTCCACGGAGCATGGTGCCGCCGTGTACCCGCGGGCGCCCCAGCCAGAACGAGGTCGACACGTTGCCTGAACAGACCTACCTGAACCTGCTGCGCCGTTTCGGAGTCCTGCTGCTCATCGCGGCCGTGCTAGGCGCGGCCAGCGCGTTCTACCTGACGCGCTACATCACCCCCACCTACGAGTCGTCCACGACGCTGCTGGTCACCCAGCAGGTTCCCGTGGGCGGGGCGCCCCTGCCGGGAGTGGCGCCCCAACTGCAGCCCGCCGACCTCGGCGAGAGCGCGGCGGTGGCGGCCGTCCTCCAGCAGCTCGTGAAGACCCAGCCGGTGCTGGAACGCGCGGAGCTGACCGGCGCGACCGGCCTGACCGCCGGCCAGATCGCGCGACAGACTGACGTCGAGCTCCTCGGCGTGTTCCTCCGGATCACGGGCTCGTGGGAGACGCCGGAGGGCGCCCGTAACGTGGCCACCACGGTCACCGATGCCTTCATCAGCACCGTGAACGAAGGCATCATCACCGGTCCCGTCTCCGTCGCAGTCGTCGAGGCGGCCGGGATCCCCACCGAGCCGGTCTCTCCCAACCGCACGATGAACGCCGCGGCGGGCGGCATGCTCGGCCTGGTCGCGGCGGCCGTGCTCGCCCTCATCTACGTCCGCATGGACGACGTGGTGAAGAGCGCGGAGCAGGTGCGCGAGGCGACCGGCCTGCCGACATTTGGGCTCCTGCCCGCCCTCGGGAAGACCACCGGGCCGGAGCAGCTCCACGCCGCGCAGGTCGCCGAGTCTCCGTTCACGGAGGCGGTGCGCTCCGTGCGCGCCAACCTCTCCGTGGTCATGGGTGCGAGGCAGGACGGCGCGTTCGACCGGCGCGTGGTGCTGGTCACGAGCGTCCGCGACGGCGATGGCGGCAACGTCTCAGCGGCGAACCTGGCGGTCGCCTTCGGGCGAGCCGGGTTCCGCACGCTGCTGGTGGACTGCAATTTCCGCCGTCCCACGATGCAAGACACGTTCGAGCTGGTGGGCGACGCGGGCCTGAGCACGACGCTGGCACGTCGTACGGACCCGGAAGCCGCCGTGCAGTCCACGCACTACCAGGACGTCTTCGTCCTGCAGGCCGGCTACACCAAGCCGTCGTCCGTCGATGCCCTCGGTTCCGCGGAGATGCGTGAGCTGATGGACCACTACCGCCGCGAGTACGACGTCGTCCTGATGGCGGCGCCCCCCGCGCTCGAGGTGCCGGACGCCGCCACCCTCGGACCGATGTCGGACCTCGTGCTGCTGGTCGGCTGGGCGGGCCGGACGAGGGCGCGCGACCTGCAGCTCAGCATCGAGTCGCTCGAGCGCTCTGGTGGCATGCCGGTCGGCGTGGTCCTCAATGGCGCCGGCAAGGAGCCGCCCCACTCGCACCGTGGGGAACTCTCCCGCGAGCGCTCGTCGGCACGGCTCCCGGTGGAGGTCGCAGCGCAGAAGAACACCCTGGACTGACCCCACCCTCGGTCAGACGGCCCCGGATACGGGCCCGTACGCACGGAGGCGCCCGCTGCAAGGCGGGCGTCTCTGTGTCTCGCGCGTCGAGTTCGGGCGAGGTCAATCCTCGGAGGCGAGGGCGTCTGAGGGCGACACGAGCGCGAGGCCGCCCTCGCCGCCCTCCGCGATGCGGACCTCGTCGATGAGGATGCGCGTGGGCTGCCCGTAGATCCCCCACTTCGTGTAGACGGACTCGCCATCCACGAGCGTGGGGCCTTCGTAGTCTCGGACTTCCTCGCCGTCCGCGAAGATGTGCGCGAAGCCGTCGTCGTCCTGCGACCACTTGATGTGGAACGCGAAGTCGTACCAGCGCTCGGTCTCGAACGGCATCGAGCCGAGGTACTCGAAGTCGTCGCCGTCGCGGTGGTCATTGGCGCGGCGTCGCACGGTGAAGAGCCCCTGGTCCGCGTTGATGTGCAGCGAGAGCGCCGGCGAGGAGCCCGTGCCTTCGTGGAACTGGAAGATGATCCGGTCGTCGAAGAAGTTGGTGTTCTCGCCCTGGTCCCAGTCCTCCGGCAGGTACATGCTGATGCCGTACCAGTACTCGTGCCCCTCCTCCGCGTGGAAGTCGCTCTGCCATTCGGAGCGGTAGCCCAGGTCGCCGCGGAACTGTCCATCCCCCTCCCGCAGAAGGGCGACCCCGGCGGTGACGCCCTCGCGGACCTCGCGGTCCGTGGTGGTCAGCGCATCGTCCGCGGACGCCTGCAGCGAGATCTGCGCCTGCTCCCCGGACTCGTACGTCACGCTGTCCACGAGGACGGCGGGCGACACCTCGTCGCTCCCGCGGCACCCGAGCAGGGCGGCAGCGCCGAGGGCGAGTAGCCCCGTGGCGCATCCCGCCATCCTCGTGCGGGCGGTCCTCGCTCGAGCGGTGGACGGGCGACGAGGGGCGCGCCGGTGCCCGGTGCTTGGCGGCATTCCGGCTTCCATGCCTCCGAGCGTCTCGGTCGGAGGTTGAGCGAATCTGAGGCTCGCGTTCCGCGGCCCGCTGTCCTCGCCTCCCTCGCCGTCCACGAGGGCAGGAGGAGCAGGGGAGGAGCTGACAAACAGGGGAGGAGCTGACAAAGACGCCCGGCCAGATGGCCGGGCGTCCCTGGAGGAGGGAGAAGCGTGGTTACGGCCGGACTGACTCCAGCGTGCCGCTGCCCTCGGCAGTCCAGACCTCGTCGAAGTAGAGGTGCGTGGGCTGCCCGTAGATCCCCCACTTGCTGTAGGTGAAGTCCCGCTCGGCCAGCGTGCGGCCGTTGTAGTCCACCTTCTGCTCGCCGTCCACGAACACGTCGAAGAAGCCCGAGCCGTCCTTCGTCCACTTGGCGTGGAAGACGATGTCGTACCACTTGCCGGTCTCGAACGGGAACCGGGCCAGCGTCTGGAACTGCGGCTTGCCGTTCGAGTCACGGTTCGGGAGCTTGCGGCGGACCCACAGCTCCTGCGACTTCGCGTCCAGGTGCAGGCTGAACATCGGCGAGCCCTGGTCACAGAACTGGAAGATGATCCGGTCGTTCCAGGTCGCGGAGTTGCTGCCCTGGTTGAAGTCCGACGGGAAGTAGTACGAGATCCCGTGCCAGCGCTCCGTGCCGGGGCCCTTGATGTGGTCGTCCCCGTGCCATTCCGCGCGGTAGCCCCCCGCGTGCGACTTCGGGTCGCCCGGCCGCAGGAGGGCGTAGCCGGCGCTGGAGCCGGAGCGCGCCTGCTCCTTCGTGCGGCCGATGCCGCCCGAGGGTGCCTGCTCGCTGGTCATCGCCCGCTCGCCATCCTCGTACGTCAGGTGGCGGATCATCGACGCGCCGGTCACCTTCGTCGGCGCCGCGCTGGGCGAAGCGGACGGCCCGCCCGAGGGCGGCTTCACGACGAGCGCCGGGGGGCGCCAGGACGGAGTCTCGCCGGAGGCGTTCGACGGCGTGCTCGTGGACCCGCCGTCAGACGGCGACTGCGACACGGTGGCGCCGGTGCTCGACCCGCCCGAGGACCCCGAGGACCCCGACGACGGAGTGGACGGCGCGTTGTTGCCCTTCGGCGCCACGACCTCGCCGATCGCGGCGAGCAGCGGGCGCGACGAGACGATGGCCTGGTGGTCAGACGCGTCGCGGCTGAGCCAGACCGTGCCGCTGGGCTGGAGCCCGTTGGCGGCCAGCGTGTTCACCCACGCCGGCGCACCGGGCGTGTAGGAGACGTACCGCTGCCGCGCCACGTCGAACGCGAACACGGAGCGCACACGGAAGTCCTGCTGCTGGACGAGCGCCTCCACGTTGGTGGTGCCCGCCGGCCCTGCGGTCACGCGCCCGGCCGGGGGCACGGGCAGCGCCTGCGGCGCGTCCAGGCCTCCGAGGCTGCTGGGCGCCTCCCAGGAGATGCCGCCACGGGAGTCCTCCGGCGCGCGGCGGACCCAGACCAGGGCGTCCTTCACCAGGTTGTCCTGGAAGGACTGGTTGAGCCAGTCAGGCCCGCCCGGCGTGTAGGTCATCCAGTACTGGGTGGTCACGTTGAAGAGCATGAGGGTGGAAGCGTTGAAGGGAATCGAGTCGAGGAGGGCGCGCGCATCGGCGCTGCCGGCAACGGTGGTGGTAATGCCGCCTGCGGGCGGCACGGCCCCGGCGGCGGAAGGCTGCGCGGGGGTCTCGCGCGCCGCGACGCCGTCGCTGGCCCAGAAGGTGATGGATGCAAGCATGAGTAACAAGAGCGCCGGCGGCGCTAAGAACCGCGGTAAGCCTCTCAAGGGTTCCTACTTTCACGCCGGGTCCGCCCGGCTGCTACACCCGCTCCGGATGTGTCTGAACGCCAACCCAGCAGCGGACGATACGGCAATGGTCCTGATACGAGGAACCCATTTTCGTGGTCGGATTAGCGATTGGAACCCGGCGGTATGGATAGTCTTCGGGAGGTTCCGCATCGGGATTGGGGTGCCCGAAACCTGACTACACCGTGACGTGATCTCAACGCGAAGCCACGATCCTGTGCTCGAAAGTACAAGCGCACGAGGCTTCGAACGCCATCCGAGGCCCCTCCGTGGTGCGCTGGCCGTGCTTCCCGCTGGTTCAGCGAGGCCTTCCGATGCGCATCCACGGCATCATGCTGGTGAAGGACGAAGTCGACGTCATCGGCGAGACGTTGGAGGCTGCCGTCGCCTGGTGCGACGCGATCTACGTCTTCGACAACGGCAGCCGGGACGGGACATGGGAGCAGGTCCAGGCCTTCGCCCGCCGCTCTGACCGAGTGATCCCGTACCGCCAGGCAGGCACCCCGTTCAGCCAGAGCCTGCGCGGCGAGGTCTTCCGGTACTACCGGGACCGAGCTCGCCCCGGCGACTGGTGGTGCATCCTGGATGGCGACGAGTTCTACGTCGACGACCCGCGGGTGTTTCTCTCCGCCGTGCCCTCCCGCTTCGGTGAGGTGTGGAGCGCCTCTTACCAGTACTACTTCACGGACGACGACCTCCGACGCTACGAGGTCGCCCCCGAGGCGTTCCTCAGCACGCCCGTGACGGAGCGGTTGCGGTACTACCTGAACAATTGGTCGGAGTCGCGCTTCATGCGGCACCACACGGGGCTCGTCTGGCCTCGAGACCGGGATGGGCACCCGGGGTATCGCCGCCCGCTCGGCCTGGGTGCCACGTTCCCGCGCCGCATCCGCCTGAAGCACTACCAGTACCGCTCGCCGGAGCAGATGCAGCGGCGGCTCGACTCGAGGATGGCGATCACCACCAGCTACCGCCACGAGCACCAGCCGGACTGGCTTGCGCACCTCCTCGGCCGAGAAGTGCCGCCCGAGGTGCTCGCTGAGGTGGTGGGTGGCGCGCCCTCGGGCCGGCCGGGGGCGCCCTCGTGGCGTGACCGGCTCGTGCCGGCGGCGTACCTGCACTACGACGCGGGGGACGGGCAGCTCGAGCCGGACGAAGCTGCGCTGCCGCCGATCCCGACGGACCGCTATGGCGTCCGACGCGCGAAGCACCAGGCGCGGGCCACCTACTGGCGCGTCCGCGAGGCGATCGCCCGTCCGGCTCGGTAGCCCTCAACCTTCGGGCGCGCCGGCCTCATTCCTCGCGGAGATTTGCGGGAACCCTCGGGCGTTGCGGGGCGTCAACAGTCGCGTGGGGTCCATTCAGCGCGTGCGGCCGTGGCGGATACCGATTCTTTGGCCCTATGCGCGCTCTGCCTTCTGAACCGTCAGACTCCGTTCATAACTTCGGCGTTCGACGTGGAGCAACTCAACCTTGGGTCAACATCGGATGTAAATAATGGGTTGAGCGGGGAGGGCGGGCACCTACGAGGTGGGCCCATGCTGATCCTGGTCGGTGACGACGAACAAGAGTACGGCGAGATCATCGAGGAGCTCCTGCGCTCCCAGTCTCACCGTGTGGTCCTCGCTGCGAGCCCCGAATCGTTTCGGCGGTTCCTGCAGCGAAGCGAGGTTGACCTGGTGGTGATGAGCTCGGCGTTCGCCGGCGAGTCGTTACCCGCCGCGATCTGGGACATCCGCCGGACGCAGTCCGCGCACATCGTGGTCACGTTCGAGGAGCGCAGTCCCGTGGAGGTGGCCGACTGCCTGGCTGCCGGGGCGGACGACTGCGTGCGCAAGCCCTTCCATCCCAGCGAGTTCGCTGCCCGGATGGAGGCGATCGCGCGTCGCTCGCCTCACCCGGTGGAGGAGGCTGAACCGCCCGCGGTGGAGGAATCCGCGACGTGGACGCGGAGCGGCAGCCTGCGCTTCGACGAGACCACGCTGCGTGTGCGCTGGGCGGGCGCGGACCTGGCCTGCAGCAAGACGGAGTACGAGATCCTCCGCGCCCTGGCGGAGACGCATGGGCGAGTGCTGACGCACGCGTACCTCAACCGGCGCGTGTGGGGGTACTCCAGTCTGAGCGACGCGACGCTGCTGAAGGGCCACATCAGCTCGATCCGGGCGAAGTTGCGCTCGGCCGGGATCACGCAACCGCTGATCCGGACCGTCAATGGCGTGGGCTATGGGCTCGCGCACGTGGCTGAGGATCTGGTTCCCAGCCGGTAGGGTTGGTCCCAGGAGGCGCGATGAGGTGCCAAGTATTTGGCACAGTATGCCATCGTGTCCCGAGCGATACAACAAAATCGATTGAATGCGTGTCAGATAACAGCAAGACGAGCTTTACCTAACGGATTTCGTTCTCGCTCGTTGTACCAAACAGGCGGCTGGCCCTGCGTGCCCTTCGTACGTACCCGTCGTCATGTGTCCCTATCCGGCGCGGGTGGCGCCGAGGAGGCTCGCATGCTGATCACGATCCTGGACGAGGCTGATCCCCTGTTCGCGCAGGTGATGACCACCGTGGTGCGCCGGCGCGGCCATACGGCGAAGCAAGTGCTGAGCGTGGACGAGGTGAGGGACGCCTTCCCGGCTGAACCCGCGTCGATCGTCCTCGGTGTTGGCGTGGTGGACAACGCGGTGATCGACGGCATCCGCCGTCTGCGTGCGGACGAACCGAACGCGATCATCCTCCTCGCCGCCGAGGAGGTCACGCCCAGCGCGACGATCGCGGCGCTGGAGGCGGGCGCGAACAACATCCTGCGCAAGCCGCTGATGCCGAGCGAGCTGATCACCTGGCTTGAGCACTCGGCGCCCGCTCAGCAGGAGTCGAAGGAGGGCGCGATCCGCGTCGCCGACCTCGAGATCGACCTCGGCGAGATCCGCGCGACGAAGGCCGGGAACATCCTCACGCTCACGAGGATGGAGTTCCGGCTCCTCTACTGCCTCGCGGAGCACTTCGGTCGGGTCGCCCCCACGGACCGCCTGATGTCCTTCAGCAGCGACGGAGAGGAGATGGCCGCGTCCAGCCTGAAGACGCACATCTCCCACCTGCGCCAGAAGCTCCGCAAGGCCGGCGGCTCCCCGCTGCGGATCAGCGCCCGTCAGATGCTCGGCTACGTCCTCGACGCGGAAGACGAGGCCGGAGCGGCGTAGCCGTGCTCGTCTGAGTGCGTCTCTCAGGCGCGCAACTCCCTCCGCAGACTCAACGCACAACGAGAATGGCCCCGCATCGCGGGGCCATTCTCGTGTCCTGCCTTGGCGAGCCGGCTACGCGGTAGCGCGCAACTCGCGCTCAACCGGAGCGCTGACGACGGGCGCCAGCGTCGAGGGCGACGCCGTCGAGGGGACGTGGACGAGTGAGCGCCGCACACGCCGGGTGACGGCTCGGACGCGCGCCGCGAACTCCTGCGGGTGGAAGGGCTTCCGGACGAACTCGTCCGCGCCGGCCTCGAAGCACGCCGCGACCTGGGTCGCGGTGAGGTGGAGGGAGGAGGTCATGACGATGGCCACCTCCGGCCGCGTCCGTCGGAGCGCCCGTGCGAGGTCGATCGCCGTGGGATCACCGGCAAGCGCGTTGTCCAGGATGACGAGGCGATAGCCCTGTCCCTGGAGCCGGGTGACCGCCGCCGAGACAGACGTCACCGCATCGATCTGAGACACGTCTTCCAGGAGGGCTGCTCGGATTGCCTTGACGTAATCCTGGTCGCCGTCCACGACCAGGGCCGCCTCTGACCCCAGTCCCTGAACCATAGCCGCCGCCGTCTGCATCTTCATCGACTCCAACTGCTCGGTGGGAGCGAGCGCCTGATCCCGTGCTGACCTGGGATGGCCTGGAGGAGCGGGACCGATTCTGGGGAGCCTCACCCATACCGGGGCACACTACAAGTTCCCGCGCCGCCACGCCTTCGTGAAACAGCGCGACACGCAAGGCGGGCGTGACAGATCCGCATCGCTTCGGTGGAGTGCCTCAACGCGCTCCACCAACCCTCGCCCTCACCCTGATCATGTACTAGTTCTCGTGACGTTTCACGCGCCGATGAGCACGCCTCTTCAACGTCAGGTCAATCGCCCTCCCTCAGATTCAAGGACGCCGGTCCCCACCGATCGGTTCCCCCCGGCGCGATGCAGACAGGCGCGGGGGCGATGGGCCTTGACGCCGGTAGGAGGTACGCACTGTGGCTGAGATCGCCGTGATCGGATGCGGTCAGGCAGGACTCGTGGTGGCTACGGCTTTCGCCTCCAAGGGGCACCACGTGACCGGCATCGACCTGGACCGCCGCAAGATCGAGGCGTGCCGCATGGGCGTCGCCCCGATCGATGAACCCGGGCTGGACGAGCTGCTCACGCAGGGCCTCGCCTCCGGGCGCCTCACCTTCCTGGACCAGTACCCAGAGTACCCGGAGCGGATCCCGGCGGAGTTCGTCTTCATCGCGGTGGGCACGCCCACCTCGCCTTCCGGCGCGTCCGACCTCCACGCGCTGAAGTCCGCCATCACGAGGATGGCGCCGGCGCTGCGAGACGACGCGATCGTCGTGAACAAGAGCACGGTGCCGGTGGGTACCTGTGACGAGATGGTGCGCCTCCTGCGCCGCTCGGGCGCGCCGAAGGCCACCGTCGTCTCGAATCCGGAGTTCCTCCAGGAGGGGGACGCCATCCACAACTTCATCGAGCCGGACCGCATCGTCCTCGGCTCCAACGACCCGGACTCCCTCGAGCGCGTCGCCGGCCTGTACGAGGACTTCGGCGCGACGGTCGTGCAGTGCGATGTCCGCACCGCGGAGATGATCAAGTACGCCTCGAACGCATTCCTCGCGATGAAGGTGTCCTTCATCAACGAGATGGCCTCGATCTGCGAGGTGCTGGGCGCGGACGTCTCGGGCGTCGCGCACGGCATGGGGATGGACCGCCGTATCGGCGCCCAGTTCCTCCGTGCCGGCATCGGCTGGGGCGGCTCCTGCTTCCCGAAGGACGTGAGCGCGCTCGAGTACGCAGCCTCTCTCCACGGCGTGCGCGCGCAGCTGCTGCGCGGCGTGCAGGAGACGAACCGCGACCAGCGCCGGCAGGTGCTCCGCAAGCTGCGAGGCGTCCTGGGCCGCCTGGAGACCGCGCGCGTCGTGGTCCTCGGCGCGTCGTTCAAGCCCAACACGAGCGACGTGCGCGAGTCGCCGGCGCTCGAAGTCGCGAGCCTGCTGCGCCTGGGCGGCGCCGAGGTGCGTGTCGTGGACCCGCACGTCGTCCCGGAGTCCGTGCCCGCGCAGTTCCCGTACCTCGACGTGACCGGTGACCTGATGGCGGCCGCGCAGGACGCGGACGCACTGGTGCTGGCGACGGAGTGGCCGGAGTTCATCGACCTGCCGCTGGAGGATCTCGCGGGCGTGATGCGCCGGCCGCTGATCGTCGATGGGCGCAACGTCCTGGACGACCGCGCGGTGCGCGCCGCCGGGTTCATCTATCGCTGTATCGGTCGCCCCAACGCCGAGGGTGGTGGGGTGACGCTGCCGGAGGATCGCGCGGACGAGCGCCTGGACGGGCGCATCACCGACTGGCCCACGGTTGAGCGCGCGGAGCGCGCCGACCGCGAGCGCATCCCGAGCAGGAACGGGCGGCAGGCCGCCGCCCTGGCATCTGACTAGCGATGGTCACCCGACCACAGCGGCGAGCCGAGCCGCACGAGGTCCTGGTCCGCCAGGGGGCGACGTTGGTCACCCGGGCGCCACTCGTGGAGCGCGCTTCCACCCCGGAGCTGCTCGCGCCGGAGGTGCCGCAACGCGCCGCCCAGGAGGTCGTCCAGCCTGACCGCGAGTTGGAGGTATCGCGTCTGCCGCGCTGGAAGCGCGGGATGGACGTGGTGGGCGCCACTCTCGCGCTGGCGGTGTTCGCGCCACTCTTTGCGCTGACGGGACTCCTCGTCCGTCTCGACAGCCCGGGGCCAGCGCTGTTCCGGCAGCGCCGCATTGGCACCGGCGGCCGCGAGTTCGAGTGCTTGAAGTTCCGCTCGATGTACGTCGATGCGGAGGAACGGCGGGAGGCGGTGGCCCACCTGAACGAGGCGACCGGCCACGTCTTCAAGATCCGCGATGACCCGCGACGCACCCGCGTCGGAAAGGTGCTGCGCAAGACCTCCGTGGACGAGCTCCCTCAGTTCTGGAACGTCCTGCGCGGAGATATGACCCTCGTGGGCCCTCGCCCTCCGCTGCCGAGCGAGGTGGCGCTGTACGAGCCGCACGAGCGCGCCCGGCTGCGAGGAGTGCCCGGCATCACCGGCCCGTGGCAGGTGAGTGCGCGGGAGCATCACGACTTCCAGGAGATGCTCGCGTTGGACGTGGAGTACCTGGAGAACGTGTCCTTCCTCCGCGACTGCCGCATCCTGCTGGCCACCATCCCGGCCGTCCTGGGTGCACGGGGGTCGCATTGACCTCGTCGCCTGCGACACCGACGACCATGACCGTCTACATCAGCGACTGTGGAGGTGTGCTCGGTCCGCCCCTCGTGCGATGGCTCCTCGAACACTCGGAAGCCGCGATCGTGGGCACGAACACGGACCACGAGAACATGGGGCCGTTGCTGGCGGCCTCTCGGTTCCGCTTTTACGTCGTCGCAGACCGTGACGATTCCACGCTCCTACGCCGCGTGTCAGACCACCCCGACGTGGTGGTCGTGCTGTCCGCGGTGGAGCGCCCGAGTGACGACAGCGTCCACATCCGGAGCCGCGCGGAGCTTGTCGAGTCCTGCGCCGAGATCGGGGCGCGCCTGATCTACGTCACGCCGGAGTGGGGCGACGGGATCGAGGACATCCCACCCGACTCGTCGCTCAGTCGCGTCATCCGCGCCGAGGCGGAGCGGGACACGCGCGAGTTGATCCTCTCGTACGGGACGGACCGCCTCTCGTGGGTGGTCCTGCAGGTGTTCGACGTGCTGGACAGCCGGTTACAGGCGCGGCCCGTACGGCACTCGCCGCCGTTGCTGGAGACGCTGACGCACGCCCTCCGCGAGCGATCCTCGTGGGAAGTCGCGCTGGACGCCGAGGACCTCGTGCCGCGGGTGTTCACCTACGTGGACGAGGTCGCCGAGTGCATCGGACGCGCGGTCCTCGCGGATGGAAACACGCTGAACGGCCAGGTCGTGGACGTGGGGCACCCGGCGAACGTCGCCTCGCTCGCGGAGGTGGGGCAGCTCGCCCTCGGCCGCGCCGCGCAGCACCGCCCCGGCGAGGAGGTCCCAACGCTGGCGCCGCCTGCGGACCGGCCTCCGTTACCCGCTGCGCCCGAGGTGAACATCTCGCGCGCGCAGATGCTGCTTGACTGGCATGCTCGACGGACGCTCCGCGACATCGTCGATTCCGGCGTGCGCCGGCTGATCGAGGAGACGCGAGAGACCTGAGCCTCGGGTGGTCTTATGCGACGGCGCGTGGCCCCTGCGAGGCCGGTGACGGAAGGCGCAGCTCGAACGTCGTGCCGGCGCCGACCTCGCTGCGGAGTGAAAGCCGGCCGCCGAGGCGTTCCGCGAACTCGCGTGCGATGAACAGGCCGAGCCCCTGTCCGTCCGCCCGGCGCTGGCGCGCCGCTTCGGCGCGATAGCCGCGGGCGAACACGCGCGACTGGTCCTCCGGCGAGATGCCCTCGCCGTCGTCCTCCACGCGGATCAGCAGCCCTCGATCGTCCCGTTCGGCGGCGAGGCCGACCCAGCCCGAGCCATAGCGCGCGGCGTTCTCCAGCAGGTTGGCGACGATCTGGCGGATCAGGTGGGAGTCCGAGGTGACCGTGACACCGTCCGGGCAGCTCACCTCCACGTGCACGTGTGGCAGACGCGCGCGCAGCGCTTCCGCCTCCCGCTCCAGGAGATCGTCGACGCGTACCTCCTCGGAGGAGGTGTGTGCGCCGTGGTCGGATTCCGCCTCGTCCAGCTGGGACGCTCCCAGGAAGAGGTTGAGGCGGAACGCCATCTCCTCCGCCTGTTCGCGGATCAGTTGCGCCTCCTCCGCTTCGTGGGCGGGAAGCACCTCGCTGCGCGTGAGGCGATGCGCGAAGCCGAGGACGCTGGCGAGGGGCCCGCGGAGCTCGTGCGAGGCGGTCTCGATGAGGAGCCCGCGCAGTTCGGCGAGCCGTTGCTGTTCGTACCGCTCGGTCACGTCCTGCGTGACGCCGAGGATCGCGAGGACGGGGCCATCCTCATCGCGCACGGGGCTCCAGCGCACCTCCCACATTCGTCGTACGCCACACGGCAGGGACGGCTGTGGGCCAGACGATGACGAGACCGCGCTCTCGAACGTGACCGTGTGGCCCTCGCAGACCTCGTCCAGGACGGGGCCGAGCTGCGACCACAGGTCCGGAGCTGCGTCGCGCACGGGCACGCCGATGTAGGCGCCCGGTGCGATGCGGTAGCCCTCGCAGAACAGCGGGTTCGCGTACCGGAAGCGTCCGGCCAGATCGAGGATGGCGACGCCCCTGGCGGTGTCGTCCAGCAACGAGTGCAGCGTGGCCGACTGGAGGACCGGCGGAAGCGTGTCGAGGGGCACCGTGCCGCTGGGGATGTCCACGATGCGACCCGCCCTCTCGCGTGCGGGGGGATCCGCCCTGCCTCCGGCGGTGGCACGTCAAGCGCCGCCACTGATGACGATGATGCGGATTGGTTGAGATCACGTTGAGACGGTGCCGACGCGTGGAGGTCTGGTCGGTCACATTTGCGATGGGCAATCGTGAACGGCCTCAGTTCGAGGACGGCGGTGCTACGGCCTCGGCCGTTGCGTACCTCCCGGTGAGACCACGACGAGGCGCTCGCGCACCTCGTTCACACCGGTGACGCGAGCGGCCACCTCCTCGGCGTTCTCGGCGTCCACGATGTCCGCGACCTCACCAGTCAGCGTGACGACGCCGAGGACCACGTCCGCTTCGATGTCGAGTCCCGCGGTGGCGGCGTCCTCGCGCAGCTCCTGGAGCACCGCGTCCCGGATCGCCTCGTCGCCGATGGTGCCGTCACTCGACCGCAGCGGCTCGGTGGAGTCCATCGAGGAGCGCGAGAAGCCGCCCGTGATGCCGCTGGCGTTGCTGACGGGATCGGTCGGCGGCACGTAGGCCTCGCCGTCCTCGGCGGGGCGGGAGGCGTCCTCGCCCAGCGGTTCGCCGTCGTCGCTCAGGCTCATCGGCTGAGCGTTCTGGGGTGCGGCGATCGAGGGCTGGTCAGTGAAGTCGCCGGGGACCGCGCTCTCCTCGTCCTCCAGGCCCGCGGTCGCGCCCTCGAAGCCCGCGATCTCCGACTCGCTCAGCTCGAGGTCGCCTGCCTCCTGCGGCATCGCGCCGGTCACCTCGATGCTGTCGTCCACGTTGAGGTCGTCCCCGGCGAAGGTGGTCGCGATGTCGATCGCCGCGGCGCGTTCGGCCTCGGTGCTCACGAGGCCGGAGACGAGGAGCGTCTGCTCGTCATGTTCGACGAGGAGGTCGAACCCGGCAGTAGCGAGTTCGGTGGCGACGCGGCTCGCGATCTCGGCGGTAGTTGCCATGCATCGACAGTACGACTCCCGGAGGTGCGTCCGGGGGCCGGAACGGGGCCGTCCCGCTCGATGTAACGCGAACTCGACACAGCACGCCGGATTGCGAGGACGGCGTGACGACCGGGAGCACGAGAACGCCGGCTACGAGGGCGGCCGGTCCACGATCACGCCGGAGCCCTCGAGGGCCGCGACCTCCGCCGAGGTGAGTCCGACGGTCTCCAGCAC
>JALOAM010000036.1 GCA_023228765.1 Dehalococcoidia bacterium
CGGGCCGAACGCCTCGTCCACGCGGGCGAGGAGGGCGGTCGACTCCTCGGAGAGCGTCGAGGGCGGCTCGGGGACGCGATCCTCGAAGTTGCGCCGGGTGATCGTGAGCACGCGGTTCACGAGGTTCCCCCACCGTGCGACGAGCTCGTCGTTGTTCCGGCGCACGAACTCGTCCCATGTGAAGTCGGAGTCGCTCGTCTCGGGCGCAGCCGCCGTGAGGTAGTAGCGCATCGGGTCCGGGTCGTACCGCTCCAGGGCATCCGGCGCCCAGACCACGCCGCCGCGGCTCTTGGAGGCCTTCGCGCCGGACATCGTGAGGTACTGGTTTGCGGGGACATCGGTCGGCAGGTTGAGTTCGCCGTACCCCATGAGGATGGCGGGCCAGATCACGGTGTGGAAGGGGACGTTGTCCTTGCCGATGAAGTAGTAGGTCTCCGCCTCGGGAGCCTGCCACCAGTCGCGCCAGTCCTCGGCGTTGCCGGTGGGGTTCAGGTCGCTCGCGGCCCACTCCTTCGCGGCGGAGAGGTAGCCGATGACCGCCTCGAACCAGACATAGATGCGCTTCTCCGCGTACCCCTCCAGCGGGATCGGGACACCCCACGTGAGGTCGCGGGTGATGGCGCGATCGTGGAGGCCTTCCTTCAGCATGCCCACCGTGAAGTTCTTCACGTGGGGACGCCAGCCCTCCTTCGCTTCGACCCACTCCAGGAGGCGGTCGTTGAAGGCGGAGAGCTTGAGGAAGAAGTGGGAGGTCTGATGCCGCTCCGGCGTCGCATCCGAGAGCTTGGAGCGCGGGTTGATGAGGTCGACCGCGTCCAGGGTCGATCCGCAGTTGTCGCACTGGTCGCCGCGCGCGCTCTCGTAGCCACACTTGGGACAGGTGCCCTCAACATATCGGTCCGGCAGGAAGCGGGCGGCCTTCGGGTCGTAGAGCAGCTCTTGCTCCGCCTCGTACAGGTACTCCCGCTCCAGGAGGCGCAGGAACATGTCCTGCGTGACCTCGCGGTGGTTTTCCGTGTCCGTGGAGGTGAACAGGTCGAAGGAGATGCCGTAGCCCTCGAACGTTTCGAGGAAGGACTGGTGGTAGCGCTGGAAGACGGCCTCCGGGGTGGTGCCTTCCTCCTCGGCGCGCACGGTGACGGGCGTGCCGTGGGAGTCAGAGCCGGAGACCATGAGGACGCGGTTGCCGCGCATCCGGTGGTAGCGCGCGAAGGTGTCAGCGGGGATGTACGCCCCCGCGAGGTGCCCGACGTGCAGGTGGTTGTTTGCGTACGGCCACGCGACGGCCACGAGGATCGTGGTCGGTGACGTTCCGTCGGGCCGAGGTGCAGACTGCTGCTGGGGCATCCGGAGCGGAATCGTAGCATGAGGTCCGGATACGGACGCCGGAGGGCGAGCGTGGGCGGCGAGGTGACGAGAGCTGCTCAATCCTCGGACGGGGCGGTAGGCCGCGGGCGGATCTCGTGCAGGAACCTGAGCGGTTTGCGTTGACGATGATTCCGTAACGATCGTATCCTCATTGGAAATCCTCTCGACGGTCGAAAACGGCCACCGACCCTAGTAGCCAGGCGTCGAACATGCGTCGAGTCCCAGTAGTACCTTCCTTTCCCCGTTCTGCGGGGCAGTGTGTGTCCAAGAACGACCCCCTCTCTTGAGGGGGTCGCGCGTTTGTTGTCTAAGCGGAACGGGGTGGGGTGAGCATCATGGTCACGAGTGAACGCACCAGCATCGACCTCTCGTCTTCGACGGTCCGTCCGAAGACGCTGGAGCACGCCTACGGCTTCGACGATGTGGCGATCGTGCCGGGCGCGGTGACCACGAACCCGGAGCTGGTGGAGCCCACCTTCACCCTGGGCGAGCACACGTTCCGCATCCCCATCCTCGCGTCCGCCATGGACGGCGTGGTGGACCCGAAGTTCGCGGTCCGCATGTCGGAGGCCGGCGGGCTCGCCGTCCTCAACCTCGACGGCCTCTGGGCGAAGTACGAGGACGCCGACGCCATCCTTGAGCAGATCGCCTCTGCCGACCTCGAAGAGTCCACCCGCATCATCCAGAGCGTGTACCAGGAGCCCTCCAAGGAGCACCTGGTCGCCGAGCGGATCGAGTGGATCAAGGCCAACGGCGGCACCGCCATCGTCTCCGTCAACCCGCAGAACACGAAGCGCTTCGCTCCGATCACGAAGGAAGCCGGCGTCGACTACCTCGTCGTGGCCTCCACCGTCACCACCGCCCGCCACGTCTCCCGCTCCCTGAAGGGCCTCCGCCTAGATGAGCTGGTGGAGCAGATGGCCGGCGTCCCGATCCTGGTCGGCAACACCGTGGACTTCGAGGCGACCCTGGAGCTGATGGAGACCGGCATCCACGCCGTCCTCATCGGCGTTGGCCCGGGCGCGGCCTGTACCTCCCGCGAGGTCCTCGGCATCGGGATGCCGCAGGTGTCCGCCACCATCGAGACTGCCTACGCCCGTGACGTCTACTTCGAGCGCACCGGACGCTACGTCCCGATCATCACGGACGGCGGCCTCCGCACCGGTGGTGACGTCTCCAAGTCCATCTGCGCCGGCGCCGACGCTGTCATGATCGGCTCACCGTTCGCCGCCACCGAGGGCGCCCCGGGCCGTGGTTACCACTGGGGCATGGCGACCCCGCACGCGGAGCTTCCGCGCGGTGTCCGCGTCAACGTCGGTCAGAAGCACTCGCTGGACACCCTGCTCTTCGGCCCCACCTCGAGGACGGACGGCACCGAGAACCTGGTCGGCGCCCTCCGCACGTCGATGGCGACCTGCGGTGCGACGAACATCAAGGAGTTCCACGCGACCCGGATGATCATCGCCCCGTCCATCAAGACGGAAGGCAAGATCTACCAGATGGCCCAGACCCGCCCGGCCGGCATCTAGGTCACCGCCTCGACCGAGGCCTGCATTAACAGGACGGGCGCCCGAGAGGGCGCCCGTCCTCGTGTCTTGTGACCTCGTGACCTCCGAGGCGCTCGCCGTCCGCCTCGGACGGTTGACTACCCGATCGCGGCGCGGACGGCCTGGGCGATGAGCGCGGCGTAGGCGGCGCGGCCGTCAGCGGTGAGGTGGACGCCGTCGGCTCCGAAGTACTCCGGGACGCCGGCGCTCACCGAGTGCCAGTCGATGATGCCGAGGCCGCGAGCGCTGGCCTGGGCGACCAGGGCGCTGTTGACCTCCGTCTCCCAGCGGCGGGGGACGGTGACGGTGACGAGGAGGACCGTGCGGTTGCCGAGGGCGGTCATCAACTCCTCGAACTGTGTCGTGGTGAAGGTGCCGTTCGCTCCGAGCGTGAGCACGACCACGTCGCCGAGCGCGCCCTGCGCGTCCAGCCGGGCGATGACCTCCGCGGCCGTCCAGAACTGGCGCCCCACCTCGGCATCGACCACGGCGCCCGGGAGCTCCGCCTGCAGCGCCGAGAGGGCGCCGAGGGCGACCGAGTCGCCGATGATGGTGACGGACGCGCCCAGCGCGTCCGCGCTCGGGGTCGTGCTCGGGGTCGCGGCGGAGACGCCGTCGACCGCACCGTCCGAGCCGGAGGAAGCCGATGCGCTCGAGGAGGGCGGTTCCGTCGGCGCGGCGGTCACGCTTGGCGGCGCGGCGGTCTCGGTCGGGTCGGGCGCCGTCGCCACGAGTTCCGGTGCTGGCGTCTCGCCCACGGAGGCGACCGCCGTGCTCGTCGCTGAGGCTGGCTCGGGGGTGGTCGCGGTGACCTCGATGGGCGGAGGGGTCTGCGTGGTGGTGGACGTCGGCGGCGTGATCGCGCTGGCAAGCTCCTCGGACGGCGGGGCCACGCCGACCTCGCTGATGGCCTCCGCCGAGACCTGCTGCTCGATCGCTGCGAGGTCGTCCGCGAGGCCGGTGCGGAGCGGCAGGCCCCCCGCGGCCACGATGGCTACCAGGCCCACCACGACGACGCCAGCGGGCCGTGCCCACGGCCGGTGGAGGTACGGGCCACTTCCGAGGTCGAAGGTCGGTACGCGCCAGCCGGAGCGCCCTCGGAGGATGTTCTCGACGACGCGGTACGAGAGCTCGGAGAGGATGAGCGTGAGGCCGAGGCGGCCGGCGAGCAGGGACCACGAGCCGAGCTCGCTGCTCATGTGCGGCTGGGTGAGGACGAACACCGGCCAGTGCCAGAGGTAGATCGAGTACGAGCGCTCACCAAGCCAGCGCAGCGGCCTCCGCGAGAGCGCCCACGCGACCGTGTTGCGCTCGTGCAGTGTCGCGACCATGACGGCGACGGTTGCGGTGGAGGCCAGGAAGAACCCGCCGCGGTAGATGAACGCGTCGAACTCGCTCACCCGCGTGGTCAGGAGGAAGAGCGCGACGAGGCCGAGGAGGCCCAGGGCCTCCGCGAGGAGCCTCGGCACCCGGGCGGCGAGGGCAGGCTGGAGCACGATCGCGAGGGCGGCGCCCAGGAGCAGGCCGGCGACGCGCCCGTCCGTGCCGTAGTAGGCGCGGGAGGGGTCCGACTCCGGGCTGAACAGCGTGGCCACCACGACGGTGGAGACCGCGGCGAGCGAGACGGCGAGGGCGAACGCGGCGAGCCGCCCGCCGAACTTGAGCGCCCCGATCAGCAGCAGCGGCCAGACGAGGTAGAACTGCGCCTCCACGGCCAGTGACCAGAAGTGGAGGAAGGGCGACGGGGACGTGATCGTCTCGAAGTAGGACTGGTTGCGGAACAGGAAGAACCAGTTGCCGACGTACCCCAGCGCGGCGAGTGCCTCGGAGGTCAGGTCCTCGACGCTACGGACGCCGAGGGCGGCAAAGACCACCCAGGTGAGCAGGGCGGCCGCGGCAGCGGCAGGGACCAGGCGGCGGACACGGCGTCGCCAGAACTCGATGGTGTCGCCCGTATCGGGGATCGGGACGTTGCCGTTATGGCCACTTGCGCGTGCAAGAAAGAGGACCGTGACGAGATACCCAGAAATGACGAAGAATACGTCCACGCCAAAGAAGCCGCCGGGCACCTCCGCTACGGAGCCGTGGTAAGCCACCACGGCGAGTACCGCGAGCGCGCGCAGACCGTCAATCGCTGCAACGTACGGCAGCGCCGTCCGAGCCCCAGACTGGGCCACAGGGTCCCCTTCGAGCCGTTTCGGTCCCGCCCGACCTCAGGATGCGCCTAAAGGCACGATCACTTCAACACCTGACGACGGGTTTTCCGAGAAAAGTTTCAGACTGTGTATCAACGCACGTCCTCCCGAGCCGGTTCCCGAACGTGTACGCTGCCCTCTGATAACGAGTGTGATTCTCAGACGACACTCACGGAGGCGGTGCGAAGAGGGAGGTGCGACGTGCCAGACGGCGTTTCGTCAGGAATCGGCGTTCTGTCAGGTATCCGGGTACTGGAGTTCTCCCAGATCGTCGCCGCGCCGGTCGCCGGCGTGAACCTCGCGGACTTCGGCGCCGACGTGGTGAAGGTGGAGCCGCCCGGCGGGGAGCAGACGCGGAGGACCGCCTCGATCGTGCCGGGGGAGAGCAAGGGCTTCCAGGCGCTGAACCGCGGCAAGCGCTCGCTGGTCATCGACCTGCACGATGAGCGCGGCCAGGCGGTGATGCGTCGCCTTATCCCTCACGCGGACGTGGTGCTGATCAACTACCGCTACGGCGTCGCGGAACGCATGGGGATCGACTACCCGACGCTCCGCCGCTACCGGCCGGACCTCATCTACTGGCAGAACACCGGCTTCGGTGAGCAGGGGCCGGAGGTCTTCCGCGCCGGTTCGGACGTCGTCGCGCAGGCGTACTCCGGCTTGATGGTCACGGACGCGAAGGTGGACGACGACGGAGCGCCGGACCTCATCTCGGTGCCGATCGCGGACATCGTCTCGGGGTTCGCGGCGGCGATGGCGGTGGGGATGGCGCTGTACCACCGCCAGAAGACGGGCGAAGGGCAGTACCTGAGCACGTCGCTCCTCCGCACCGCCTTGTTCCTCCAGGCCGCCGCGGTGATGCGCGAGCCGGTCTCGGACGCCGTGCTGCGCGATCCGATGCTGGAGCGCACGCAGGCCGCGATCGAGGGCGGTCGCACGTACCCAGAGGTGCTGGAGGCCCGACAGTCCGGGCAGCGGGCACGCCTCGCGTTCCGCCTCTACTACGGCGGCTACCGCGCGCGAGGGGGCGCCGTGGTCCTCGGTGCGCTCACGAAGACGAACCGCGACCGGATGCGCGAGGTCCTCGGCTTCCCGGAGGAGGACAGCGACCACCCGGACTATGACGCCATGGACCCGACGAACCAGGCACGCGCCCTGGAGTGGAAGCAGCGCTTCCGCCAGCGGTTCATGGAGCGCTCCGTGGAGGAGTGGGTCCACGACTTCGATGTAGCCGGCGTCCCCGTCTCGGCGGTCCGCCAGCCCGAGGAACTCGCGGACGATCCGCAGGTGCAGGCGGACGGCATGATCTGGGACGTGGAGCACTCGATCACCGGCCCGCAGCGCGTCGTTGGCCCTGCCGTGGTCATGTCCGAGACTCCCACCCGCGTCCAGCGTGCCGCGCCGGCCCTCGGCGAGCACTCCGCGCAGGTCCTCCTGGAGGCAGGCTTCCCGCCCGAGGAGATCTCGCGCCTGTGCGAGGACGGCGTGCTCGTGCAACGGGTGGCGTGAGCCCGGAAGGCCCTCACCCCAACCCTCTCCCGAAACCGTGAGGAGGGGCCGTAACCGGATCGACTCTGACTCCGACTCCCCTCTCCCGGTCTCGGCGGAGGGGCCGGGGGTGAGGGCCCCCTCCGGTGCTCAGACGAGCGAGATCTCCCGCACGTCGTCCGCCACCACGAGTCGCGCGCCCGTGATCGACTGCACTTGCTCGGGCGTCCAGCCGGGGGCGACCTCGCGGAGGACGATGTGGCCGCCCTCCAGGTCCATCACCGCCACGTCGGTGACGATGCGGTCGACGCACCTCGGCGCGGTGAGGGGGAACGTGCAGCGCTCCACCACCTTCGGCGAGCCGTCCGAGGCGGTGTGGTACATCATGATCATCGTGCGCTTGGCGCACGTGGCGAGGTCCTGCGCGCCGCCGAGGTTCGCCGCGGGCTTGCCGGGCGGGTGCGCGTTCGCGAGGTTGCCCTCGGTGTCCACCTGCATTCCGCCCATGACCGTGATGTCGATGTGCCCGCCGCGGATGATCGAGAACGACTCGTCGTGGCTCAGGTACACCATCCCCGGCTGAGGCTGGACGGGGCGGTTGCCCACGATGAAGCAGTAGGGGTCGACGCCCTCCGCGGTGCGGAGCAGGGGACCGAAGCCGAGGAGGCCGTGCTCCGAGTGGAGGAGCACCTCGCGGTCGGGTGGGATGACGTCGGCGCAGTGCATCGGGATGCCGATGCCGAGGTTCACGACGGCGCCGTCGAAGAACTCACGGACGACCACCATCGCCATCACGGTCGCGTCGAGGCGGGGCGGGAGTGTGCCGGGGAGCGTGTCGGGCATCAGCAGGGCTCCTCCCACGAGGCCGGCGGTGTCGAGGGCCTCACGACCACGCGCTGCACGTAGACGCCGGGGGTGTGGATGCGGTCTGGGGCGAGGTCCCCGAGCGGGACCATCTCGTCCACCTCGGCGATGGTGACGCGGGCGGCGCCGGCCATCGTCTCGTTGAAGGTGCGTGGCCCGCGGAACACCAGGTTGCCGTAGCGGTCCGCTTTCCACGCACGGATCAGCGCGAAGTCCGCGTGCAGCGCATGTTCCAGGACGTGCGGGACGCCCTCGAAGTCGCGGATCTCCTTGCCCGCCGCCACCACCGTGCCGGGGCCGACCGGGGTGTAGAACGCCGCGATGCCGGCGCGGGCGGCGCGGATGCGCTCGGCGAGCGAGCCCTGCCCGGTGACCTCCACCTCCGCCTCGCCCGCGTTCAGTCGTTCCTCGAACGGCCAGACGACGTTCCCGGTGCCCGTGGGGAACGAGGTGATGAGCTTCCGGATCTGCCCCAACTGCGCGAGGAGGCCTGGCTCCCAGTAGTCCTGCGGCCACGTCACGACATCGGCGAGGGCGCTCGCGAGGCGCTTCGCGTTCTCGGGCCCGGTGCTCGCCGAGGTGGTGGTCATCGTGAGATCGCGCGCGCCGCTCCGGGCGAGCGCGGCGATGAGATAGGACGGCATGTTGAACGGCGAGGCGAACCCGCCCATGTGCAGGAACGCGCCGTCAACGATGTCCGAGACGGCTTCGTCGAAGCTCGCGACGGTCTTGTCGATCACCGATTCCCCTCCAGAGGGCCGCACTCTATCGCAGGCCCTCTAGTCTGCGCAGGCAACCGACGACACCGGGCGTCCCGGGACGCCCTCGACGGAGACGAACGGGACGAGGAGGAGCGATAGCGATGGCGGAGATGACTCGCGACGAGGTGTACGAGTGGCTGCGCGCGGGCGCGGGCTACGTCCGCATGGCGACGAATGGGCCTGATGGCTACCCGCACGTGGTGCCTCTGGGCTACTTCCTGCAGGGCGACGACATCGTGCTGAACATGCGCGGCCAGCGCGAGGCGAACGTGCGCCGCGATCCTCGGGTGTGTCTGTCCTGGGACACGGGGACGGGCATGGCCGACCTGAAGGGCGTGGTGATCCGGGGCTCGGCGCGGATGGTGGACGACCCGGCGGGCTGCCTCGAACTCACCCGCGAGGCCGCCCGCGGTCGCGGTGTGCCGGAGTCGGAACTCCCGACTGAGGCCCGCCCGGGCCGCAACTTCGCGGTGGTGACGGTGGAGCGCGTCGCTTCGTGGGACAACGCGAAACGGTAGCGGGTGGGTCTCTCTGATTCCGACCTTCCGGTTCTGGCCCCCTCTCCCGGTTCCGGGAGAGGGTTGGGGTGAGGGTCTTCCGAGAGTGCCGCCGTTGGCAGAAGGGGCCCCTCACCCCCGGCCCCTCTCCCGAAACCGGGAGAGGGGAGCCAGAAGACCGCGGGGAGGAAGGCCGGCTACCCGAGCTGAAGGAGCTCGATCTGGTAGCCGTCGGGGTCCTCGATGAAGCCGACGATGTTCTTGGAGCCGGGGGCCTTGCTGACGCCGGGCTCACGGGTGACGGGGTAGCCGGCGGCGCGGGCCTGTTCCGCGATGGCCTTCGCGTCCGCCACTTGCCAGACGATCTTCACGGGGTTGCCTCGATAGTTCCGCTCGGAGCCGTCCTTCCAGTGCATCAGGACGAGCCGGTGGCCGTGTCCGCCCCCGGCCGCCGGAAAGGCGACGACGACCTCGTCCATGTAGTCGAGCTCGAACGTCTGCACCTGCTCCATGCCGAGGACGCGCGTGTAGAAGTCCACGGACTTCGCGAGGTCGCTGACGCCGAGGCCGGTCGAGCGGAAGTACGGGGTGTCGTTCGGGTCGGCCATCGGGTGCCCTCCTTGGGTGCGCTGCACGGGAAGCGCGGAGTGTAGCGGGAGGCCTCGCGCTTCGCGTGGCCTCTATCGTGGGACGCATCGAGCGGGGCGGGGAGGTGGAGGAGCGCGTATGCCCGAACTTGCCCGCCGGCGCCTGGGGCGGTCCGGCCTCATGGTCACCGAGCTCGGCCTCGGGGCGATGGACACGCCGCACTCGGAGGAGTCCCACGCGACGATCGAGGCGGCTCTCGATGGGGGGATCACGTTCATCGACACCGCGCGCGACTACGAGGGCAGCGAGTTCCTCATCGGTGAGGTCGTGCGGAGCCGGGGAGGGCTCCCGGAGGGCGTGTACCTGGAGAGCAAGACGTTCAGCCACACCGCGGCGGGCGCGCAGCGCGACATCGACCGAGGGCTCTCCTTCCTCGGCGTGCCGCAGATCGCCGTGTACCAGCTGCACGACATCTCCACGCCGGAGGCGTGGGCAGAGGTCCGAGGCGAGGACGGGGCGCTGGAGGGCCTAAAGGTCGCCCAGTACCGCGAGCTGATCGGGCACATCGGCGTGTCGTGCCACAACACGGAGTTGCTGCGCGACCTGATCACGTCCGGCGAGTTCGACGCGGTGATGCTGGAGTACTCGGCGTTCTTCACCGAGACCGCGCCGATGATCGAACTGGCCGCGGAGCATGATGTCGGCGTGATCGTGATGCGGCCCCTCGGTGGGTCGGGGCGGACGAGCGTGATGCGGGGCAAGATCGACGAGGGCGTTGCGGGGATCCTCACCCCGGCGAACCTGCTCCGCTACGTGCTCTCCAACCCCGGCGTCTCCGTCGCGATCCCCGGTGCGAGGTACCCCTCGCGTATTCACGCGAACATCGCGACGGCCACCTCGTACGAGCCGATGGAGGATGGCGAGCGCCGGGAGCTGGAAGCGGCGGCGGCGCGACTCTACTAGTGCCCCGCTAGATACCCAGCGCTGCGCGCGGGTTCTCCTGCACCATGCGCCGCATCTCCTCGGCGGTGAAGCTACCCTCGAGGAACTGCTGGAGCCAGTACCCGTAGCCGATCGAGGGCAGTGGGTTCGTCGCCTGGCCGAGGTCCGTGGAGAGCACGACGTGCTCCGGGCCGAGTTCGCGCACCTCGTGGAGCATCAGGTCGCGGATCGCCTCGCCGCCGTCGCGGTAGATCGGGTTGCCGCACTGCTCCACGAGCGCGCCGAGGTCCGCGCACGCCTGCTGTACCTCGAGCGGGATGAAGAACGAGGTGGCGTGCGTCACCACCGTCCGGATCGAGCGCCCCCGCGCGGCGCGGACGAGGGCGAGCGTCTCGTCGGGGGAGGCGTGACCCGTGCAGAGTGTCGCGTCGTGCTCAGCGATCAGGTCGAGGAGCACCTCGAACACGTTGACGAGGCCGCCGCCGGCGTCGAGGAGCGTGAGGGCCGGCGTCTTGCTGTTCCAGCGTCCGAAGCGCTCGCGCGACCAGGCGGTGTCGAACGTCGGCCCCCAGATCACGCGCGTTCCGAGCCGCAGGGCTACCTCCAGCGCGTCCGGGTTGAGGCCCCCGACCGCGTGGTCGAGGGCGAGCGCACCGGTGACGTGGATGCCGCGGGAGCCCTCGAACTCCTCGTTCAGCGCCCAGGCGAGCGGCTGCGTGGGGTACTCGTGGCTCTTGAGGACAAAGCCCGCCAGCCCGGCGCTCGCGTAGTCGTCGACCAGCCCGCGCGCGTCCAGCTTCCGCTCGGCATACGGGTCCGGACCGGCGTGGACATGGAGGTCGATCGCGCCTCGGAGGGCGTCGCGGGCGGCTTCGCTCAGATCCTCGAAGGTGGCGGGTGCGGTCAACATCGGTGCTTCCTCAGTGACTATTGCGGGAGGGCGAACGGTGCGGTGCCGGAACAGTAGCCGGTTGGACGACCCCTTATGCTCCCGAGAATGGAAGCACTGAACATCCTCCTGGTCCCCACGTTGCAGATGCCGAAGCCGGACGCGGACGTCCTCGCGCGGATCCAGGACGCCGCCGGGCCGGAGTCCACCGTGACCATCGCGGAGTCGCCCGGCGAGGCGTACGAGGCGATCGCGGACGCGGATGTCCTCCTCGGGCGTATCGATGCGCCACTCCTCGCGCGGGCTTCGCGGCTGAAGTGGGTGCATGCGACCACGGCGGGCGCGGACGCGTACCTGTTCCCGGAGATGCTCGGCTCCTCGGTGGTGCTCTCGGGGGATAAAGGGCTCGTGGGGAGCCACCTCGCGGAGACCGCCTTCGGGCTGCTCCTCGCGATCACGCGGCGGATCGCAGTCGCCGTCCTCGACGGACCGACATCATGGGAGAAGCGCGTCGGGTACCGCATGGAGGAGTTCGAGCTGGAAGGCCTGACGATGGGGATCGTCGGGTTCGGCGGAACGGGCCGCGCCATCGCGCAGCGAGCCGCCGGGTTCGATATGCGCTGCCTGGCGGTGGACGCCTACCCGGTGCCGAACTCGCCCCACGTCGCCGAGGTCTGGGGCCCAGACCGGCTCGAGGAGCTCCTCGGACAGTCCGATGTCGTCGCCTCCGGCTTGCCGCTGACGCCGACGACGGACCGCATGTTCGACGATGTGCGGTTCGCGCAGTTCAAGCGCGGTGCCATCTTCGTGAACGTCACGCGCGGCGAGATCTGCGACCCGGACGCCCTCGTGCGGGCGGTGACCTCCGGGCAGCTCGGGGGCGCCGGCCTCGACGTGGCGCACGAGGAACCCCTCCCCGCGGACCACCCGCTGTGGACGACGCCGAACGTGGTGATGACACCGCACACGGCAGGCGCGAGCCAGCTCCGTCTTGGGCGCAACCTCGACCGGTTCTGCCGCAACATCGCCCGCTTCCGCGAGGGCCAGCCGCTGGAGGGCATCATCGACAAGAAGGCGGGGTTCTGATGCCGCGACTCCCCAACCTCACTAAGCGTGACGACGTGCCCGAGCCACTGCTGGAGGCGTACGACCGCGTGGCGGCGGCGCGACAGGGCACCGTCTCCGGGCCGTACGGCATCCTGCTCCACAGCCCCGAGCTGGCACACCGCGCGGCGGTCCTCGGCGAGTACACGCGCTGGAACTCGGTGCTCTCTCGCGCGCAGACGGAGACAGCCGTCCTGGCCATCGCGCGGGAGATGGATGCCAACGTGATGTGGGCGTCCCACGTCCGTATCGGCACCGAGGCCGGCGTTCCCGCCCCGACGATCGAGGTCATCGCGAACGCCGGCGACCTCAGCGCGATCTCGTCGGAGGAGTCCTCGATCGTGGCGTATGTCCGCGAGCTCCTCGGCCCGACGCACCGCGTCTCGGACGCGACGTTCGAGGCGGCGCGCAGCCACCTCGGCGAGCAGGGTGTCGTCGACCTGACCGGCCTGCTCGGCTACTACGCGATCGTCGGCTACACCCTCAACGCATTCGAGGTGGAACCGCCCGCCGGTTCGCCCGAGCTGCCGCCGAGGTCGTAGCCCTCGGGCATCGCGCTTACAGGTGGCGGAGGATTGGCAGTTCGCGATGACGGACGCCGGTCGCGGCGAACACTGCGCCTGAGATCGCGGCGCCGATCGGGACGATGCCGGGCTCGCCCGCGCCCGTGGAGGGCGTCTCCGGGTCGCCGATCAGGCGGACGTCGATCCTCGGCGCGTCGGTGATCCTCGGGACGCGGTAGCGGGCGAAGCTCGCGTTCAGCAGCCGGCCGTCCTGGAAGTCGGACGCCTCGAACAGCGCGCCGCCGAGGCCCATGACGATCGAGCCCTCCATCTGGTTCAGGGCGCCCTCCGGGTTCACGACCTGGCCGCAGTCCAGCGCCGCGCCCACGCGATGCACGCGCACCTCGCGCCCTGCGACTGACACCTCGACCGCCGTCGCGACGTACGAGCCGACGTCGATGCCGAGGGCGATCCCGGCGCCCCGGCCCTCGGCGGGGTGGGGGCCGGACCAGCCGAACTCCTCGGCGGCCTGTTCCAGGACGCGGCGGAAGCGCGGCTCCGAGAGGTTGTGGAGCCGCAGCTCCACGGGGTCCTTGCCGACCGCCTCCGCGATCTCGTCCATGTGGACCTCGCGGGCGAAGTGGTTCACCGCCGCGCCGAGCGAGCGATAGGATCCCGAGGGCAATGGGCTGTCGGAGCGGTAGACGAGCGAGCGGACGTTGCCGGCGTCGTATGGCGTCTCCGCGCCGCGCCGGCCGATCATCACGCGCTCACCCGAGTGGTACGCGTCCGACTGCCACGCCACGAGGCGGCCGTCCGAGGTGAACCCGCTCTTGATCTGGATCAGCGCCGAGGGCCGGAAGTTCGACCACATCATCTCCTCGGCGCGTGTGAACGCGATCCGCACCGGGCGGCCCGCGATCCTCGCGAGGCGTGCCGCGTCGTGCGCGAGGGCGTACGGGGACTTCGCGCCGAACCCACCGCCGATCTCGGGCGCGATCACGTGGACGGCGGACTCATCGATCCCAAAGATCGAGGCGAGTTCCTGCCTCAGCCCGAAGGGACGCTGCGTGCCCGCCCAGACCGTGAGGCGGTCGCCCTCCCACTGCGCGACGGTGGCGCGCGGTTCCATGGGCGCGGGGGCGATGTACGGGAGGTAGTAGGTCGACTCGAGGATGTGGTCGGCCTGCCGGAAGCCCTCGTCGAGGTCGCCGGCCTCGTGCATCGGGTAGGGCTCGGTGCCGCTCTCGACGAGATGTGCCGGCATGTCCCAGCGCGAGGGCTGGCCGCTGGGGATCTCCCAGTCCACCTGCACCATCCGCGCCCCGAGCGCGGCGGCTTCGTCGTCCTCCGCGAGGACTGCGATGAGGCCGTCCTCCCGCACGACGGAGACCACGCTCGGGAGGGCCTCGGCGGGAGCGGGGTCGACGGAGCGGGCGCGACCGCCGTACGCGGGCGGACGGACCACGGTGGCGAAGAGCATGCCCTCCGGCTGGATGTCCTGCGAGTACTTCGCACGTCCCGTCACGCGGTCAAGGCCATCGAGGCGGCGGCGGTGCGTCTGGCCCATCACGGACCACTCGCCCGAGGGCGTCACGGCCGGGCGCTCCGCGATCTCCTCGACGCGCGGGTCGCCCTCCAGCAGCGCGGCGTAGTCGACGCCTCGTGCCGGGTCGTGCTTCGAGATCACGCGCCCGTCGCGCGCCTCGAGGTCGGAGGCGGGGAGGTCGAGGTGGTCCGCCCCGAGGGCGATCAGCGTCTCGCGCGCGGTGGCGGCGGCCTTGCGGAGCTGCCACCCCACGCGCGCGGTGCTCTGGCTGCCGAACGTCCCCATGTCCCACGGCACGCGGTCCGTGTCGCCGAGGACGACGTCGACGTCATCAAGGCCGACGCGTAACTCGTCGGCGACCTCGACGGCGAGGCCGGTGCGGATGTTCTGGCCGTACTCGACCTTGCCGGCGAACAGCGTCACCCGCCCGTCATCACCGACGGTGAGCCACGTGTACCGCTCCACCTGGGGCGAGGTGTTCCCGTACGTCTGCTGGCCGTACCCCGTGCGGACGGCGGGGAACCCGACCTGTACGTCCCCGACGATGCTGAGGGTCACGAGGCGCCCCCGCTCCGCATCTGCGCAGCTCGCTCTACCGCGCGCTCAATGCGCTGGTAGGTGCCGCAGCGGCACATGTGCTCCGCGAGGGCCTCGCGGATCTGCGCCGTGGAGGGCGACGACTCACGGTTGAGGAGCCCGACGGTGCCCATCACGAAGCCCGGGATGCAGTAGCCGCACTGCATGGCCTGCTCGTCCACGAACGCCTGCTGTACCGGGTGGAGGTCCTCGAATGTTTCGCCGGAGGAGAGGCCCTCGATGGTGGTGATGTCACCGCCGGCGACCGCGCCGACGGTGGTCATGCAGGAGCGCAACGGCTGCCCGTCCACGAGCACGGTGCAGGCGCCGCAGAGGCCCTCGCCACAGCCGTACTTCGCGCCCGTCAGGCCGAGGTCGAAGCGGAGGTAGGAGAGCAGGTTGCGCTCGGCCCTTGGCGTGTCGCGTTCCTCGCCGTTCACGTGGACGGTGAGCATCAGAAGCCGCCGCCGTTGACGGTGATGCGCTGGTTGGTGACGTAACGCGCCTCGTTCGAGACGAGGTAGGAGACCGCGGCGGCGATGTCCTCCGGCTGGCAGACGAAGCCGAAGGGGGCGGTCTTGTCGCGCTCGCGCATGTCGTCCGGGCCGGGGAGCTGGCGGACCAGGTTGCGCCCCATGTCCGTCTCCACGAGGCCCGGTGCGACGACGTTCACGCGCATCCCGTGCTCGCGCTCCTCCTTCGCGAGGGTGTACGCGAGGGACTCGATGCCGGCTTTCGTCATGCTGTAGAGGCCCATGCGCGGCCCGTGGTTCTGCGCGGCGATCGAGGAGATGACCACGATGTCGCTGCGCTCGGCGTTCCGCATGTGCGGCACCAGGCGACGGCACAGGTGGATCGGTCCGAGGAGGTTCGCGCCCATCAGCAGGTCCACCTGCTCCTGCGTGGACTCGGTGATCGTCGGGCGGCCGATGCCGCTACTGCCGATGCCGGCGTTGTTCACGAGGATGTCGACCTGCCCGAAGTCCGCGACGAGCGCCTCGACCATGCGGTCCACGGCGGCGTAGTCGGCGACGTCCGCCTGGTACGCCTTGCTGCGGCGCCCCATGCCTTCGATCTCCGCGACGAGGGAGCGCGCCTGTTCCTCCGACCCGCGGTAGTTGATCGCGACGTCCGCGCCCTCGCTCGCGAGGCGGAGCGCCACCGCCCGTCCGATGCCCTTCGCTGCGCCCGTCACGAGCGCCGTGCGTCCCTCCAGCATTGCGATCCCCCTCGCCCCACGAGTGTTTGTCCCTCAAGTCGCGCCGAGGATAACGCTCGGAATCACGCTGCGGGCTGCCCTCTGCGCCCCTCGTCGAGGCGTACCATGCCGCGCGGGGTGCCGGGGGCGGAGCAGACCCTCACCCCAACCCTCTTCCCCGAGCCGGGCGAGGGGGCAGAGCCGGATCCGAGGAGGCTTCACGTGACCACGACCACGAACCCACTCGTCGAGGCGTCACCGGAGGACGTGGGGATGTCCTCGCGCGCCCTCGAGAACATCGAGCGCGTCGTCCAGCGCTACATCGACGACGGGAAGTACCCCGGCGCGATCACGATGGTGGCGCGGCACGACCAGGTGGTGCACTTCCAGACCTACGGGAACATGGACGACGAGGCCGGCAAGGCGATGCGCCCGGACGCCATCGTGCGGGCGTACTCGATGACGAAGCCGATCGCCTCGGTCGCCCTCATGCAGTTGTACGAGCAGGCGCTGTTCCAGCTCGACGATCCGGTCGCCGCATACATCCCGGAGCTCGCCGACCTGCAGGTGATGGTCGGCGGCACCGCCGACGCCCCCGAGACGAGGCCGCCCGCCCGTCCGATGACCATCCGCGACGTGCTGATGCACACGAGCGGCCTCGTACAGCGCGGGAGCGGCAGCCCGGTCTCGGACCTCTACGGCCGGGCCGGGTTCGTCGGGCCGGACACGGAGTTCCCGCTGTCCGAGATGGTGAAGCGCCTCGGGCAGATCCCGCTCTACTGCGACCCGGGTTCCGAGTGGAACTACGGGATGTCCACGGACATCGTCGGCTACCTCTGCGAGGTCCTCTCCGGCCAGACGCTGGACGGCTACCTCGAAGACCACATCCTCGCCCCGCTCGGCATGGTCGACACTGGCTTCACCGTCCCGTCCGAGGACCTCGAGCGGTTCGCAGCCTGCTACAAGCGCGACGAGCGTGCCTCCGTGCGGGAGGAGACCGGGAAGCGGTACTCGCTCCAGGACGCACCCGCGACGAGCCCGTACCGCGGCCCGCGGCCGTACCTCTCAGGTGCGGGTGGTCTTGTGACCACCGCCGCGGACTACATGCGGTTCTGCCGCATGCTGTTGAATGGCGGCACGCTGGAGGGCGAACGCATCCTGGGGCCGCGGACGGTGGAGTTCATGCAGATGAACCACATCCCCGGGGACGGCGACCTCGCCTCGATGGGCCAGCCGCAGTTCGGCGAGACCACCATGGAGGGCATCGGGTTCGGCCTCGGCTTCGCGGTGCTCCTCGACCCGACGCGGGCGCAGGTGCTCGGCACCCCGGGCGAGGCGTACTGGGGCGGGGCCGCTTCCACCGCCTTCTTTGTGAACCCGGAGGAGGACCTGGCTCTCGTGTTCCTCACGCAGTTGCTACCGTCCTCCTCCTACCCCATCCGCCGCGAGCTCCGGATCGCCACCTACCAGGCGATCGAGGACTAACCACCGCCCGAGGAGGCCACCCCATGACCGCGGAGACCACCGAGATCGCCCCCGTCCTGCTCAAGGAGCGGATCGGCGATGTCCTGTTGCTCACCCTGAACCGCCCTGAGAAGCACAACGCCCTCAACGCCTCCATCCACCACTGGCTCGGCGATGCCGTCGCCCGCGCGCCCGAGGAGGGCGTGAAGGTGATCGTGCTGACCGGTGCCGGTGAGAAGTCGTTCTGCTCCGGCGGCGACATGGCGGAGATGACCGGCCTGGACGCGATGGGGCCACTCCCGCCGAAGGAGGAGCGCAAGAACGGCACGACCGAGATCGCCCGGAGCCCGCTGCCCGTGATCGCCGCCATCAACGGCTACTGCTACGGCGGCGGCCTCCGCCTCGCGCTGGTCTGCGACATTCGCCTCGCCTCCTCGAACGCCACGTTCCGCTCCCCGGGCGCGGAGTACGGCCTGGTCGTCGGCGCCTCGATGCTCCCGCGCCTCGTGGGTGCCTCCACCGCGAAGGAGTGGTTGTTCACCGCCCGCGTCTTCGACGCCGAGGAAGCCCGCGCCGCCGGCCTCGTGAGTTCCCCGCTGCGCGAGCCGGGTAGCGTGGTCGAGGCTGCCCTCGAGATGGCGCAGACGATCGCCGGACATTCGGCGGCCGCGGTCCAGAACGCGAAGCGCGTCGTGGACCTCGCGAGCCTCGAGATGGACGCCGTGCGCCAGGAGACGGAGATCAATAACCAGCTTCGCGGCAGCGACGAGCAGACGACGCGCTTCCGCGACGCGACTCGGCGGGTGACCGGGAGGTAGACGGCCTCGGAGCGTGGGGAGGATGCTCGCCTCGACGCTCGGTCCTGTAGCGCTTTCGCTCCGCCTTTCGCATCCGACTCCCCTCTCCCGGTTCGGGAGAGGGGGCCGGGTGAGGGCCTCCTCCACGACTGCTTCCTTGCGCTATAACCACCGTCCGAGGGCAACGACCCGCAGCAGAGGAGCACCCCCATGGCCGACACCACCACCGAACCGAAGCAGGGACCGCTCAGCGGGATCACTGTCCTCGACTTCACGTGGGCCCTCGCGGGGCCGTACGGGGTCATGGTCCTCGCCGACCTTGGGGCCGAGGTCTGGAAGATCGAGACCACGCACCAGAACGAGAAGCGGCGTGGCAACGGGCCGTGGGTGCATGACGTCAGCACGTACTTCTTCTCGGTGAACCGAGGCAAGAAGAGCATCATGCTCGACCTCAAGGCGCCGGAGGCAAAGGAGATCGTCCACCGCCTCGTGAAGCAGGCGGACGTGGTCACGGAGAACTTCTCGCCGGGGACCATGGAGCGGCTCGGCTTCGGGTACGAGGACCTCAAGCAGGTGAACCCGAAGATCATCTACGCGTCGACGTCCGGCTTCGGGCAGACCGGGCCGTACCGGAACCGCGGCGCCGTGGACATCATCGTGCAGGGCATGGGCGGCCTGATGAGCACGACTGGCCACGAGAGCGACCCGCTCCCGTCGAGGGCGGGCTACTCGATCGGCGACATGGCAGGCGGGTTGTTCACCGCGATCGGCGTGCTCTCGGCCCTCGTGGAGCGCGGCATGAGCGGCGAGGGGCAGCACGTCGACGTGGGGATGCTGGACTGCCAGGTCGCCCTCATGGAGAACCCGATCATCCGTCACTTCGCGACCGGCGAGGTGCAGAAGCGCGCCGGGCTCAGGCATCCCCTCGGCACGCCGCACCAGGCGTTCCCCGCCTCGGACGGCTGGGTCGTGGTGGCGGGGGTGAAGGACAACAACTGGCAGTTGTTCTGCGGGATGATCGGCGAGCCCGAGCTGGCGGTGGATGAGCGCTTCGTCCTGAACGCCGACCGCACCAAGCAGTACGCGGTCCTGGAGCCGATCCTGTTCAACGCCTTTCGCCGGAAGACGAAGCAGGAGTGGCTGGACCTGCTGAGCGAGCACTTCCTGATCGGCCCGCTGAACACCATCCAGGACACCGCGCGTGACCCGCAGGTGCTGGCCCGCGACATGATCGTGGAGCTGCCCACGTGGACCGGCGGCACCCTCAAGGTGTCCAACACCCCCGTGAAGCTCTCACGCACGCCGGGCGGCGCGAAGACCGGCGCGGCGAAGCCGGGCGAACACAGCGTCGAGGTGCTCTCGAAGGTCGGGTTCGCCCTCGACGAGGTCGAGGCCCTGATCGAGAAGGGCGTGATCGCGACCGACCCCGTCTCGTAGGACGGGGTCGGCGTCCGCGGTTGGCGGCGCGGCTGCGTTCGGTCAGGCCGGGCGCAGCTCCAGCGTCGTTATCGCCGCCTTCCGTGCCGCGTCCGGGGCGAGGTGCATCGGGACGCGCTGGTTGAGGCGCCACAGCTCCTGCTGGTCGTTGGCGTGCCCGCTGCCGGGGATCGCGGACGCACCGCCCGGGATCACCCACGAGGCGTCCTCCGGCGCGGCGAAGTCCACCACCTGCCGGTAGACCGAGAGGTTGGACAGCCGGAACTGCGTCCCCGGTACCGCACGCCACGAGGACACCTGCAACGTGTCGTGGTCGCCTCCGACGGCGATCGGCTCGGGGTCGAGCACCTCCGCGAGTCCGGGGAGCATCGCGCTGAGGGTGTGCTGCGCGTCCGTGCGATGCACCGTGTCCCACCGCCACGCCGAGGCGTCCTCCCCACCGAGCTCGATGGCGCGTTGCCACGCTGCCTCGAGGATCCCCGGGAGGACCTCGGCCCACGGGCGGCCGTCCGGGGTGCCCTCGCCGCCTGAGGGCGTCCGCAGCGCCTCGCCGAGGTAGTACCACCACCGAAGGAGCGTCGCCGGGCCCTGGTCGTTGCCGCCGTTGATCGCCCAGTCCCAGGCGTCCTCGCCGAGGATCGGGCGGAACACCTGCTCCATGCCCGCGATCCGGAAGCACGCGTACAGGAGCGCCTCCGCGCTGTCGCCCGCGACGTTGCCGTCCCATCCCGCGAGGAGCGCCCTCGCACGTTCCGCGACGCCCTCGAAGGGGCCGCACTGTCCAAGGAACTCCGCCCAGCCCCGCGCACGGATCGAGGTGGTGTCCGCCTGCAGGCGGATGACCTCCTCCGGCGCGAACGTGGCCTTCGAGGTGAGCGCCTCCGCGATCCGAGTCGAGCGACCCGGCGTCGTGAACTCGTGGGCGAGGTAGGGCTCGGTGGCCTCGGTTGGGCGCTGGTTCGCCGTGCCGATGAAGCCCTCGGCCGGGTTGATCGCCTGCGGGAGGTCGTCGAACGGGACGTCGCCCGTCCACGTGTGCTCGCCCGTCCAGCCCGCCACCGGGAACTCCCTCGCCTTCGAGGTGGAGCGGACGGGGATGCGCCCGCGGAAGAGGAACCCGATGTTGCCCTCGGTGTCTGCGGAGAGCAGCGCGTTCACGGGCTCCTCCCACCCGCGCTGGGTCTCGTGGAGGTCGCCCGCCGTCGACGCGAACAGCATCGGGCGGAGCGTCTCCCACTGGCGGTTCGGGCGGTCCGTCGCCGTGTAGCGCATGGCGATCGCGCCGCCCGAGCGCGGGTCGCCGTGCACGATGTCCCCGTTCCGCGTGCGCACGAGCTCGACCTCCTCGGAAGGGGCGCCGCGCACCTCGATCGTCTCGACGCGGACCTCGGCATCGTCCCAGCCGTCCTCGGTGCGGTAGCGCAGCGCGCCGTCCGAGGTGCGTTCGAACTCCTCGAACCAGAGGTCCTGGTAGTCGGCCTGTCCGTGGGTGATGTTCCACGCAAGGTCGCCGTTGAAGCCGAAGTGGGGGAAGGCGGGGACACCGGGGAAGGCGCCGCCGGCGACGTTGAACTGGGGACACCAGACGTGGACCTGCCAGTAGACGTTCGGTACGTCCAGCGGGCGGTGCGAGTCGTTGCAGATGACCGGCTTGCCCGTCGTCATGCGCGCTCCGGACACCACCCACGAGTTCGAGCCGCCCTCGTCGCTGCCGAGCGTGCCGAGGTCGGCGGCCATCGCGCGGACCTCCTCGGCGGTCGAGGCGTATGTGCGGTCGGCCGTGCCGCCGGGCGGGAGGATCAGGTTGATCCCGGCGGGCTCGATGCCCTCGAGGAGCGCGTACGCCCGGGGTCCGGCGCGGCGCAGGAACTCCAGCCGGGCGAGCTTGGTGAGGCGCTTGCCCATGATCGCGTGGCGGACCTTGAACACCATCACGCAGTCCTCGGGCGTCCACGGTTCCCACCCGACCCCGGTGAGGGCGAACTCCGGCGGGAGGGGTTGGCCGGCGTCCACGTAGGCGTTCACCCCCGCGGCGTACGCCTCGAACATCTCGCGTGTCTCCGTGCTCATCGCCTCGACATCGGCGCGGCACGCCTCCACGAGCCGGAGGCGACGGAACATGCGATCCGCCGGGAGGCCCGAGGGCCCCACGACCTCCGCCCAGCGGCCGCGCCCGCGGCGCCGGTAC
>JALOAM010000245.1 GCA_023228765.1 Dehalococcoidia bacterium
TGTAGGCTGAGGCGACGTTCCACTTCCGCTGCTGCTTCGACTCGTCGCGGACGCCGGGCGGGATCGGGCCGGCGTATCCGCCCCGCCACACGTCGGGGTGCGTGCGCGACTCGATCTGGATCACGTCGGCGCCGAGGAACCCGAGCAGCTCCGTCGCGGAGGTGCCGGCCCACGCCTGCGTGAAGGTGATGATGCGGATGCCCTCCAGCGGTCCGGTCATCGCGCCACCTCCCGGTCTGCGAGCCACTCGCCGAGGACCTCGCCGGTGTGTTCGCCGAGGCGTGGCGCCGGGGAACGCATCGTCCACGGCGTCGCGGACATCTCGCACGGTGAGGCCAGTGTCTTCACCTCGCGCCCGTCGATGACCGTCTCGGCGAAGGCGTTGCGGACGGCGAGGTGCTCGTTCTCCGCGAGGTCCTTCATCGTCATCACCACGCCGACGGTGCAGCGGCGGCGCGACATGTCCTCGAACAGGTCCCAGCTGTCGCGCTGCGCCAGCGCCCCCTCGATGCGCTCCTGCAGCTCGGGTGCCTCGGCGGTGCGGACGGTCCGGTCGAGGTAGCGCGGATCTTCGGCGAGGTCGTCGAGCCCGAGGGCGCGCATCGCCTCGATCCAGAAGTGCGGGCGGCTGAACGTGACGGAGAGGTGCCCGTCGCGCGAGGCCACCGGCCCGCGGAAGACGCCGGGGCGGTTCCGCATCCCGCTCGCCGGGTCACCGTAGGCCGCGGCGAGGACACCGGGAGCGCCCACCCAGACCAGCGGCTCCAGTTCGCAGACATCGACGATCTGTCCCGTGCCGTTCCGGTCGCGCTCGACGAGGGCGGCGACCGTGCCCGCATAGGCCATCGTGCCCGCCATGTAGTACGACTGGTGCAGCGTCGGGCGGAGGGGTGGTTCGCCCTGGTCGCCATTGATGAGCGACCAGCCGGTGACGGCCGCAGTCGTGAGGTCGTTGCCGGGGAAGTCTGCCATCGCCGTGTCGACGCCGTACGGCGTCACAGCCAGCACGATCGCGCCGGGTGCGACCTCGGAGGCGTGGCGGGCCTCGGCCGGCTCGGACACCACGATGATGTCCGCCGCCCGCATGAGGTCGTCGCGGCGCAGGTCGCCCTCATCGAGGACGACCGAGCGCTTGTTCTGGTTCGCGTAGGCGTGGAGCAGCGAGCGCTCGATGCCCTCGACGTCGTCGAGGAAGGGCGGCTCGATGCGGAGCACGTGGCCCTCGGACGGCTCGACGAGGGCCACGTCTGCGCCGTGGTCCCCCATCAGCTTCGCGGCGAACGCCGCCGAGAGCCGCGTCGAGAGGTCGAGGATGCGAAGGTCAGACAGCGCGCCATCTGCGATACCGTCCGCGGGCGTCACTTCTTGTCACCTCGGCGGGAGCTCTTCGGGTTCCGGGGGGCCGTCCGCGCATGGGCGACGATGCCATGCGCGCGGCCCTGCACCTCGCCGACATCGGGCGTGCCGCTGCCGGAGCGGCTGACGGCCCACCCGGTGTGGTGGGAGATGATGTGGTTGGTGAACCCCATCATGTCCTGCATCTGGTTGAGCGAGAGCTTCATCATCCTCAGGCGGAACGTGTCCTGCTCCGCCACCCGGCGCGCGTATTCGAACACGCGGTCCTCGAGATCTGCGGCGGGGACGGCCTCGTAGACGAAGCCGAGGTCCACGACCTCCTGGGTCGTCATGAAGCGGTTTTCGAAGGCGATCGCCTTCGTCGTGCGCATCCCGATGTCCCACGGCATCGAGAAGTACTCGATGTCCGAGAAGAGGAACTCGGTGTGGTCCGCGGCGAAGACCACGTCCATGGAGGAGGCGAGCATCCACCCCGCGAGGAGGCAGGCGCCGTGGACGGCGGCGACGGTCGGCTTCGGGATCTCGCGGTAGCGCAGGTAGTGCGCGATATCGAGCTGCCAGGTGCGCTCGTACATCGCGCGCGTCCGGTTCTCAGACGGCTGCCGAGGCGTCATGTCCGGCGATCCGAGGTCGTGGCCTGCGGAGAAGACCGGCCCCTCGCCCCGCAGCACGATCACGCGCACCTCGTCATCCTCGACGGCGCGGGCGAACGCCGCATCGAGTTCGTCCATCGTCTGGAAGCTGAGGGCGTTCCGGTACCGCGGACGGTTGAGGCTGACCACGGCGATGCGTCCATCGTGCTCCGTGCGGTAGGTGACTCGCGGGTCAGAGGTCGTCATCGGTCACTCCTCAGGTGCGGCGACGGAAGCCGCCCCCGGAGGGGTGGGACGGCTTCCGTCGCCATACGACCCGGCGGGGGGAACCGGGCGTTCTGCTGCTACTCCGTCACTCCGGGGGTTCGTCCCCGGAGACGTTCTCTGCGACGAGCTCTGCATACTCCTCGTCGGTCGTCCCGAACAGTTCACGCAGCACTTCCAGGCTGTGCTGGCCCATCATCGGCGCCGGCCGCACCACCGCGGCGGGGGTCCGGCCGAAGTGCCACGGCACGCCCACCATCGTGTGCTTCCCCGCCTCGGGGTGGTCGACCTCGACGGGGAAGCCGCGCGCGACGAGTTGCTCGTCCGCGAGGACCTCGAGGCGGTCACGCACGCGCGCTGCCGGGACGCCGTCGGCGAGGAGGAGCGCCTCCAGTGGCTCGGCGTGCTGGTGCCGGATCCACCCGCCGAGGAGCGCGTCGAGCTCGGCTTCGTGCTCCTTGCGGGACTCGTTCGTCGCGAACCGGGCGTCCTCCAGCTCGGGGACGCAGGCGACGCGCTTCAGGGCGTCCCATTGCTCGGGCGTCTCCGCCGCGACGGCGATCCACCCGGCGTTGCGCGCCTCGTAGATGTTGTGGGGGGCGTACTGCAGGTGGTGGTTGCCCAGCCGCGGCCGTACATCGCCGTTCGCCGAGTACTCCGCCGTGGCGTCGCCGATGAAGGTCCCGTTGGCCTCCATCATCCCGAGGTCGATGTACTGGCCCTCGCCGGTCTGGTTGCGATGGCGGATGGCGCTGAGGATCGCGGCGGTCAGGTAGGAGCCCGCGACCGGGTCCGGATACATCGCCCCCGAGTTCATCGGGCGTCCGCCCTTGTACCCGAGGAGCGCGGACATGCCGGACATCGGCTCGATCGTGCCGCCGATGCCGGGGACGTTCCGGTAGGGACCGGTGGCGCCATACGCGGAGAGGGAGGCCTGGATGATCCCGGGCCGGAGGGCCTCCAGCGCCTCGAACCCGAGGCCCCAGTTCCCCATGACGCGCGGGCTGAAGTTGTCCACGACCACATCGGCGAGCGGGACGAGGCGCTTGAAGTACTCCATGCCCCGCGGGTCGCCGAGGTCGAGCGTGATGCCGCGCTTGTTCAGGTTCACGGCGTTGTAGAGCGGGCTGACATTCCAGCGCCGCTGGCGGCGCTGCGGGTCGCGGATCGCCTCGGGGATCTCGCCCGTGTATCCGCCGCGCCAGGTGTCCGGGCGACGGCGCGCCTCGATCTGGATCACGTCCGCGCCGAGGAGCCCGAGCAGCTCCGTCGAGAACGTCCCGGACCACGCCTGCGTCAGCGTGAGGATGCGGATGCCGGCCAGCGGTCCATGCGGCGCGTCGTTCACGGTGTGATCGGTCACTGGGCGGCCTTCCAGTCAGCGAGGACCTCGGCGGTGTGTTCGCCCAGGCACGGGGCGGGGCGGCGCTGCACCCACGGCGTCGCGGAGAGCTTGAAGGGCGCGCCCGGCATCTTCACGGTCCGCCCGAGGACGTTCGTTT
>JALOAM010000246.1 GCA_023228765.1 Dehalococcoidia bacterium
GGTGCGGTTGACGTGCTGCTCGGCGGCGGCGCTGAGGCGCGCCCAGTGCTCCGCGGGGATCCGGGCCTGGTGCTCGGTCAGTGCGGCGCGCACCCATGGCGCCACGCGGTGGCGATGCGCCGTGTCGGCGACGGCTGCCGCCGGGAGGCTCGCGAGGGCCTCGGCGTCCGCCAGTGAGGCCGAGGGCGTCTCGCCCGCGGTGACGCGGCGCAGCCAGAGCGCGACCGAGGCGTCGTAGGCGTCATGCTCGGCGCCGGCGGGATGGGCGTGTGAGTGCTCGGAGGTCATCGGTGAGTCGGTAGAGGCGGTCAACGGGCGGGGCCTTCGTTCACGGGTACCTCCGCATGAGAGGCGCTGAGCGGCTCATACGAATCTTCGGGCGCGAGGGGGTCCAGCTTGACCCCGCCGCACACCACCCACGCATGGGCGGCGACCACGCCATCGATCTTCGTCGCACCCAGCTGCACGCTGGAGGCGAGCCCGCGCCACTTGAGGAGGCGGTACAGCGCGAACGCGGCCGGCAGGCAGGGGACGCGCCACGGCAGCAGGATCGCCGCTCGCGAGACCGCCCGGCAACATCGCCACATATCGACGCCGCTCGCGCGGACCTCCTCGGCGGTGGCCGGCCGTTCCGTACTCCGGGCCTGGACCAGCCGCGCGGCGCGGCGCCGGCCCATGAGCACCACGCTCGTGGAGGCCTCGATCGTCGCCACGCCGGCCAGGAAGTGGTCCGAGAGTGCGCCCACTAGCGCGCGCGCAGCAGGCCCGCGGCGACCAGCCGCTCGATCAACTCGGCGAGGTCGCCCTCCACCGTAGCCCGCTCCACCTCGTACTCGTCGACGAGGGCGTTCACGATCTGGACGGGGGCCAGGCCCGCGCAGAGGTAGCTCCACATGTCGGAGCCGATGCCCTCCAGCGTGTAGTAGATGCCATCATCCAGGTCGAGCAGGACGATCGAGCCGTCCACGCTGCGGTGGACCACGCTGGGCGCAGGTTCGTACCCAGTGACGGTAGTAGTCGAACTCTGCTCGGACACTCTGTCGCCGCCCCTCATCCTCGTGCCCGCCATCCAAATCGTGATGGCGTCGCGGTTCTGATATGCGGAGTAAACGTCCCCGGAGTTGTGGCAACGTTGAGCACTTAGGGCGGCGCGAGACGACACCTATGTGGGGACCTGACCCGACGCTCCTCAACCGCTCAACCCGGCATCAACTGATCAAGGGCATCGTGATCCCTACGAATTGCAAGGGATGACGCCATGATGCTCGGAGTTGCGCAAGCGACCACGCCGGTACCGGGGACCGCTCACGAGCGGGCCGTGTTCGACGAGGTCACCCTCGCAACATTAGACCCCTCCGGGCTGTGGCGACGCATCGCCGACCTCCCGCGCCAGGCGGCGGAGGCGTGGGCCCTCGGCAGCAGCTGGAGCGGCCCCACCCCGGCGCGCGTCTCTCGCGTCGTGGTGATGGGGATGGGCGGCTCCGCGATCGGAGCCCAGCTGGCGGCCCGCATCGTCCAGGAACGCTCCACCTGCCCGATCGAGGTCGTGCGTGACTCCGACCTCCCGGCGATGGACGCGGACACCCTGCAGGTGTTCTGCTCCTTCTCCGGCGAAACCGACGAGGTCCTGACGGCCTTCCAGGCGTCGCTGAAGCTGCGGACACCGAAGCTGGTGATCACGCGAGGCGGCGAGCTTGGACGGCGCGCGGAGGCCGAGGGCATCCCGGTGCTCCGGTATGACTACGACGGCGAGCCCCGCTCCGCCCTCGGGTACGGACTCATGCTCCTCCTCGGCGTGCTGCACCGTCTCGGCATCTACCGGGTGACCGAGGACGAAGTCACGCGTGCGCTGCACGAGGTCGACGCCTGCAGCCGACCACAACACCCCGACCGGCCGCTGGCCGAGAACTCTGCGCGGGCGCTCGCGCTCCAGATGAGCGGCGCGACCCCCGTCATCCTCGCGGACGCCTCCCTTGGTGGTGCGGCCGTCCGCTGGCAGAACCAGTGCAACGAGAACGGCAAGCGCTGGGCCTTCGCCGGCGTCGTCCCGGAAGCCCTGCACAACATCGTGGAGGGCATCCGCCTGGCGCCGGCGGGTGACACGCCCCCGTTCCATGTCGTCCTCCTCGAGGACCTCTCTCGCCCTCGGGCATCCCGGGCTCGGCTGGACGTGCTCCAGGACTTGCTGTCGGAGACCTCCGTCAGGTGGACCCGCCTCCCGTTCGCGGGAGACAGCGCCCTCAGCATCCTGTTGCAGGCGTGCATCGTCGGCGACTGGGTGTCCTACTACCTGGCGATCGAGCACGGTGTGAACCCGTCCCCGGTGCCCACGATCACGATGCTCAAGAACCGCATCGCGGACTCCCTGGTCCCCACGGCCAAGCCGTGACACCCGATCCGGAGTCTCCTCACAGCGCTGGAACCGGCACGATCGGTCGCCACGACGAGCGGCTGACCGACCGTGGTTGAGCTCCTCCCGGCCTCCGGGACGGCCATCGAGGCCGAGCTGCTCCCCGACGAGCCCCCGACCTCTCGCCTGAGGTCCGAGGCGCCGCGCATGGTGCGCATGGCCGCCGCGTTGCTCTCCGCACAGATGAGCACGTGGCTGGTCGCGGTCATCGGGCTCTTCTTCACCACCCGCTACCTGGGGAGCAACGACTTCGGCCTGCTCACCACCGCCGGGACGATGGCCGGCTTCACCCTGCAGCTCGCTGCCCTCGGCACGACGAACTACCTCATCAAAGAGGTCGCCCGAGCGCCCGAGGACTCCCCGCAACTCATCCTGACGGCGTTCACGCTGCGCCTCGCCGCGTGGCTGCTCGGCGTCGCGATCCTCGTGCCGACAACCTTCCTCCTGATCGACGACCCGCTCCTGAGGGGTGCGACGGCGATCCTCCTGATCGGGGCCGCCTTCGACCTCATCAAGCTCGCGACGAACGCGGTCCTCCAGGCGCACTACTCGCTCGGCCGCGTCGCGATCGGGCAGGGGCTGGCGGCGCTCGTCGCGCAGCTCGGCACGGTCGCCCTCCTCGTCACCGGACACGGGCTGCTCCAGGTGGTCGGCATCGCCGCGGCCCTCGCCGTGGTGAACGCGGTGGGGACCGCCTGGTACTACTGGCACGGATTCGGCCGACGCGTCCGGGTGCGGATGGCACACCTACGCGAGATGGCCCTCGGCAGCTTCCCCTACCTCGCGTGGGATGGAGCGCTGTTGATCCTCAGCGGTGTCGACATCCTGATGCTCGCAGCGATGAGCGGGCCGACGAGCGCGGGCTTCTACGGCCTGGCGATCCGGCTCTCCAACATCTCCTCCTTCGTCTTCGTCATCCTGACCGGGACGATCTTCCCGGCGCTCTCCGCCGCCGGCCCCAACAACCCCCAGTACGTCCGGACGCTCCTCGCGCGCGCCGTCCACCTGCTGCTCCTGGTCGCCCTCCCGATGGCGACCGGAATCGTGCTGCTCGCGGACGACCTGACCGTCCTCATCGGCGGATCCGAGTTCAGCGCAGCCACTCCAGTCGTGATGATCTGGGCGGGCATCATCCCCCTCGTCGGCCTGGACACGCTCCTGAGCACCGCGCTCTTTGCGGTCGACCGGCAGCGATCGTGGATCATCGTGGCCTGGTGCGGGGCCATCTTCCACGTCGCGCTGAACGTGGTGACCATCCCGGTGGCCGAAGACCTC
>JALOAM010000094.1 GCA_023228765.1 Dehalococcoidia bacterium
AGATGGTGAGACGGACCGGCGGCTCACCCGGTGGCGTCAGCTCCTCCGTGCGGAACTCGTGCGCCTCCAGCGCCCCGCGGAGCTTCTCCCCCACCGCGAGCGCGGACGCCTCCTCCGTCTCCGGCAGCGCGAGCGCGAACTCCTCGCCCCCGTACCGCCCGAGGACATCGGACTCGCGGACGTTCGCTGCGATGATGTCCGCGGTCTGGCGCAGCACCTCATCGCCGAAGGGGTGACCCCAGCGGTCGTTCACACCCTTGAAGTGGTCGAGGTCCAGCATCAGCACGGAGAGCTGGCGGCCGTAGCGCCTCGATCGGCGGAACTCGACGCCGAGGATGTCGAAGAACGCGCGTCGGTTGGCGATCCCGGTGAGGGCATCGGTCCTCGCGAGGCGGTCCAGCTCCGCGGAGACCTCGCGCAGTTGTGCCGCCGTCCGCACGAGGTTCCGCTCCCGACGGAAGGCCGCCCGGTTGTTCAGCACGAGCTGCGTGCCGAGGCCAGCGGTGAGCGCGAGCGAGGCGAAGGCCCAGTACTGATCACCAATGCCGAGGAACTCGTGCGGGAACGGCGAGTCTTCCGATACTCCCCCGGCCACGAGTAGCCCCGCAGCAACGAGCCCGCCGAGGACGAGCGCCAGCTGCCCCTGCAGGAAGTACCTCACGGGCGGCGCGTGCTCATGGGAGGGGCTCGGTGGGCGCCTGGTGTTCGAGGATGGCGCGGAGCAGGTCCTCCAGCGCCGCGAACTCGCGACCGGAGGCAACAGCCTGCTCCACAGCACGCTCCGCGTCCCGGCGCGAGTACTGGAGCGACACGAGCGCCTCGATCGCGTCCTCGCGCAGGTCTTCGGTATGAGCCTCCGTCGAGGGCGTCTCGATGCCCTCGGTCCCAGTGCGGAGCAGTGCCTCCTGCGTCAGCTTGCCGGCGAGCCGCGCCACGATCGTCTGCGAGAGCCGTGCCCCGATCCCAGGAAGCGACTGGAGCGACTTCGTGTCGCTCGCCTCGACCCAGCGGGCGATCTCGGAGACCGGTTTCGTCAGCGCGCGCACAGCCTTCGTCGGGCCCACGTCGGGGACCTCGATGAACTTGCGGAAGAAGTCCCGCTCGGCCGGGTGCTGGAAGGCGACGAGCAGCGGCTGAGGATTGCGCTCCGAGACGTGGTAGTAGGTGTAGACCACCGTCTCGTCCTGGATGTCCTCCCGCGCGGCGAACCACTCGCCGGCAAAGGCGGGGACGCGCACCTCGTAGAACACCCCCTGCACGTCCAGCCACGCGGTCGCGGTGTCCGGATCGTAGTGTGTCACCTGCCCGCGGAGCGCGGCGATCATCGGGCCATCGCCTCTTCGAGGCGGGCCGCGGCCAGCCGCGTCAGCGCGACCGCGCCAGCGTCCGCGACGTCGAGCGGCCCGGGGACCTCCGTGATGCCGAGGTGGATCGCGACCATCTGCGCGACCTGCTCCTTCGGCGCGCCGCCGTACCCGGCGACGGACTCCTTCACCTCGGCGGGGGCGAACTCGAACACCGGCACACCGGCCACCGCAGCGGCGACCATCGCCGAGGCGCGCGCCTCGCCGACCGCCATCGCGGAGCGGACGTTCTCGGACACGAACTGCTGCTCGATGGCCACCTCGTGCGGGTGGTACTCGGCGATGAGCGCGGTGACGAGGTCGAAGATGCGGTGCAGGCGCTGCGCGCGCGGCTCAGCGGACTTCGTGCGCAGGGATCCCGCGTGGACCAGCGTGCCGCCACTGCCCCGCTCGTCCACGATGCAGTAGCCAGAGACCGTCAGTCCGGGGTCAACACCCAACACTCGCCTCGGCAGCGCCGAGCTACGTCCGTCCATGTCCCGTCCCTCGCTCAACCGCGGTGATGGGCCCAAGCGAAGGTCCGTCGGCAGCTGGGGAGCCTAGCCGGCGTACGCCTCCAGCACTGCCTCGTCCCAGTCCGCGTTCGAATACACGCGAGAGACGTCGTCCAGCTCATCCAGCCGCTCGAAGAGACGGAGCGCCGCATGAGCGTCCTTCTCCTCCAGCGTGATCCGGGACTTCGGCACGGGGGCCAGCTCCGCGGAGTCCACGCTGAGGCCTTCCGCCTCCAGCGCCTCGCGTACCTTGTGCAGGTCCGCGGCCTCCGTGACCACCTCGATCGACTCGCCACCCGAGAGGTCCACGTCGACGGCGCCCGCCTCGATCGCCTCGAGGGCGAGCTCCTCCGGGTCGCGCTCGCCGGTGATCACGGTGATCAGGCCGCGCTGGTCGAACTGCCACGAGACCGCGCCGGAGTCGGCCATGTTGCCGCCACCGCGGGAGAAGGCGTGTCGCACCTCGGCGACGGTCCGGTTCCGGTTGTCCGTGACCGCCTGCACGATGACCGCCGTACCGCCGGGGCCGTAACCCTCGTACGTCACTTCCTCGAGGTTGTCGGAATCGCCGCCGCCGCTGGCCTTCTTGACGGCGCGGTCGATGTTGTCGTTGGGCATGTTCGCCTGCTTCGCCTTCTGGATGGCGAGGCGCAGCCCGGCGTTCAGGTTGGGATCTGGGTCACCCTGGCGGGCTGCCATGGTGATGTCGCGGGCCAGCTTGGTAAACAGCTGTCCCTTCTTGGCGTCCGTCGCAGCCTTCTTGTGCTTGATCGACGACCACTTGGAGTGACCGGACAACAGTGACCTCCGGTTCTGGAACGGACTTCGACACGGACAGAAGGCGACAAACTGATCATCGCGGTCTGCGATTTGTGTCGGCCATCCTACCAGCGGGGGCCGTCACCGTCAGGGTACAACCGGCGCTTGTCAGACTTCTCCGGCGGAGCACCGAGGCGGTTACCGGCTGGTTGGCGGCACTCGCAGGACGGCGTTGTCGATCAGGCGGGCCTTGCCGAACCGCACGGCCACGGAGAGCAGCGCATCGCGCGTGACCCGTCCGTCGCACTCCGCGAGGGTCTCCTCGTCCGCGAGGGAGACGTAGTCGATCCGCGCGAGGGGTTGCGCGGCGATCTCGTCGTGGACCATCTGCCGCAGCGTGGCGGCGTCTCGCAGACCGCCGAGCCACCCCGTCTCCGCCGTCCTCAGCCCGCGCGAGAGCGCCGCGGCTTGCGCGCGCTCCTCGTCGGTGAGGTACGCGTTCCGCGAGGACATCGCGAGGCCGCTTTCCTCCCGGATGATCGGGCAGCCGACGACCTCGACGCCCAGCAGGAGATCACGGGCGAGGCGGCGGATCACGAGGAGCTGCTGGGCGTCCTTCTGTCCGAAGTACCCGCGCGTCGGCGTGGTAACGGCGAAGAGCTTGGTGACGATCGTGGCGACGCCGTCGAAATGACCCGGCCGTGACGCCCCTTCGAGGATCGTCGAGAGCTCGCCCACGCTCACCGTGGTCGAGGCGCCCTCCGGGTACATCTCCTCGACGGGCGGGATGAAGACGAGCGAGACCCCTTCGTCCTCGCACGCCGCGAGGTCGGCCTCCTCGCTGCGGGGGTAGGCGGCGAAGTCCTCGCCGGGGGCGAACTGCGTCGGGTTCACGAAGATCGTCGCGAGGACGTGATCGCACTCGGCGAGCGCGCGACGCATCAGCGACCGATGGCCCTCGTGCAGCGCGCCCATCGTCGGCACAAGGCCGACCGTCCCTACGAGTTGCGCGCGGGCTTCGCGGCACTCCTCCACCGAGCGGGCGATCAGCATGGGGGCTCCTGATGCGAGAGCGAGGATTGCGGCAGTCTACGAGAGAGCCGCCTGTGCTGCAGGCGGCTCCTCGAGGTACTCGATGGGTGCTTCGGACGAGCGTCCGCTACGGCTGGCTGTCGGCGCGGATCTCCTCGAGCTCCGCGAGCACCTGGGCCGCCTCGCTCATGTCCTGGTCCGCGCTCGGCGTCATGCGACGGATGAGCTCCAGCGCCCGCTCGTCCATGTAGAACGATTCCGCCGCCGTCGGGAACTGTCCCGCGCGCACCTGCTCCACGTACTCGCGGACGGCACCGCGGATCGCCTCGCCCGCGTTCGCGAACTTCCTCGCGTGCTTCGGGTTCAGGTCGTCGTACATCCCGAGGATGTCGTGCCACACCTGGACCTGCCCGGAGGCGAACGGCCCCGCGCCGATGCCGATGGTCGGCACCTTCACCCGCGCCGTGATCATGTGCGTCAGCGCCGTGGGCACCAGCTCGAGGACGATCGCGTACGCGCCGGCGTCCGCGAGGGCCTTCGCGTCGTTGATCAGGTGGACAGCGTCGCGGGGGGTCTTGCCCTGCACCTTGAACCCGCCGGTCTGGTTCACCGACTGCGGCGTGAGGCCGATGTGCCCCATCACGGGGATCCCAGCCTCAACGAGGTGTCGCACCGTCTCAGCGGAGCGCTGACCGCCCTCCAGCTTCACGGAGCCGGCGCCGGTCTCCTTCATGATGCGGGTGGCGTTCTTCATCGCCTGTCGCCAGCCACCCTGGTAGGAGCCGAACGGCATGTCGATCACGACATGGGCGTGTTTCGCGCCTCGGACGACGGCGCGGCCGTGGTGGATCATGTCCTCCACCGTCACCGGCAGCGTCGAGTCGTAGCCGAGGACCACCATCCCCAGCGTGTCACCGACGAGGATGAGGTCCACGCCGGCCTCATCGGCCATTTTCGCGGTCGGGTAGTCGTAGGCCGTCACCATGGTGATCGGCCGACCCTCGTCCCGCATCTTCTGCAGGTCGAGGATGGTCACGGGTCGTGCCATCGGAAGGAGTCCATCCCGTTCCGCTGTCTCCGCGACCGATCGACGCCAGTCGCATGTGGAGTGCGGAGGAGAAGCCTCGCCGCCTCGACGGGTCGACGGGCTGCCTGTTACGGGGAGTATATGAACGTGACACTCCGCGTCAACGTCGCTAACGGTGGCGTGAATTACTTCTGCTTGACCCCGCGTGACGAAGTCGCCCCCCGCGACTTCCGAGGTGCGTCCGCCAGCCCGGGTACGCCACCCAGTCCCTTCGCCGCCCGCACGCCCGCCAGCACGGCGCGCTCGACCGCCAGGGCGGACATCGCCTCGATCGAGGGGTACTGATCGTCGGTGATCTCCTGCTCGCCCGTGGCGAGGGCGAAGATCACGTCGCCGTCGGCCCGCGTGTGGACCGGCCAGATCGAGCGCGCGAAGCCATCGTGCGCCACGGTGGCGATCCGGTTGACCTGCGCCTTCGTCAGCTTCGCGTTCGTCGCCACCACGGCGAGCGTGGTGTTCGAGGGCGACTCGACGCCCTCAGGGCCGGCGAAGACGGCTTCTGCGCCGCGCTCCGCCACGTCTTCCTCGACCTGCCGTCGCCCTCGGCCGAGGCGCAGGAGGCGGTCGACATCCATCGGCTGGCCGTCGTCGTCACGCGGCGCGGCGACCACCGCGCCCGCACGCGAGTCTCGGATCGATCCGACGGCGTTCACCGCGGCCAGCGCCCCGACGACGATCCCGGTATCGAGCAGCTCGGAGGCCGTTCCGATGCCGCCCTTCCAGGCCCGTTCGATCCCGGCCATCTTCGCGACGGTCGCGCCCGTGCCCGCCCCGACTGATCCCTGACTGACACGTCCGCGACGTGCGGCCTCGGCGGCTCGGTAGCCCGCGTCGGCGTCGGGCCAGGCGGCGCGCTTGAGGCCCAGGTCGAACAGGATCGCGCCGGGGACGATGGGGACGACTCCGGTGGCGTACGGGAAGCCTCGGCCCTGCGTCAGCAGGTATTGCATCACGCCCCCCGCCGCATCGAGGCCGAATGCGGAGCCGCCCGCGAGGAGGATGGCGTCCACTCGCTCCACCAGGTTGCCCGGCCGGAGCAGCTCGGTCTCCCTCGTGCCCGGCGCGGCGCCTCGGACGTCGACGCCGCCGACGGTGCCCTCCGGGCACAGCACCACCGTGCAGCCGGTGGCGTTGGCACGGTCGGTCCAGTGCCCGACGAGGATGCCCGCGACGTCGGTGATCGCGTCGTTCAGCGCAGCGCGCCGCCGAGGGCGGGACGCGGGGTTCTCAGGGAGTGCCGACAAGGAGTGCCGCCCGGTTCCAGGTCAGGGACGACCATCGCAGATCCGACGGAGGCGCGGGACGCCCTCGGGCTAGACGGCTTCGCTGACCGTGGCGGAGGGTACCGCGAAGAGCGTGCGGGCCGGGACTACCTCGTCGACGAACTGCAGGCACCGGCGCAGGTAGGCGTCCGGCTGGTCGAGGTACGCCGTGCCGTGGCCGATGTGGTCGTCCACGATCCAGACCCGCATCCGCGGGTCGAGGGAAGCGGCCGAGAGGTTGAGGGTGTGCGAGGCCGGCACGACGTCGTCCACCTGCGAGTGCACGAACAGCACCGGGACCTGGACCTTCTCGATCGACTGGATGGGGTTCAAGGCGTTGGGGTCGCACTTCATCAGTCGGCGCGCCATCCAGATCGACGCCTGGAACACCGGCGCGGGGATGTGCCGGTGGCGCGCCCGCAGGAAGGAGCGCATCGTCGCGAACGGCGAGTCCGCGACGATCCCCGCCACGTCCACCCCTCGGGCGACCGCGTCGATCGCCAGCGAGGCACCGTAGCCAAAGCCGTGCAGGAGGATCGGCGTGCGGCCGGAGCGGCGACGCACGTAGGCGACGGCCGCCTGCACGTCGAGGCGCTCCTGGCAGCCCAGCGTGTCGCGCTTGCCGCCGGACTCGCCGTGCGCGCGCAGGTCGAAGGCGAAGACGGAGAACCCTCGGCGGACGTAGTCACGCTGGAGGTGGAGTAGCCCGCGGTCACGGTCGGCGCGCGTCGCGCCGGACTCGTGCACCAGGACGACGGTGGCCCGGGCGCCGGGAGACTCGAGGAACCATCCGCGGAGGGTGAGTCGGTCGGCGGTGAGGAACTGGACTTCTTCGTAGCGCATCCCGAGGTCGGCCGGAGTGCCCTGTACGCGGGTCCGCCGACCGCCGGTAAAGGCGTCCGCGAAGTACACGGCCACAAACAGCAAGCCGAACGTCGCCAGGGCGACGAGCGCCAGGATCATCCAGAGCATGCGCGAAGTCTCTCGCCACCCGCCCGCCGGACTGTTGTCCGGCTCAAGACTGGAGCGACCCTACCAAGCCCCCTGCGTCACAAACAAGGGACTTATGTAAGGCTGCACCCTGACAAACCCAAACCTAACAAAAACATCAACACACCACATGTGACGCCTGTATGACACATCGTGCTCTCAGATGCGCTGGCAACGCGGGCAGAAGTGAGTACCGCGTCCCCCGACTTTCGTCTTGACGATCGTCGTCCCGCACCGCGCGCAGGGCTGCCCGTCTCGTCGGAAGACGTGCACCCGCACATGGTGCAGCCCTTCCCCGCCCAGCCCGTCGCGGTAGTCGCTGAACGAGGACCCCCGGTCGCCCAGCGAGTCGTGGAGGGTCTCCAGGACGGCCGCGTGGAGCCGGTTCACCCTCGCTGCACCGAGGCGTCCCGCAGCCGTGGCGGGATGCACCTTCGCGATCCAGAGCGCCTCGTCGGCGTAGATGTTCCCCACCCCGGCCGCGACGCGCTGGTCCAGCAGCAGCGTCTTCACCGGCGCGATGCGTCCCTTCAGACGCTCCCGCAACCATCGAGGGCTGAATGCCTCGGACAGCGCGTCCGGGCCAGCGAGCGGCATGGCGTCGCGCTCCTCCTCCACGAGGTGCCAGGTGCCGAACTTGCGAAGGTCGTTGAACCGGAGGCTCGTGCCGTCGTCGAGGTCGATGCGGGCGCGCTCGAAGCGGTGTGCGGGCGCCTCGTCGGTGGTGTGCATCAGCGAGCCGGTCATGCGCAGGTGCACCACCCACGTCCGGCCGTCGTCCAGGCGGAGCAGCAGGTACTTCCCGTGCCGCGCGATCTCCTCGACGCGGCGGCCGGCGAGCTCAGCCTCCATCTCGCGAGGGCTGTGCGTGACTGCGAGGCGCTCCCCGCCGGGGTGGATGGCGACGCGCGTCACGCCACGCCCCACCAGCAGCGGGACCAGGTCACGTCGGATCGTCTCGACCTCGGGAAGTTCGGGCATCGGCGAGGGCCATCCTCCGGGGAGGTCGGCGCTACTCCATCTCGCCCCAGGAGCGGCCGACCTTCTCGTCCAGGTCCAGGGGAACGGCGAGCTCCATCGAGGGCATCAGGCGATGCGCGACCTCGCGCACCTCGTCCAGCTCCGCCCGAGGGCATTCGAAGATCAGCTCGTCGTGGACCTGGAGCAGCATCCGGGCCAGCTTGCCCTGCGCTTGCCGCTCCGCCAGCTCGACATCGATCCGGTTCATCGCGAGCTTGATGATGTCCGAGGCCGTGCCCTGGATGGGCATGTTGATCGCGATGCGTTCCGCCGCCTGCCGCACGACCCGGTTCTTGGACTTCAGGTCCGGCATGTAGCGACGACGCCCCAGCAGCGTCTCTGCATACCCGCGCTCGCGGGCCTCCTCGACGGTGCGTTCGCGCCACTCCTGCACCCGCGGGTAGGCCTCGAAGTACGCGTGGATGAACGCCTCGGCCTCATCGCGCGGGATGCCCTCGCGGGTGGACATGCCGAAGGCGGTGAGGCCGTACAGGACGCCGAAGTTGAACACCTTCGCGCGGCGCCGGTCCTCCGCGGTGACGTCCGCCTCGGGCTTCTTGAACACGTTCGCGGCCGTCGCCCGGTGGATGTCCTTCCGCGCGAGGAACGCCTTCCGCAGTTCTTCGTCCTCGGAGATGTGGGCGAGCACGCGCAACTCGATCTGCGAGTAGTCCACCGAGAGCAGCACGGGGTCCTCGCCACAGTCGCGCGCGACGAAGGCGCGCCGCACGAGCTGGCCCACGTCGGAGCGGACGGGGATGTTCTGCAGGTTCGGGTCGTTGGAGGACAGCCGGCCCGTAGCAGCGGTGACCTGGTTGAACACCGTGTGCACGCGCCCCGTCACCGGGTTCACCTGGTGCGGCAGCGTGTCCACATACGTCGACTTGATCTTCGTCAGCTCGCGCCACTGGAGGATCGCTTCCACCACCGGGTGTACGAGCCGCAACGGCTCGAGGGCGTCCGCGTCCGTGGTGTAGCCGGTCTTGGTCTTGCGGGTCTTCGGGAGGCCGATCTCCTCGAAGAGGACGTGCGACAGCTCCTGGGGTGAGCCGATCTTGATCTCGTGTCCGACGGCGTCGTAGCAGGCCTGCTCGGCTGCCTCGATCTTCGCGACGAGGTCCTCGTCCATCCGCGCGAGGACATCGAGGTCAAGCCCGATGCCGTATTGCTCCATCCGGGCGAGCACGGGCACGTGCGGCAGGTCGACGTCGCGGAAGACCTCGAGCAGCGACGCCTCTTCCAGCTCCTCGCGGAGTGGCTCCGCGAGGCGGAAGATCATGTCCGCCTCGATGCACGCGAAGCGCGCGACATCCTCGATCGGGGCGTGCGACCAAGGGATCGCCTTCGACGCCGTGCCGAGGATCGACTTCGGGTCGACCGTGTCTTTCCGCAGCCGCGTGAACGCAAGGCGCTGCACGGAGATGTTCTGGTCGCCCGTCAGGTAGGCCGCGATCTGCGTGTCGAAGTCGGCGGTCGCCGGCCACATCGAGGCGTCAGCCATGCCGAGGGCGAGCATGTTGAACTTCGTATCGTGCGCGATGCGCTCGATGCCCGGCTCCGAGAACACCGGCCGGAGGACCTCGAACACCTCGTCGCGTGAGAGCTGCTCGCCGCCAGCGCTCGACTCCTCCGCCATCAGGCGGCCCTGCTCCTCCACGTGGTGCCCGAACGGGATGTACGAGGCAGTCGAGTCGGCGGACGAGATCGCGATGCCGACCAGCGTCTGGGACGCCCTCACGGGGTGCGATGAGTCCGCGATCACCTGGTACGCGAACCGCCCGCCCTCGCGGATCCGCGCGACCAGCGCGTCGAGGGCGTCACGGGTGGTGATGGTGGCGTAGTCGCCCTCCGGCGCGTTGGAGGGCGCTTCGGCCTCCTGCCCATCGGACTCCGGGAGGCGCGTGATGAGCGAGCGGAACTCCAGCTCGTGGAACAGATCGAGGACGGCCTGCCGGTCGTAGTCGCGGAGACGTGACGCCTCCATGTCGAGCTCGATCTCCGGGACCTCGCGGATGATCGTCGCGAGCTCCTTCGAGAGGATCGCGTCGTCGACACCGTTCTCCAGCGCCGTCCTCGTGCGCTTCGGCTCCACCTCGGCGAGGTGCTCGATCATCACCTCGAGGGTGCCGTACTGGTCGATGAGCGCCTTCGCGCCCTTCTCGCCGATGCCCTTCACGCCGGGGATGTTGTCCGACGTGTCTCCGACCAGCGCCTTGTACTCCACCATCTGGACGGGCTCGAAGCCGAAGCGGCTCCGGACCTCGTCCAGGTCGTACATGATGTAGTCCTTCTGGTACGGGCGGTACATGTAGACGTTCACGCCCGGCCGCACCAGCTGAATCATGTCGTTGTCGAGCGTGACGATGATCACCGGCACGCCTTGCTCGAAGGCCTGCTCGGCGAGCGTCCCAAGGATGTCGTCCGCCTCGTACCCCGGCTTCTCGACAAGGGGGATGCGGAACGCGTCCAGGATCTCGCGGATGCGCCCGAACTGCGGCGCCAGGTCGTCCGGCGTCGCGTCGCGGGTGGCCTTGTACCGCTCGTCCTTCTCCTTGCGGAACGTGGACGACGAGGCGTCCCACGCCGCGATGACGTGCGTCGGCTTCAGCTCTTTGAACACCGTCAGCAGGCTGTTCGCGTAGCCGTAGACCGCGGAGATCGGCTCCTGCGTCCGGGTGGGCGGCAGGATGTCCCGGAGCGCGTAGTACGACCGGAAGATGATCCCGTGCGAGTCGAGGATGACGAGCAACGGCTGCTCTTCCTCGGGCGGCACGATCGGAGGTGTGGGGTCGGCGGCAGGCTGTTTCGAGGGCGTCACGCGCCGAGTATATCCCGCCCGTCTGACCGCTCTGGAAGGGCCCTGTCACGCCCTCAATCACGGCGTGACACGCGAGCGTCGGGACTCATGCGGCAGGTGTGTGTCAGATGTGATGGCACTCATTACCATGCGCCGGATGATCCGGCTTCGCTCGCTCCCTCGGCTCGCCGTGCGACGCATGCGCCGGAACTGGAAGCTGCTGTCTTCCGTCGCCACCGGAACGCTGGTCGCGGCCGCCATCCTCGCGGCCACCGCGATCTACTCCGACGCGATCCGCGACCTCGGCCTGCAGCACGCGATCGGGCAGCGCGACATGCGCACCCTGGATGTGCGCGTCCTGCAGAGCAACAGCCCGGTGAACATCGCCGCGTACGAGGCGAACCGCGAGCGCCAGGCGAACGCGATCGGCGACGCGACACAGGGCGCCGTCGACCTCTCGTCGCGGCAGGGCATGAGCGCGACGTTCTACCCCACCGTCCCCGGTGAGGCCCCCGACCTCACCGATTCTGACCGGCGGCGCGCGAACGTCCTGTTCAAGACCGACCTCCTGTCGCACGTCGAGGTGGCGGAGGGTGCGTACCCTGCCGACGTCAGCGCCGCACCGGACGGCCCGCTCGAGGTCCTCGTGGGGGCAGGTACGGCCGAGCAGCTCGGGGTGACCGTGGGCGAGGAGTTCGACCTCCACCCGTTCTGGGCACCCGGCCTCGACCCGATCCGCGTCCGAGTCAGCGGGATCGCGCGCGAGCTCGACCCGGAGTCGCGCTACTGGGGCCTGACCGACGAACGCCTCGACGCCCGCGCACGCTCATGGGAGACGCTGCGCGTGTGGGTCTCGGAAGAGACGTTCTTCGGCGGCTTCCGCGCAACGGTCCCCACCGTCTCCGCGGACTACTCGAACCTCTACGCAGTCGACCCGGACGCGCTCGACGCACGGAACGCGCTCCCGATCGCAAACGGGCTCGGCAACCTCCAGCCACGGCTCACCACCACGGACGGCCGCACGTCCTTTGAGACCCAGCTGCCGGGCCTCCTCCAGACCTACGACGAGAAGCTGTTCTTCACGCGCATCCCCCTGCTCGTGCTGCTGCTCCAGATCGGCGCGATCGTCGCGTACTACCTCGTGATGGTGTCCACGATGCTCGTGGAGCGGCAGGCCGCCGAGATCGCCACCATGCGAAGCCGAGGCGCCACCACGCTGCAGCTCCTCGGCATCTACGGGGTGGAGGGCACGATCCTGGCCGCGCTGGCCGCACTCATCGGGCCGCCGATCGCGGCCGGC
>JALOAM010000121.1 GCA_023228765.1 Dehalococcoidia bacterium
GTCCCTGCTCGGCCCGACGCCCGCGTTCGACGAGCTCTCCGGAGGGGCCCTGCTGCCGGTCTACATCGGCCGGACCGCGTTCATCCTTGCCGGGGTTGGCGCGCTGATCGCGTTCCTCTCGCTGATGATCCCGGCATGGCGCGCCACCCGGAACAGCGTGGTCGAGTTCAAGCGCGGCGCCGCGAGGCCAGGGCGCACGCCGCTCCTGATGCGCTACTACCTCGATGTCGCGTTCGTCCTCGTGGTGGCCGCCGTGTTCTGGCGGCTCTCCCAGCAGGAGGAGCTGTTCACCGAGTCGCTGTTCGGCGAGACCCAGGTCGACCCGATCCTGCTCGCGACTCCCGCGGTGTTCATGGTCACGGTCGGCGTCGTGTTCCTCAGGCTGTTCCCGGTCGTGTTGAGGGCGATCGCGTGGGGCGTCGGCTGGACACGGAGTGTCGCGATCCTCGTGGGGATGCGCTCGCTGGTGCGGCAGCCCTCGCACTACACGCGCCTCATCCTGCTCCTCATGTTCGCCACCGGCGTCGGCATGTTCGGCGCCACCTTCTCGGCCACCCTCGGCGCGTCCTACGTCGACCGTGCGGCGTACGAGGCGGGCGCGGACGTCCGCGCCTCGTTCACGTCCGCACAGGTCGGCGGTGGCGACGGCGCCGCGCGCGCCCTCGTCGAGTCCGTCCCCGCCGAGGCATCCGCGCTGGCGGCGCGTGTCGATGCGACGGTGTCGCGCCCGCGGGGATTGCGGGAGACGTTCCCGGTGCTGGCCGTGGACGCCTCGACGTTCGGTGACGTGGCGTTCGTGCGCGATGACTTCGCCCCGCAGTCCCTGGGCACGATGACCGAACACCTCGCCGAAGACCGCACGGAGACGCCCTCCGGCCCCGCGCTGCCGGCGGACACGCAGCAGATCGGGATGTGGCTCAAGTTCCCCGACACCCGGGGCCGCATCGACGTGGTCGTCGCGCTCCGCGATGCGACCGGCCGAGCCTTCGAGCGCGTCGTCGCCTCCGTGCCCCCGACCGCCGAGTACGCGCAGGAGTGGCGCTTCTACTCGACCGCCGTGCAGAGCGGCGTCGGCGTGAACCCGCCGCAGGGCCCCTTCGAGCTTGTCGCGGTGCTCTTCGACCCAACCGGCCGGATCGCGGCCCAGCGCGGCGTCGTGCAACTGGGACCGCTCCAGGTCTCGCCCTCCCCGGCCCCGCCATCGCGAGGCATCGCGGCGCTGGAGGTCCTCGACGCGCCGTGGGACGACGCGACGACCGTCGCCTCGCTGGACGATCCGGCGTTCGCCGTGATCCAGGGCACCCGCGCCGGCGGGATGGACGACACCGCTCGCCCCGTCGAGGACGCTCCGCCCGGACTCGACACCTCGCTCCGCTACGAGTGGCTCGACTCCGAGTTCGCCCCCGGCGCGCGCGGGATGGGGCTCGCCCTCGAAAGCCGCGTGATGAGCATCTACCTCGCGCGCGACACGGCCGCGGAACTCGAGCTGGAGGAGGGTGACACGTTCGCACTGTCCGTCCTCGGGCGGTTCATGCAGGCCGAGCTGGCCGGGGTGCTCGACTACTTCCCGACGTGGGGCGGGAGCGGCGGCTTCGGGCTCGTGGACGCGTCCCGGCTCTTCGCCCAGGTCAACGTCGCCGCTCCGGACCGCGCGCTCGTGTACCAGGAAGCGTGGTTCGCGTCCGACGATCCCGAGGGCACCGTCGCCGCGCTCGAGGCGGCCGGCCTCGCCAACGTCGTCAGCCGCGAAGGCATCGAGGCAGCCCAGCAGGACGACCCGCTGATCGCGGCGGGGTGGTCGGGCATCCTCGCGATCGCGTTCGCCGCCGTGCTGCTGCTCTCCGCGATCGGGTTCGTCGTCTACTCCTACCTCACCGCCCAGCAGCGCGGGTTGGAGTTCGCGATCCTCCGCACCCTCGGCTTCTCACGCGGCCAGATCTTCTCCGTGGTGATGTTCGAGCACTTGTTTGTGATCGTGGCAGGGATGGGGCTCGGCACGCTGGTGGGGCTCCGCATCGGCGCGATCATGATGGGCTTCCTCGCCACCGACGAGCGCGGCGCCGAGGTGGTGCCGCCATTCATCCTCGGCGTGTCGTGGACGCAGGTGCTGATCGTGTGGGCGATCCTCGGCGCGGTGTTTATCGGTACCATCGCTGGAGTAGTCGCCCTCTACTTCCGCCTCGCGGTCCACCGCGTGCTGAGGATCGGCGACGCCTGATGCCCGCTCCTGACATCCTCCGCGCTGAGGTAGCAGCATGACGAACGGCACCAGCAGCGGCCCCTCCGCCCCGCTATCCGCATCCCTCACGGAGGGGCCGGATGCGCCGTACATCCACGCCGAGGACCTGTTCAAGATCTACAAGAGCGATGAGCTGGAGGTCGTCGCCCTCCGCGGCCTCGACCTGCGCGTCGCGCGCGGCGAGATGATGGCGATCGTCGGCGCATCCGGTTCCGGGAAGTCCACCCTGCTCAACATCCTCGCCGGCCTCGATCAGCCCTCGGCGGGGCGGATCACGGTCGGCCACCGCAACCTGCTCACGGTCACTGCCGAGGACCTGGTCGAGTACCGCCGTCGCGAGGTGGGCTTCGTCTGGCAGCAGACCGGCCGCAATCTGATCCCGTACCTCACCGCGGAGGAGAACGTCACCGTCCCCATGGCCCTCGACGGGCGGTCGGCGAAGCAGGCCCGCGATCGCGCGCGGCAGCTCCTGGAGCAGGTCGGGCTGATCGAGGAACGTCGCCGCCGCCCGACGGAACTGTCGGGCGGCCAGCAGCAGCGCGTCGCCATCGCCGTCGCGCTGGCGAACAACCCGCCCCTGCTCCTCGCCGACGAGCCCACCGGCGAACTCGACTCAGCGACCGCTGACGAGGTGTTTCGCGTGATGACGGACCTCAACCGCGACACCGGCGTCACGGTGGTCATCGTGACCCACGACCGCGAGATCACGCGCCGCGTGGATCGCGTCGTGGCGATGCGGGATGGCCGCACGAGCACGGAGATCGTGCGTCGCGCCGCATTCGCCCGAGGCCAGCAGTTCGCCGCGGACGAGTACGCCGTCGTGGACCGTTCCGGCCGCCTCCAGATCCCCCGCGAGTACCTCGACGAGCTCGACATCGGCCGAAGGGCGCGGGTCACGATGGCCGACGGTCGTGTCGAAGTACGACCCGAGGATGGCGCGGACGGCGACCGCAAGGAGTCCCGCTGATGGCTCGTGAAGCGATGATCGAGGTCGAGGGCGTCACGCGGATCTTCAGCAGCGCCGGCACCAGCGTGCGTGCGGTGGACGATGTCTCGCTGACCATCGGACGAGGCGAGTTCATGGCGATCGTCGGGCGCTCCGGCTCGGGCAAGACCACCCTCCTCAACCTCATCGCCGGCCTCGACCAGCCCGACGAGGGGCGCATCCTGGTGGACGGCGCGGAAGTCTCGAGGTTCAACGACCGCCAGATGACCGAGTTCCGGCGACACCAGGTGGGCTTCGTCTTCCAGTCCTTCGGCCTGCTCCCGCTGCTCTCCGCGGAGGAGAACATCGACCTCGCGCTGCGCATCGCGGGTGCAGGCCTGCGAGACCGGCACGACCGCACCAGGGAACTCCTCGCGCTCGTGGGCCTCACTGAGCGCGCTCACCACCGGCCCTACGAGCTGTCGGGCGGCGAGCAGCAGCGCGTCGCGGTCGCGAGGGCGCTCGCGAACCGGCCGGCGCTGGTCATCGCAGACGAGCCCACCGGCGAGCTCGACTCCACGACCGGCGCGCAGATCTTCGCCCTCCTGCGTGACGTCGCCGAGGCCGGCGTCACCGTGATCGCCGCCACCCACGATCCGTTCGTCATGGAGCACGTCGACCGCGTCCTCGAGATGTCCGATGGCCGCCTCCTGCCGGAGGGCGAAGGGCTGCTGGTCGCGCAGCACCGGAGCAAGCGACCGGCGTCGTCCTCGGCGGCTGCGCCGGCTCCGGCTCGCGCGGAGGTCCCGCCTGCGCGACCATCTCCCCGGTGAACACCCGAGCGAACCCTGACGCGAACACACCCGCGCACGTCGTCCACATCATCGCCGCGTCCTTCCGGCCCGAAGTCCCGGACGACCTCGCCGCTGCCACCCTCGCGAGGGCGCGCGCGCTGCGGGAGGCACCCGGCGCGCGCGCCGGGCTGGTCGCGCACACCGGCCCGTCGGTGATCGTCGCGACGTGGCTGGACGGCCGCGCGAGCCTCGAGCCGTTCGCGGCATCCCCGCCCCACATGGAGTTCGTGATGCGGGGTCTCGCACCGAGCATCTCGGGCATGTGGAGCGCCGGCGTCGAGACCGCGGCTCCGCCGCCGTCCTCGGACGACCCTGCCGAGACGCCCGCGCTCCTCTGGGCGTTCGCCGTCCGCACCGCCGATACGGCGTTCGAATGGCAGGTTCGGGACGTGCTCACCTCGCTGGAGGCCCTCCCCGCCCTCGTCGCCGCGGGACCGACGTTCGAGGAGCGCGACCGCTATCGCGCCGGCGGGGTGGCGTGCGTCCATGCCGCGGATGTCGAGGCGTTCCGGACCGCCCTCGACGGCGTGCGGGCTGAGTGGGGAGAGATGCGGCCGCACATCGTGGAGTCCACCGCCGAGGTCATCCGGTGAGCCGCCGCTTTCCGAACCGGCGCCATGTGAACATCGACCTGGGGCCGGAGCGGATCCGCCGGCGGAACCTGAACCGCGTCTCGATCAGCATCGCCGGCATCTTCGTGCTGCTGCTTGTCGCCTCGCCGTTCCTCCCCGGCCTCATCTCCGACGGTCCGTTGGACGACGGCACCCCGACCGCCACGGTCGTCCCGATCGATGGCGCTCTCCCCGTCGAGGTGGTGCGTGTCGTGGACGGCGACACCCTGGACGTGCGCTCCGCACAAACCGAGCTGCGCGTCCGCCTCTATGGCGTCGACACGCCCGAGCGCGGGGACGCCTGCTACCGGGAGGCCACCGACCGCCTTGCCGCGCTCGCGGGCGAGCACGTGCAACTCCTCCCGGACGCGCGCCTGCAGGACCAGTTTGGCCGCGAGCTGCGGTACGTCTATGCCTCGGACGGCACGCTCATTGACGAGCAACTGGTCGCGGAGGGCTACGGCCACGCGTGGACCGATGACGGCCAGTTCCGCTCGCAGATCATGGCGGCGGAGGTGCAGGCCCGCGACACGGACCGCGGCTGCCTCTGGGGCGAGTAGCCGCCCCTCGGACTCGATCATGTGAGGAGCTCCGGGGTGGTAGCCTGAGATCTGGCGCGCCGGGAAGTCTGGTCGGCTGTTGTCCTTGCCGATCCCTGACTTCCAGGAGCACGAATGCCAAGTGAGACCCCTCGGGAGACCGTCCTCGGACGCGGTTCCTGGTCCGAGACCGCACGCGTCATCACCATCCTTCGCAAGGAGACCGTCGGCGGAGCGATCGTCCTCGCAGCCACGGTGATCGCCCTCATCTGGGCCAATTCACCCGGCGCCGATGCATACCATGCGCTCCGGGACTTCCGGATCGGCCCGGAACGCTTGCACCTCAATCTGTCGCTCGGCGCCTGGGCCGCGGACGGTCTGCTCGCGATCTTCTTCTTCGTGGTCGGGCTGGAGCTCAAGCGCGAGTTCGTGGCCGGCGATCTCCGATCGCCGCGTCGGGCCGCCCTCCCGATCCTCGCCGCGATGGGGGGCATGGTCGTCCCAGCCCTGATCTACGTGGCAGTGAACCTCGGCGGCGAGGGGGCGTTGCGCGGCTGGGCGATCCCGACGGCGACCGACATCGCGTTCGCGATGGCCGTGCTCGCCATCGTGGGCACCCACCTCCCGGCGGCGCTCCGGACGTTCTTGCTCACGCTGGCGGTGGTCGATGACCTCCTCGCGATCATCATCATCGCCGTCTTCTACACCAGTGACCTTGAATTGCCGGCGCTGGTCGCGGCACTCGTCCCGCTGGCCCTCTTCGCGATCGCGGTGCAGCGGCGTATCCGCACGTGGTGGGTGCTCCTGCCGCTGGCCGTCCTCACCTGGCTGCTCGTGCACGAGTCGGGCATCCACGCCACGATCGCCGGCGTGCTGCTCGGCTTCACGGTGCCGGTCCGGCGCGGCGGGGGGCACCGCGAGCCCGATCACTCGGGGATGGCGGAGCACCTCGAACACCTGCTCAGACCGATCTCGGCCGGCGTTGCCGTCCCGGTCTTCGCGTTCCTCGCGGCCGGGGTGACGCTGGGTGGTTGGGGCGGCTTCAGCAGCGCCCTATCGGATCGAGTGACCATCGGAGTGATCGTCGGACTGGTGGCCGGGAAGTCGCTGGGGATCTTCGGCGCGACGTACCTGCTCACGCGCCTGACCCGCATCGAGCTTGATGCGGGTCTGACCTGGGCGGAGGTACTCGGATTGTCGCTCCTCGCCGGGATCGGCTTCACCGTCTCGTTGCTCATCGGTGACCTGGCTTTCGGAGCCTCCAGCCTGCACGACGATCACGTGAAGGTCGGCGTGCTGATGGGCTCCGTCGTCGCGGCGATCCTCGCGGCGGTGATCCTCCGCACGAGGAACCGCGCCTACCAGCGTCTCCGCGCCGAGGAGGAGGTGGATGCCGACCGCAATACCGTGCCGGATGTGTTCGAGTAGGACGAGCCGCCTCGGAGGGAGTCCTATGGCAGCAGTTCAAGGATGGACGAGCCGTTGTCCCAGCGCAGGACGCGGTGCGGCTCTGCTGCTTCGATCCACGCGGTGCGGACGGAGCGGCCGTTGCGGAACAGCAGCCGGTACGCCTCGAACTCCCCGGCGGGGACGGTGACCGTCTCCGTCTGAGGCACGCGCAGGTTCACGGTCTGCTGGCTCGCCTCGAGCGCGTTCACGGAGACGTAGAAGTCCTCGTGCTCCTCCGCGAGGTTCACGGAGCGCCAGAGCCAGAGCGAGGACTCGTTGTCGTAGTAGTGGTCGCGGAGGCGCAGCGTCTTGGTCGACGGGTCGTCATCGTCCTCGGAGTCGAAGTGCTCAACGGTAACCGTGGGGTCACCGTCCTCGTCCGTGCCGTAGGTCCAGGACCAGCGCTCCGTGTTGACCTTGCCGTCGTCGTCGCGCGAGGTGACCGTGCGCTCACCTCGCTCCGGACGGAACGTGGAGGCATTCACCCACACCACGGCGTCGTCGGTCACCGGCGTGGCACCCTCGGGCGTCTCGGACTCGACGTATCCCTGCGTCAGGGCGATGAGCCCGCCGTCCGCGGCGGCGCTGAGGGTGCCCGAGCCGATCACGTCGCCGTCGGAGTCCAGTACCCGGTACTGGAGCTCTTCGCCGCTCGGCCAAGGCGCCGCCTCGAAGATGTCGGAGGTCTCGGCACTCGAACTCTCCGAGGTGCATGCGGTGCTCGCGAGGAAGAGCCCCGTGACGAGCGCGAGGAGGACGAGAAGGCGGCGGTTGGTCATGCGGCTGGTAGTGCTTCCAGGACGCGCCCGATGCGCGTGATCGCTTCGTCGATGTCCTCGCGGGAGACGTCCATGTGGCACGCCATCCGCACGCGCTGGGGGTGGGTGCCGGTGCACAGCACGCCCTCCTCCTTCAGCCGCGCGCGGACCTCGTTGCCGTCGACCCCGACGAGGGTGAAGAACACCAGGTTGCTGTCCGTGCCCGCCGGATCCATCTCCACGTGCGGCATCTCCGCCACGGCGGAGGCGAGGCGCTGCGCCTTCTCGTGGTCCTCGGCGAGGCGTTCGACATTGTGCTGGAGGGCGTACAGGGCGGCCGCGGCGATGATGCCCGACTGCCGCATCGATCCGCCTACCAGCCGCCGGTTGAACCAGGCCCGGTCGATGAACTCTTGTGGCCCCGTGATCACCGAACCGACCGGCGCGCCGAGGCCCTTCGAGAAGCAGAAGTCGACGGTGTCGGCGCAGGCGACGAGGGACTTCACGTCCGTCTCGAGGGCGATGGCCGCGTTGAAGATGCGCGCGCCGTCCAGGTGGACCTGCGCGCCGCCCTCGTGTGCCACGTCGGCAACGGCGCGCATCTCGCTCTCGAGGATGGCGGCGCCGCCGCAGCGGTTCTGCGTGTTCTCCAGGCAGACGACCGCCGTCCGAGGCCACTCGACGCGCATCCGCGCTCGGACGTCGGCGGGGTCGATGCGGCCTCGCACGTCGTTCGCGACCGACCGGATCGAGAGGCCGCCGAGGACGACGGCGCCCATGCCTTCGTGGTTCGTGATGTGGGACTCGGAGCCCGCGAGTGCCTCGTCGCCGCGCCCGCAGTGGGTCAGCAGCGCGACGAGGTTCGCCATCGTGCCGGACGGGACGAAAAGGCCGGCCTCTTTGCCCATCGCCTCGGCGGAGGCCTCCTCCAGCGCGCGGACCGTCGGGTCCTCGCGCATGAGGTCGTCACCGACCTCGGCACGGTGCATCGCCTCCCGCATCTCAGGCGACGGGCGCGTGACGGTGTCAGAACGGAGGTCGATGATCGTCGTGCTCACGCGCGCGAGCGTAGCATCGGCTCCGCTCACGTTCTTCCGAATGATCCGAACGCAGGGGCCTAGTTCCGGCGCTCCCAGATCGTCTCGTAGCCCTCGCCACCGCGGATGAGGGCGGCCGTGTCCGCGCGCTCCAGGCGACGGCCCTCGCGGTACGCCTCGGTCGCCTGCGCCCGCCCGGGCTCCCCCACGATCGTCGCCAGGCGCTCCTCGATCACGGCCCACAACCCGGAGTCTCGCAGCACGATGATCGAGCGCGGCCACTGGAACACCGTGATCTGGTCTGGTGGAGCGAGGCCCGGCCGCTCCCGCTGGAGGAAGCGGTAGCGCTCCTCGGGCGAGGAGACCGGCGGCACGATCTTGATATAGACGTGGCCCTCCGAGTCCGGCCGGAAGTCCACCATCAGTCGGTGCTCGACGAGGGCGAACCGCACTACGAACACATCCGCCGTCTCGATCACCTGCCGGATCGCGTTCAGATCGATGCCTTCGGGCTCAGGATCAGCCATGCCGTCGAGTTTACCTCGGAGGGCGTGCGGTCTCCGACCCGTCTCTGCCCTCCATTGCCTAACGACCCTCTCCGATTTTCCGACCCCCTCTCCCGGTTTCGGGAGAGGGCGGGGGTGAGGGTCTGCTCTGACCTCTGGCTGAGGGCCGCACTCGCGGAGGCGACCCTCACCCCAACCCTCTCCCGCTTCGCGGGCGAGGGGGCCAGAGGTAGGGCGAGAAGCGAGAAGGATGGCCGAGATCACGCCGGAAGCTGGTACGTCCGGTCGAGGAACGGGATGTGGATGAGGCCCGTCATCTGCATGCCCAGCACCATCAGCACCACGCCACCCACCCGCGTGAGGAGGTCGAGGCGGTCCGTGACGAGGCTGCCTGCGAAGCCGGCGCTCGCGCCGATGAAGGCGAAGACGAGGGTGAACCCCACGACAAACGCGAGAGCGTTCCGGATCACCCGCGCCCGCGCTCCCGCCTCGGACGTGCCGAGGACGGCCTCGCCGCCGATGTTCACGAGGTAGACCGGCACCAGGGGGAGCACGCAGGGCGAGAGGAAGGAGACGACGCCGCCGAAGAAGGCGATGCCCGGACCGAACCA
>JALOAM010000248.1 GCA_023228765.1 Dehalococcoidia bacterium
GCCCAGCGCCTGCCGGTCACGCGCCTCGAAGGCGGCGGGCGACTTCCCTCGGACGGCGATCTCGCCTTCGTCGGGGAGCAGGAGGCCCATGATCAGGCGGATGAGCGTGGTCTTGCCGCAACCGCTGGGGCCCACGAGCCCGAACAGCTCGCCCTGCCCGACGCGCAGCGACACGTCGTCCACGGCAGCGTGATCGCCGAAGCGACGCGTGACGCCCTCGAAGACGATCGCGGTCGCCGGGCTCATGCCTGGACGGCGCGATGCCTCCGTGCTGCTCGTGGGTCGCGCATCCGCCGAAGCCCGCGCGACCCACGACTGCGACGCCGATGACGGTGATGAAGGTGGCGTCCGGTCGTCGCTCATCCGGCCCCGATCACTGGCCGAACTGGCAGGAGGCGAGTTCGTCGCCATCCGGTCCGAGGACGTTGATCTGAAGGTCCGCCAGCTGGATCGCGTCGCCGAGGTCGTTGCAGATCTGCTCAGCCTGCCCCGAACGGTCGGCCGTCGCCGTGCTCGCGGAGTCCTGGGCCAGGGTCACGTTCAGCACGCCGTCCTCGTAGGACACGTCCCCGATCACGTCGCCGTCGAGGGGTGAGCGATCCGCGAAGAGGTCGCGCACCTGCGAGAGCTGGCCGAGCATCGCCTCGCGGTCGATCACCGCGGTACTGGCCCCCTCGCCGTCCACGTCCCCACCGCTGGCGTCGTCCTCGCACGCGACCGCGCCGAGGGCGACCAGCGCCGAGACGAGGACCACCGGGAGCAGCAGACGCCTCGGACGGGTGTTCCGCCCGAGGCGTGTCGATGAGCCGGGACTAGACATCGCGGACCACCTCGTCGGTGTGATGGCGATGCCCCGTCGTGGTCGTGGTGCGCGAGAACGGCGCGAACGAGGCGAGGAACAGCAGCGCGAACATGAGGCCGATGATCCCGACCACCATGAGGATGACGCCGACGGCCTGGATGTTCAGGCCCTCGACGCTGGCGGTGACGGCCCACGTCAAGATCGCGCCTGCCGCGATGAGCATGAGGCTGATAGCCGTGGTGAAGCCCATGAGACTCCCCCTTGGTTGCCGCCGACCGCCTCAAGGAACGTAGGTGGATCGCCGCATGAAACCGCTCGCTAGACGTGCTCCCGACTTGCAAAACCGCTCCGAGGATCGCGACGGCAGGAGCAGCTGATCAGACGCGTGCTCACATCCACATAACGAAGCGCTGGTAGCCTGCTCTCATGCGAATCGGCATCGACTTCGACGACACCCTCACCGACTGGGGCGTCATGCTCACCTCCGAGGCCGCGCGCCGCTGGGACCTCGACCTCGCCGAGGTGTACCGGTCCGGGCGCACGCCCGCGGACCATGTCGGCGAGCAGTGGCGTCGCCTCATCCTTGACCTCATGGAGACGGAGCTCAGCCTCGCGCTACCGGTGAAGCCCGGCGCGATCGAGGTCACGCGCTCCCTGGCGGAGCGCCACGAGCTCGTCGTCCTCACCGCGCGGCACGAGCACGAGTGCGAGTTCGTCGCACCGTGGCTGCGTGAGCACGACATTCCGATTGACCGCGTCGTGTTCACCAACCGGGCGCCGAAGCACACGTTCGCGAGCGACCTCGAGCTGGGCGTCCATCTCGATGACACCGCGCGCGTCTTCGACCACTTCGTGGACCACACCTGCGCCAGCGCCCTGCTGCTGGGGAGCGTGTTCGACCGGCACGAGGAGCCCCTCGCGCACGTCCGCTCCGTGGAGTCGTGGCACCTGTTCGCCGACCTCGTCGCCGAGTTGGAGCAGGGCGTCCCGCCCGAGGTCGCCGCGCAGCACGTCGAGGCCGCCGCTCGAGCCGCCGACGGGACGCGCGAGGGCTAGCGATGCGGATCGGCCTCGACTTCGACGGGACCCTGATGGACATCGCGCTCGCGAAGCAGGCGTACATCAAGGCGACCTGGGACATCGACCTGACGATCGCCGAGACGGGCCGCGCCGGTGCGCTCCCGGTCCTCGGCGAGGAGCGCTACCACCAGATGGTCGTCGCCACCCACCGCACCGAGGCGATGCTCGACACACCCGAGGTCCCGGGCGCCCTCGACGTCACGGAGCGACTGCTGGCCTCCCACGACGTGGTGGTGATCACGGCGCGGCTGGACGAGGAGATCGAGCTCGCCCGCGAGTGGCTGCGCCGTCGCGGCCTCGGAGGGGTGCGCGTCGTCCACACCGGCTGGGAGACGAAACGCGCCGCGTGGGAGGAACATCGCACCGACGTACACCTGGACGACACGCCGCTGGTGCTCACGCACCACCCGGACACGATGGTCCCCGCGCTGCTCCACACTCCCTACAACGCCTCCCTCGAGCGCTGCGCTGCGACGAGGTCCGTCGAGGACTGGCTCACCTTCGAGCGCCTCGTTGCGACGCTCGCCTCGGAGGCCTGAGCGTACGTCGCCACTCCGTCGAGACCTGGTCGCTCCGAAGATCTGAGCACTCCCGAAGCCCTGCACCCCGGAGACCTGCCACAGAGCCGGAGCAGTCGACGCTTGAGCGTCGCAAAACATCCGCTCGCACTGAGCCCGTCGAAGTGAGAGCCCCGTGGAACGCCCGAGCGCGCCAACCACGCTCCGAGGCCCTCACCGCGGGAGGACGAGGACGCTCACCGTCGGCCGTTAGACCGGCGTGTACTTCTTCGCGTCGTTCAGGAAGATCTCGATGCCCTTGTCGGTCAGGGGGTGCTGGATCATCGAGAAGAGCACGGCCGGCGGCAGCGTCGCGACGTGCGAGCCGGCCAGGGCCGCCTCGGTCACGTCGCGCGGGTTGCGGATGCTGGCGGCCAGGACCTGAGTCGGCAGGTTGAAGGTGTCGAAGACCGCGACGATCTCGCGGATGACCTCCATGCCGTCGTGGCCGGCATCGTTCAGCCGCCCGACGAACGGCGAGACGAACGCAGCGCCTGCCTTTGCCGCAAGCAGCGCCTGGTTCGCGGAGAAGACGAGCGTCGTGTTCACGCGGATGCCCTCCGCGCTCACCGTCTTGATCGCCTGCAGGCCAACCTCGCCCATCGGGATCTTCACGACCACGTTCGGATGCCAGGCCGCCACGCGGCGGGCCTCCTCGACGAGGGCGTCGTACTCGGTGGAGATGCACTCGGCGGAGATGGGGCCGTCCACCACCTCGCAGATCTCCATGATCCGGTCGCGGTACTGGACGCCCTCCTTCGCGACGAGCGTCGGGTTCGTGGTGACGCCGTCGACCACGCCGAGGGCGGCGCCGCGCCGGATCTCATCGATGTTGGCGGTGTCCATGAAGATGCGCATCGGAACCTCCTCGACGGCGAGTGAGCAGCCAGACCGGACCGATCGAGGTGGGCGCTAGAACGGCTTGAAGACCGGCAGCCACACCATCACCGGGATCGAGAGCACGATCAGCGTACCGAAGACCAGCGGGACATTGTCCGCCAGCGCCTCCCGGAATTCCTCGGTCATCGCGCCGTGCTTCTTCGCGGACAGCGCCAGGTAGCGCACCCGGCGGAGGCCGACGCCCATCAGGGGCAGGAAGATGAACAGGTCGATGAGGGTGATCGCCTGCAGCGCCACCAGCCAGCCCGTCGTGACGATGTTGTAGTCCTCCGACGCCGCCCACGCGTAGCCAGTG
>JALOAM010000247.1 GCA_023228765.1 Dehalococcoidia bacterium
GCTCGGCGACGCGTTGGGCGACGCGCTGGGCGAAGAGCGCCGCTGCAATCGCGAGGTCCGAGGGCGTCGTGATCTTCAGGTTCTCCCGGTCGCCATCCACGGTCGCGACCGGGACGCCGAGCGCCTCCAGCATCGCGGCGTCGTCCGTCACATCGCCGGGAAGTTCGAGGTGGACCCTCCGCAGGAGGTCGCCGCGGAACGCCTGCGGCGTCTGCACGGCGCGTAGCTCCGACCGGTCCAGCGTCTCCTGGACGCGCCCCTGACCGTCCACGCGCTTGATCGTGTCGACGACGGGCGTGACCGGGATCGCCGCGCCGTGCGTGCCGGCCGCGTCGAGCACCCGCGCCGCGAGGGCCGGCGTCACGAGTGGCCTCGCCCCGTCGTGGACGAGGTACCACGCCGCGTCCGGCACCGCCCGGATGCCCGCCGCCACCGAGTCCTGGCGTCGCGTGCCGCCCTCTACGGTCGCGATCGGTACCGGGCAGGGCAGGAGGGCGATCGCCTCGTGCTTCTCGCGCGGCGCGACGACCACGAGGTGCGTGATCCCGGGCGTCGCGGCCAGCGCGGCGACCGAGTACGCCAGCACGGGCGCCCCGCCGAGGTCGGCCCAGATCTTGTCCGCCCCCATCCGCGTGGAGGACCCGGCAGCGACGATGATGGCGGCGATCACCTCGGTGTTCACGCCCGCGATCTTAGGGGTGGCGCGAGGGTGTGGCGCCCCAGGAAGCCCCGTTAGGTTCCTCATGGCATAATCCACAGAGACCTGATCCGCTTCGTGACGCCCGGGTGCGTCCGTCGCGAAAGCGGTACCGAACACGCACCCACCGACGACACCGCGGGGATCTGATGCCCACCACCGCGACGACGGCCCGGCCGTCCGTCCTCATCGTTGCTATGACCGACCGCCCGAGGGCCGAACAGGCAGGGCTCGCCCGTGCCGCCTGAGGCCACTAATCCGTGGGGTGTCTTCGGCCAGGATGGGGCCGTGGAGGCGCTGCGACGCGCGATCGCCTCGGGGAGCCTGGCGCACGCGTATCTGATCACCGGCCCGGATGGGATCGGGAAGGGGACGCTGGCGCACCGGCTGGCTCAGACCCTGATCTCGCCCCGAATTGGCTCGGAGCAGGGCGCGGACGACCCCACCATCCCGGACCTCACCACGCGCGTCGCCCGACAGATCGAGGCGGACGAGATGCCGGACATCGAGCGCATCGCCCTTGGTGGGGTGTGCGACGAGTCCAACCACGATCACGAGAAGGACAACTCCACCCGCATCCGCATCTGCCAGGTGCGCCGGCTGGAGCGGGTGGCCTCCCTCGCGCCGTTCGCGAGTCCTCGGCGGATCTTCATCATCGACACGGCGGACCAGCTCCAGACCGAGGCCAGCCACGCGCTGCTGAAGACGCTAGAGGAGCCCCCCGGCGAGGTACTCATCCTCCTGCTCGCCACGGACCCGGACGCCCTCCTCCCGACGATCCGCTCCCGCTGTCAGGAGATCCCCCTCCGGCCCGCCCCTTACTCCGACCTGCTGGCCGCACTCGAGGCCGACGAGGAGGTCGCGGAGCCGCAGACCCTCGCGCGGCTGGCGCACGGCCGGTACGGGCTGGCGATGCGGATGAAGCAGGACCCCACCTTCGCCGTCCTCCGCGAGACCGCGACCACCGAGGCGCGCCGCCTCGCGCGCGCGTCGAGGAACGAGCGGTTTGACTTCGCGGAACGCTTCGGCAGCGCGTGGTATCGCGAGCGCGCCAGCGTCCTGCAGACGATCGACCTGTGGCGCGAGTGGTGGCGCGACGTCCTCGTCGCCGCCGCCGACGCTGCCGCGGACGTCTCTCCTGAAGCACGGGCCGAGGCCACGCATTGCACCCCCGCGGACGCGCTGCGCGCGTTGCGAGCGGTGCAGACGGCACGCGAGCACCTGCTCGCGAACACACACGCACAACTGGCGCTGGAGGTCATGATGATGGACCTCCCCGTGCTCTCGGGCACGGCGCCGGCCGGAAGGGAGGCGCGCGAGCCCGTGACGGCCGAGTAGCCCTCCACCCCTCGTCCTGCACGAGGGGCGCGAGGCCAGCGCTCGGGGTCGGCGCGAGCCGCGCAACCATGGAACAACGCATCGTCGGCATCCGGTACGTCGAGGCCGGGCCGCTCCACTACTGCTCACCGGGCGACCTCGACCTTGGCCTGGGCGACTATGTCGTCGTCACCACTGACCGAGGCGAACGCCTCGGCTGGGTGGTGCTCACGCCGGACCAGGTGGTGAACGCCCACCTTGAGGGGCCCGTCCGCGTCGTGGACCGGCTCGCCTCGCTGGACGAGGTGGAGCACCACCGCGAACAGAAGCGCCGCGCGGAGGAGGACGTCACCCGCGCGCAGGCCGCCGCGACGCGCATCGACCCCCGGGTGCGCGTCGCGAGCCTCACGTATGACCTCGCCGGGGAGTTCGCCGAGCTGACCTTCACCGCCAAGGAAGGCTCCGACCTCGGCGCGCGCCTGGAGCGCGAGATCGGCCGGGTGCTGGAGGTGCGCGACCTCGCCGTGGAGCAGGTCGGTGACCGCGATCGCGCGAAGGCGCTCGGGGGCCTCGGACAGTGCGGGCGTGGCCTCTGCTGCTCGACGTGGATGACGGAGTTCCCCGCCATCTCGATCAAGATGGCGAAGGACCAGGGGCTCGCCCCCAACCCCAGCAAGATCTCCGGCGTCTGCGGACGCCTCCTCTGCTGCCTCTCCTTCGAGGTCGAGGCGTACCGCGAGGTCGTCGGCACGCTGCCGAAGGTCGGCAAGAAGATCACCACTCCCGTCGGCAAGGCGAAGGTGCTCAGCATCAACGCCCTGACCGAGATGGTCCGCCTCCGCTTCGAGGACTCCGGCCAGATCATCGAGATCTCCACCGAGGCCGTGAAGCGCCAGATGGGCACCGCGATCCGTCCCGAGGAACTCGACGCCGAGTTCGAGGAGGCGCTGCGCGAGAAGGACCGGCGGCGCACCGAGAACCTGGTCGCCGTCCTCGCCCCAGTCAGCCGCCCGCTCCGCGACACCTCCGACGCCGACACGCCCGAGGTGGACCAGGCCGAGCGCGACCGCCGTCGCCGCGAACGTGGGGAGCGAGGCTCGCGCCCTGGCTCCGGTGGCGGTTCCGGCGAGCGCCGCCGGCGGCCCTCGGACAGCGCGAGCGCACCAGCGGATGGCGCCGGCACGCGCCGCCGTCGCCGTCCCGGAAGCGGTAGCAGCCCCGGGGGCGCCGAGGGCGGCCCGTCCGGCGAGTCCCGTTCCGGCATCCGCATCACCCGTCGCCGCGGTGCCGGTGCCGGTGCCGGTGCGGAGGGCGGCACGCCCGCCCCGGCCGAAGGGGGCAACCGCAGCTCTCGCCGCCGTCGCCGTCCCTCGGGCGGTCCGAACGCCTCGAACGGCGCGGCTTCCGAGGGCGCCCCGCGCGCCGGCAGAGCCGAGGGCACCGAGGCCGGGACGTCCTCCGGCGAGAGTGACGAGCAGAAGCGCCGTCGCCGTCGAGGCCGCCGTGGCGGCCGTCGTCGCAGCGGTGGCGAGGGCGGCGGCGGGGCCAGCGCACCGTCCGCGGAGTAGCCAGCCCAGGCGTCCCGACCACGAGTCGCAGGAAACGAACCGGTAGCACTGA
>JALOAM010000038.1 GCA_023228765.1 Dehalococcoidia bacterium
ACCGCGAAGACCCACCCGCAGGAGGTCATCCGCTACGTGGAGACCCACCGCGACGCCCTGAGCCCCCTCAGCAAGCGCGAGGCGCTCAAGAACGTGCTCAAGGCCGGCCTCATCGACCGCGTGCCGTAGCCCTCACGCGGCGGAGGACGGTCGCTTCTTCTTCGGCTTGCGAAACGCCACCTCGAGTTCGAGCCCCATCGCCCGCGCCGCCTTCGCGAGCGTATCCACTCTCGGCGCGTGCTCGGCGCTCTCCAGCCTCACGACGACGGGACGACTAACACCCATCCGCTCAGCAAGCTCACCCTGGGTGAGGCCAGCCTCAAGGCGGGCCTTCACCAGCGCGGTGATTGCCTCCCACTGAGGCCCGAGCCGGTCATACTCCGCTTGAAGCGCGGGATCCCGATGACGCAGTCGCTCTAGGTACTCCTTCGGCTGTTCGCCCGGTCGTCGCGCACCACCTTCAGGCATGCTGCGACCTCCATTCCTCCGCGTAACGCGCAGCCTTTGCGGCCTCCCGCGCGTCTAATTTCTGTGACTTCTTCCGCCACCCATTCAGTAGGACCATCGACTCGCCTTCGATGATGTAGGCGATCCTCGATGCCCCAAAGCGCAGCTCCCAGATCCGGTTCTCGCGGTCGATAATCCGCGTGTGCGGCATGCCCGCGGTCGTCCCCACCGCCGTGACGTGATCGATCGCGCGCTCGAATGATCCGAGGACTCCGTGGTGCCCAGCCTCGAACTCGACCCTCAGGTGATCCGCCGCCGGAGCCTCGCCGCGGCGCTCAAAGAAGATGACTTCCACCACGTCAAGGTAGCACGAATGCTACTTCATGGAACGTACGAAGAAGCCCCGGCGAATGCCGGGGCTTCTTGTTTGTCTCGTGCGCCCTCGGGCGTTACGGCTCGCGGACGAGCATGCCGTTCGGGGTCCAGCGCCAGGTGCGGAACTTGATGTTCTTCAGGCCCGCGGACTTGGCGTAGTCCTGTGCCGAACGGAGCGAGCCGGACGGGACGTAGACGTACAGCGGACAGTCCTTGTTCTCCAGGGCGCCCCACACGTAGAGCGCCTGGTCGCGGGTCACCGTCTCGCGGGACTCCACCTGGGCGATCGCGACGGGGTACATGCCCGGCTCGATCAGGGTCACGATGTCCGGGAAGACCTTGTCGCCCGTGCCACGGATCTCCACGCCCATCTGCGGTTCGGGGAGGTTCACGTAGGTGCGGAGGTCCGGGTTCCTGTCGTCCGGGAAGTTGAAGCGGTCCTTCGCGATCCGGTTCACCGTCTCCACGAGGTAGTAGCCGCGCGATTCCTCGTTGCGGCGCCACTCGTTCGTGCGGAGACGCCACGTGTGCGAGAGCCGCGGGTGGCGGGCGGCGAAGAGCGAGAACGTGCTCCACTGCGTTGCGATGAAGAACAGCACGAGCAGCGGGAGCACGGGCAGCAGCACGAGGACGGTGAGGCCGACGCCGCCGCCGTTGTCGATGCCGACCGCCGCGAAGATGTCCGCGGCCCAGTCCACCTCGGCGAGTGTGGGGCCGGGGAAGACGAACATCGCGTAGAGGCACGCGCCGATGAGCGCGATGAGGAGCACGGGGAGCGCCGAGGGCAGCGTGTACGTGGAGACCTCGGGCGCGCGCACGCCGATGCTCGCGGCGACCTGCCGGACCGCAGCCACAGGCTCGGGTGCCGGTGCTGCCGCCGCTGCAGCGGGCGCAGCGGCAGGAGCAGGAGCTGCCTCGGTCGCTGCTTCAGCGGCCGGAGCTGCCTCTGCGGGCGCATCAGCAGCGGCGGGCGCAGCCTCGGCGGCTGGCTGTGCCGGTGCGGCTGCGGGGGCCGGAGCGCTTCCGCCACCACCGCCACCGACCTTCGAGCGAGCGGCAGCCGGATCGTCGTACCAGAGCGAGTTGATCTCGATGAAACGCGCCTGGTCGGCGGGTACATCACCCTCGGGGAAGATCGCGCTGACCGGACACGCCGGCTGGCAAGCCCCGCAGTCGATGCACTCCGCCGGGTTGATGTAGAGCATGTGGTCGGTGCCCTCTTCCCAGTGGATGCAGTCCACGGGGCAGACAGACACACACGCCTGGTCGGTCGTGTCGATGCACGGTTCAGTGATGACGAACGTCAACGCGAGGCCCTTTCCGACGGGCTCGCGCGTCCGCGAGCACCCGGGCGGATCGTGCCCAATGCTACAAGTCCGCTTGTTGTGGGTCTATCGGTCTCGCGCAGGGACGTACACCGTTTCTCGCCGGCTGTTACGTCTCGCCTACCGGCGCCGCGTCGAGGCATACCGCGGCGCACGCTAGGATCGGACGACCGCGGCGCGTCTGTGGAGGGGTGCCAGAGCGGTTGAATGGACCCGTCTTGAAAACGGGCGTCCTCGCGAGAGGACCGTGGGTTCGAATCCCACCCCCTCCGCCACTGCTTGCGCCCCCACCCGCCGAGGCCCCTCGACGCCCGCCCGGAGCGACCGACTAGCCCGCGGAGGCGCGCTCCGTCTCGCCCGGCACGCTCGCCGGCACCTCGACGGCCACGGATGCCTCGAACGCCTCGAAGCCGAGGGGCGGCATCGTGTCCACGGGCTGGGCGAGGGCGTCCCGCGCCGAGCCTCGAGCCGCGAGCGTCTGCGCGAGCACGATGCCCCAGAGGACGAACTGCAGCGCGGCGCCGGCAGCGGTGAGCCAGAGGCCAAGCGAGGCGAAGGCAACGGTTGAGACGCCGAGCACAACGACGATGGTCGCGGAGGTCATCAGCGCCGGCTTCACCCGGCTCATGATCGTCGGGATGATCCCGGCCGCGATCACGAACCCGCCGACGGCGAGGACGAGGTCCTGCCAGCTCATCTGGGCGGACACGCCAGCGATGGTGACACCGCCATCCGAAGGGACATGAGGGTGCTCCGCCCGGCGGACCGCCGCCGCGACCTGACCACGAGGGGACACGAGGACCGAGGCCGGCCGCGCTGCCACGATCATCGGGGGAAGCGAGGCCGAGCGGAAGAGCGTGGTCCGGGGTCGCCGGCGACGGGAGAGCTACGCGGCGCGCAGGATCCTCACGGAGCGGTGCGCACGACCGTCGAGGCAGCGCGTCACCTGCGCCAGGTCCGAGAACAACTCGAACTCTTGGTGGCAGTCGTCACAGCGGACGATGGGGCCTCGCGTCGGTGCCGGCTTCATAGAAACATCGTGCCATGCGCTCGGTGAAGCGATGGTGAAGTCAAGGTTTCTCCTGTGTAAACGAAGTGACAATCGCGTCGCTGTTCGCAGTGCGCGCATCGCACATACCGCTGTTCGTCACCGATTAGTCAGACTCGTGGGCGTGCTCGGCGCGACGTATGACGCGAGGTGCGGGGATTCCCCGACACGCCCACCGGCGCCGCGCTCGATGATCCGGCTACGGATCGCCGTGCGAGCGTCCGATAGTCAGCCTGAGCGACGGAAAGTGACGCGGGTGCCGGTGGATCCGAACCCCGAACTGGACATGCTGATCGCGGAAGTGGCCGAGCTCCGGCCGCTGCCAGCGGTCGCCGTGCGCGCGCTCGAAATCGCCGAGGGCGAACAGTTCTCCGCGCACGAGCTGGCGCAGGCGATCTCCGCCGACCAGGCGCTGACCGCGAAGCTGCTGCGGCTCTCCAACTCCGCCTACTACGGCTTCCCCCGCCGCATCACGACCGTCCGTGACGCCGTCGTCCTGCTCGGGTTCCGCGCGGTGCGCTCAGCCACCCTCGCCTCGTGCGTCATCGACACCCTGCCGGGCGGCGCGGTGATGGACCCGACCACCGCGTGGAAGTACTCGGTCACGGTCGGCCTCCTCGCGGAGGTGCTCGCGCGGGCCACGCAGACCCACCAGGACGAGGCGTTCACCGCCGGCGTCCTGCACAACATCGGCCGTCTCGCCCTGGACCAGCACCGCCCGCGCGAGCTCCAGGCGTCGAGGAACCTCGCGAGGCAGCAGGCACTGCCGATGCCGGAAGCGCAGCGCCTCACCCTCGGCTACACGGACGCTGATGTCGGTGGCGCGCTCGCGATGCACTGGAACTTCCCGGAACCCCTCGCGGACGCAGTCGCGCACCACCACCTGGACGTGAACGCCCTCCCCGACCCGCGCTCCGTCACGGCCTTCGTCGTCCGCGCCCGCCTCTTCGCCCGCTCCCACGGCCTCAACGACGGCTTCGACGTCCCCGAGGAGCGCCCCCGCCCCGACTCCGAGTGGGCCTCCGGTCGCGTCAGCACCGCCCTCAACCAGAGCGGCGGCATCGACGGCATCCTCGAACGGGTGTCGGCGTTCATGCAGAGCACGCGCGGCTAAGCGCTTCGCGCTCCGCCCCGTCCGGACCGGCCTTCCCGGCGCTCCACTCCCATTCGTCCCGGTACCCCTCTCCCTCTGATTCCGACCCTCTCTCCCGGCTCGGCGGGAGAGGGTTGGGGTGAGGGTCCGCTCCGCATTCGGGCGCCCGCTGGTGAGAAGGCAGAGCGTGGAGCATCGCAGGCGGAGCACTGGCCTGAGCGGTGAGTCACGTTCCCCCCTCGCCCCCACCCTCTCCCTCAGGGAGAGGGGGTCAGAAGTCGGAGCGAGAGGGAGGGTGGACGGACACGGGGCGGAAAACTCAGAGCGTGGGGTGGGGTGGACGGCGTGAGCGGCGAGACCCGGCGCTACTTCGTCCCGACGAACGCTCGCCACGCGTCCAGCGCCGGCTTCGCCTCCGCACGCTGCGAGGACAGCCCGAGGGACTCGAACGGGGAGTCCACCGCCGGCGTGTCGTAGGCCCAGACCCAGAGGGCGAACTTCGGCGCGACCGGGGCGAGGAGCTCCTCGAGGCGGGCGATGAACGCCTCCTGCTCTTCGGGCGAGCCGCCGAGGCCGGCGAGCGGGGAGCCCTCCAGCGGGCGGATCGGCGCCGAGGGCCATCCCAGCTCGGTGAAGCCGACGGGCCGGTCCGTGTGCTCGCGGATGGCGGCGTAGTAGTCGGACGGCACGTCCGAGGGCGTCTCGAAGGCGAAGTAGGGGTAGGAGGTGAACGCAACGAGGTCGAGGTAGGGCGCGGCGAGATCGAACGGCGTCCAGTCTTCCACGCGGCCCTCGCCGGTGATCGTGTCGAGGCCGGCAAGGAACTCGTACTGGAACGTGGCGAAGACGGCGGTACGGGGGGAGGCCTCGTGGACCGCGTCCACGATCTCGGGAAGTGCGGCGGCCCAGGCGTCGAAGGCGGCGGGGTCCGCCTCCCACACCCGGTTCACCTCGTTCCCCACGCCGAGGTAGGGCGGCCGGTACGTCTCCACGAAGTCGACGAGGCCATCGATGAATGACTCGCGTTGCGCGGCGTCCCCGAAGTCGACGGTGACCTCCAGCGCGCCGTCGACCTCCTGGTGGAACCCGGTGACCGGGAGTACCTGGAGCCCCGCGGCGATACCGACGTCCTGGTTGTCGGCGAGATCGTCGAGCGGGGCGTAGTTGCCCACCGTCCCGCCGAGGGCCGGGAGCGCGGCGAAGAACGCGAGGTAGTCCGCGTCGGTAGAGGCGGGGAAGTTCGGCGGGATGAGCCCGGCGATGCCGTAGAGCGGGCCGTCCGGCACGATGCGCTCATTCTCGATCGCGGCAACTCCGGCGCGCGTCGTGCTCGTCGGTGTCGCGTTCTCGGTGACCTCCGCCGTCGGGGACGCCGTCACCGTGTCCGCGGAGGCAGCGGGCACCGAGTCGTCCGAGTCGCACCCGACGAGGAACAGTGCCACGAACGTGATGGATGCGAGGACGGTGAATGCGTTTCGCATCGATAAAAACTAGTCGCGGACCGCCGATTCCGCTAGCAAGATCGACGGTGTTGGCTGCTGAATAATCGTGACGATTTGCCTCGTTTCGCGCAGTCCGAGGTTCGCGCAGTCCGAGGTTCGCGCAGTCCGAGGTTCGCGCAGTCCGAGGTTCGCGCAGTCCGAGGTTCGCGCAGTCCGAGGTTCGCCCAGTCCGAGGTTCGCGGCGCGAAGGCCCACCGACCCTCAACGGCTAGCGAGCCGGCGCGAACTCCTCGGTCCACGCGCGGAACGTCCCACGGCCACCCGGCCCGCCGGGCGAGGTCTCGATCCACCCCACCGTCCCGGGCACCCGGAACGAGGGGTACCCCTGCCCCCCGTTGATGAAGTGCACCCCGTGGGCTACCTCCGAGAGCGGGACGTGGATGTGCCCGTACGCGAGAACATCGAGGCCCCCGACCGCCTCGGGCGGGAAGTCCGGCAGCAACTCGTGCAGCTCGGGCTCGATGGTGCCCCAGGCGGGGTGCGTCACGCCAATGCGCACGCCGTCCACCTCGATCACCTCGCGGTAGGGCAGCGCCTTCCGGAGCTCTACCGGGTCCGAGTTCCCGTGCACCACCACGGCCTGCCGCGCCTCGCGCCGAAAGCCCTCGACGGTGTCGATGCCTACCCAGTCCCCGCAGTGGATCGCGATGTCCGCCTCGCGCACAAGCGCGCGCAGCACCTCCGGTACGTGCTCCCAGTACCGCGTATGCGTGTCGCCGACCACGAGGATGCGCGTCATGCCCCGTTGGTAGCACGGGGCGGGCGGAGAGGCGAGACGGACGAGACCCTCACCCCCGGCCCCTCTCCCGAAACCGGGAGAGGGGAGTCGGAGTAAAAAGTCAGAACTCGATGACAGAAGCAGCTGACCGGGGCCGATCCCAGCTTCCGGCCCCCTCTCCCGGTTTCGGGAGAGGGCTGGGGTGAGGGCCCGTCCGGCTCTCACCCCACGATCACGACTACATGCGTGTCCGGCTCGGGTCCACGGTGAGTTCCTCCACCGTCATCGAGCCGTAGTACCGGACCTCGCGGCCGCCGTTCCGGTGGAACACGGCGGCCAGCAGGTGCTTGCGCTCGTCGTCCTCCGCCTGGGCGGCGATGACGACACCGCCTGCGTTCACCGCCTGCTCGTACTCGGCGAGGCGGTCGCGGTCCGTCATCATCAACTGGATCGAGCGCACGAGGACGCCGCCGATGCCGTGGCTCGTCCCCGTGGAGTCGAGGTCCTCGGCGCCCTGTTCGCCGGCGTAGACGGCGATCTCGTGGTCAGGGACGCCGGAGGCGCGCGCATCGTCGAGGGCTTGCGCGGCCTCGGCGCGCGATTCGAACGCGCCGAGGACATGGTCCCTCGGGTAGCCCTGGAAGCCTTCGCTGGTCATGTGCATTCCGTCTCTACCCTCCTGCTCGGAGGGGCTGGTCGGGGCGGATCGGTTGGCGGTCAGACGCGCGTGCGCGAACGGTCCACGTCGAGCACCTCGACATGGAGTGGGCCGAAGTACTGGATGGTGTGTCCACCGTGGGCCTTCACGACCCCGGCACCGCGGCGGCGGAGATCCTCGTCGCGGCCGTCGAAGGAGACGACCACCCTGCCGGCGCGGACCGCTTCGTCGTAGCTCGTCATGTCGTCCAGGTCGGACATCAGGTGCTCCACCGACCGCTCGGTGACCCCCGTGAGCCCGTGGACGACACCCTCCGAGTCGATCGCCGCGGTGCCGGCGCCGCCGTAGTAGACCTCCACGCTGGCGGTGACGTGCTCACTCCGCATCGCCCGGACGGCCTCCGCGGCCGCGTTCCGGGTCTCGAAGATCGCGATGACCTGGTGCTCCGGGTAGGAGATGAAGGGCACGTCGCTCGGAGCCAGCGGACCGTCGTCGTACCGAAGCCGAGGCTTCGACATCCGCGTCAGGAGCACCAGCGCACCACCCGCGGCGATGCAGGTAATGCCGATCATCTGCGAGGCCGCGCCCCACTGCCCGCCCTCGACCGTGAACGAGAGCGCCACGCCCACAACGGCGAGGAGTCCCGCGGAGATGTAGGTCCACTTGAAGGTCATGGGAGTCCTCCGTCCGCCTGCTGGCGCAGGCTCGCGGAGAGCTCCCCCACCTCGCATCAACCCCTCAACGTCCGGGTGACGACTCCGTTGCAGTCGCACCGATCGAGGCGGATTGCAGCGCCGGCGTCACACCCCACGCGCGTCGTGCGACACCTTCGGCATCGAGCGCCCTCGAACGTGCCGCCATGACCTCAGACGAAACGCGCCACTCCACGCTCCGCTCGAACCCCGTCACCGTGCGGTGGCTGCTGGTCGCGGCGGCGGTCCTCGTCCTGATCGGGCTGCTCACCCTGGTGAACTGGGGCCTCGTGCTGTTCGTACCATTCCTGGCATTCGTCGGCATCGCCCTCGCGGGAACGCTCTGGGTGATGGGGATGCGAGGGACGAGGCGGTAGGTGACGAGGACTCACGCGCTAATCGGGGAGTGGATATCGCCCTAGGATTTCCTTCGTTTCCGCTTACGCCGTCGCCTCGGAAGGCGCCACCGGCTCCGTGACACCCTCCTAGCACCCAACAACCCCTCTGCTACCATCGCGCGGGCCGCCAACGGCGGCCCGTTCTGCGTCCCTGCACGCGGGACGCCCTACACATCACCGACGGATCGAGGCGTCATGAAACTCCACGAGTACCAGGCCAAAGAGGTCCTCGCACGCTTCGGCGTGCCCGTCCCGAAGGGCCGCGTCGCCCGCACGGCGGACGAGGCCGAGGCGATCGCGAAGGAGCTGGGTGGCCGCGTGGTCATCAAGGCCCAGGCCCACACCGGCGCCCGAGGCAAGGCCGGGGGCGTGAAGCTGGCGAACGATCCCGCCGAGGCGAAGCAGTTCGCCTCCGAGATCATCGGGATGACGCTGGTGACCCACCAGACCGGGCCGCAGGGTCTGCCGGTGGGCTCCGTCCTCGTCGAGGAAGCAATCGACATCGACAAGGAGATCTACCTCTCCGTCGCCATCGACAACTCACCCGGGCGCGCCGTGATCATCGCCTCATCGCAGGGCGGCATGGACATCGAGGAGGTCGCCGAGAAGACGCCCGAGGCGATCGTCAAGACGCACATCGACCCGGCGTGCGGCTTCCAGCCGTACCAGGGCCGCCAGCTGGCGTTCGAGGTCGGCCTCGGCGGGGAGCACCTCAACGCGGCGGCGGCGCTCATCGGGAACCTCGCGAAGGCGTTCCTGGAGAGCGACGCGTCGATCGTGGAGATCAACCCGCTGGCGCTGACGAAGGACGGCCGCATCCTGGCCGCCGACGCGAAGTTCTCCATCGACGACAACGCCGACTACCGCCAGAAGGCCCTCTTCGAGCTGCGAGACCGCTCACAGGAGCCGGAGAAGGAGCTGGAGGCCCACGACGCCGGCATCCAGAACTACGTGAAGCTGGACGGCAACATCGGCTGCCTGGTGAACGGCGCCGGCCTGGCGATGGCGACCCTCGACGCGATCAAGTTCGCCGGCGGCGACGCCGCGAACTTCCTCGACATCGGCACCGCGAACAACCCGGACGCCGTGGTGTCCGCACTGAAGATCATCGGCAGCGACCCGGACGTGAAGGCCGTGCTGGTCAACATCTTCGGCGGGCTCGCGCGCACCGACATCATCGCCGAAGGCACGATCCAGGCGATCAAGGGCGGGCACGTCACCCAGCCCGTGGTCGTCCGTCTCGCCGGCACCAACGTCGAGCTCGGCTCGAAGATCCTCGACGAGTCGGGGCTGGACCTCGGGCGCGCGGACGGCTTCGCCGAGGCCGCTCGCATGGCCGTCGAGGCCGCGAAGTAGCAGACGTCGGACTGACCTCGATCACCGACGGCAGTCCCCCACCCCAACCCTCCCCCATGAAGGGGGAGGGGGTCGGAACCTTGAGCGGCACGACCGCAACAGAAGGAGCAACCTCATGGGCGTCCTGATGGACGAGAACAGCCGAGTCGTCGTCCAGGGCTTCGGCGGCGCCGGCCAGCGCGAGGCGATCACGGGCCGCAACTACGGCACCAACATCGTCTGCGGCGTCACCCCCGGCCGCGGCGGGCAGACCATCGAGGGCTTCGAGGTCCTCAACACGGTCCGCGAGGCGGTCGCGAAGTACGACGCGAACGTCTCCCTGATCTTCGTCCCGGCGCCCTTCGCCGCGGACGCGATCCTCGAGGCGGCCGACGCCGGCATCCCCACCGCGATCTGCATCACCGAGGGCATCCCGACGCTGGACATGATGCGCGTGAAGCGCGCCCTCGCCGGCGGCAAGACGCGCCTCATCGGCCCGAACTGCCCGGGCGTCATCAACCCCGCCGCGAAGTCGCGCGCCGGCATCATGCCGGTGGACGTCTACCTCGAGGGTTCCGTGGGCGTGATCAGCCGCTCCGGCACGCTGGTGTACGAGGCGGTCGACCAGCTCACCCGTCTCGGCATCGGCCAGTCGGGCTCGGTCGGCGTCGGCGGCGACCCGATCATCGGCACCTCGCAGCGGGAAGCCCTCGAACTGTTCGAGGCGGACCCCGACACCGCGGCGATCGTGCTCATCGGTGAGATCGGCGGCACCGCGGAGCAGGAAGCCGCCGAGTACATCAGGACGATGTCGAAGCCCGTGGTGGCGTTCATCGCCGGTGCGACGGCCCCTCCGGGCCGCCGCATGGGCCACGCCGGCGCGATCATCGCCGGCGCCGCCGGTACCGCCGCCGCGAAGCAGGCCGCCCTGCGCGAGGCAGGCGCGACCGTCGTCGAGAACCCCGGCGACATCGGCTCCACGATGCAGCGCGTCCTGAAGGAGCGCGGCCTGGCCTAGCGCCGGACAACTAGTCCACAGCCCGTCCTCGGACGGCTACGATGCGGGGCGTTATGAGACGCCCCGTCTTCGTGTTCGTCCTCCTCGCGGTGTCCGCCGAGGCGTACCGTTCACCCTGGGGGTGGTCGCGGTCGCGATCCTCGGCGGGGCGCGGCTCGCCTCGCGGAGGAGGGGCTGAGGACCGATCCGCGTCCGTTCACGAGATCGGGACACTCGGGACGAGGAAAACGCAGCGCGGGTGATGGTTTGAGTCTGGGATCAGCCCCAAACCATCCGTAGTGGCCGGGGATGCTGTATTCTTGGGTTCACGGCACCAGAACAACACCCCTGCCACGCACCCCCGGGAGACGCCGAGGTACCGAGCTCGAGGAGTTCGATGTCGATCCCACCGCGGACCGCCGGCAACCTGTACGCGCGCAGCACCCTGTTCGGGCGAGCGATCTCCGCACCAGCCCAACAGTTCATCCATACCGAAGGCGCCAGCGGCCGGCTGCTGCTCATCGCTGCGGTCATCGCCCTCGTGTGGGCCAACTCGCCATGGTCCGAGGTCTACGAGCGCATCTGGGGCCACGAGGTCACCCTCAACATCGGGTTCATCAACGTGCAGGAGGACCTCCGGCACTGGGTGAACGATGGCCTGATGGCGATCTTCTTCTTCCTCATCACCCTGGAAGTGAAGCGCGAGGTCACCCGAGGGGAGCTGTCCAGCCGTCGGAAGGCCGCGCTACCGCTGGCAGCCGCGTTCGGCGGCATGTTCGTCTCGGCCGGCATCTACCTCCTGTTTAATTTCGGAGGCGAGCACCCGAACGGCTGGGGCATCCCGATCGCGACCGACACCGCGTTCGCGCTCGGGGCGCTGGCGCTCACCGCCCGAGGTGCGCCCACCGCCCTGATCGCGCTGCTGCTGGGCACCGCCGTGGTCGACGACGTGTTCGCGATGCTCGTGATCGCCATCTTCTACACGGAGTCACTGGACATGACGGCCACGGCGGTCGCCGGTGGCATGTTCGGCGCGGTCCTGGTCGCGCAGTGGCTCGGCATCCGTGCGATGAGCGCCTACCTGATCATCGGCTTCGCCATGTGGCTGGCCGTGCTCACCTCGGGCGTCCACGCCACGATCGCGGGCGTGCTCATGGGCTTCCTCACGCCCGCCCGTCCACACGTGGACATGCGGCACCTGCCGGAGCGCGCCCGAGCCTTGCTCGACGTCATCGAGCGCGTCGGCGACGACCGCGACCCCGAGGCGGACCGCGCCCTGGGCGAACTGGAGGCGCTGGTCTACGACACCGAGTCGCCGCTGGAGCGGCTCGAGCACCAGATCCACCCGTGGTCCGGGTTCGTCGTCCTCCCGCTGTTCGCGCTGGCGAATGCGGGCATCGCGCTGAACATGGACGCCTTCGGCGACGCGCTGGGAAGCACGGTGGCGCTGGGGATCTTCTTCGGGCTGTGGATCGGCAAACCGCTGGGCATCGTCCTCGGCGCGTGGCTCGCCGTGCGGCTGGGATGGGCCGCACTCCCCGACGCGGTGAACTGGAACCAGATCATCGGCATCGGCGTGCTGTCCGGGATCGGGTTCTCGGTCTCGATCTTCATCACGGACCTGGCGTTCGACGGCGCCGTCGCGGAGGAGGCCAAGCTCGGCATCCTCGCGGCCACCACGCTGTCGGCACTCACCGGCGTCGTGGTGTTCCGCTGGGGCCGCCGCGACGGCTCCTCGGAGGTCGCGGCCACCTAGGGCGCGGGCGTGGGACGAGGCTCCGAGGGCGATACGGGACGCCTCGTCCTTGCCGCCCGCACAGGTGGGCCGATACGATCGACGTTCGCGGAGAGGTCGCATAGCGGTCTAGTGCGGGCGCCTGCTAAGCGCTTGTCCCGGGTTTCCGGGACCGAGGGTTCGAATCCCTCCCTCTCCGCCACGCCTTTCCCGATGCGCCTCCCGCAACGCGCACCATCCTCGGACGCACCTCTAACGATCTGCCGAGGACTATCCGAGGACGACGATCGTGGCGACATTCCACATCTGGACGCTCGGCTGTCAGATGAACCAGGCCGACTCGCTCAAGCTCGCTGCCGGGCTGGAGAAGATGGGCTACCGCGCCGTCGAGGACGACGCGGACGCTGACCTCGTCGTCATCAACACCTGCTCGGTGCGCCAGCACGCCGAGGACCGCGCGTACTCCCGCCTCGGGATGCTGAACAAGCGACGCCGCAAGGGCGCCATGCTCTCGATCGCGGTGATGGGGTGCATGGTCGGCCCGAAGACGGACGACCTGGAGCGCCGCTTCCCGTTCGTGGACGCGTGGGCGCGCCCGCAGCAGTTCGACCCCATCCTCGAGCTGGCCAGCGACTCCCGGGACACCTCGGAGGGTGAGCTCGGCAACCTCATCCCGCTGGAGGCAGTTACCCGAGGCATGACGAGGACGTACGCGATCCCCTCGGGCCCCACGGCGTATGTGCCCGTCATCCACGGGTGCGACAAGTTCTGCACGTACTGCATCGTCCCCCTCCGCCGCGGGCGGGAGGCGTCACGCGACGTCGAGGACATCCTCGACGAGGTGCGCTTCCTCGCCGAGCACGGGGTGCGCGAGGTGACGTTGCTCGGCCAGACCGTCGAGGCGTACGGCCATGACCTGCCGGACCTCCCGGACGGCTCCCGCCCGGACCTCGCCACGCTGTTCGAGGGCATCGACGCAATCGAGGGCATCCAGCGGGTGCGGTTCCTGACCTCCTACCCGAAGGACATGACCGACCGGATCGTGGAGTCGGTCGCCTCGCAGCCGAAGGTCTGCGAGTACTTCAACATCCCCGTGCAGTCGGGCTCGGACTCCATGCTGGACCGCATGCGCCGTGGCTACACCGTCGCGGAGTTCGAGGAGCGCGTGACGAAGATCCGCTCGCTGATGCCGGACGCAGCCATCGTCACGGACGTCATCGTGGGCTGCCCCGGCGAGACCGAGGCCGAGTTCCAGGACACACTCGACCTCCTCGAACGGATCGGCTTCGACACGGTGCACGTCGCCGCCTACTCTCCCCGCCCCGGCACTTTCGCCTCCCGCAAGATGGAGGACGACGTGCCCCAGGAGGTCAAGAAGGCGCGCCTGCAGGCCGTGGAGGCCGTCCACAAGGCCTCCTCCGAGCGCATCAACCGCGACATCCTCGGCCGCACCGTCGAAGTCCTCGTGGAGCAGGTCGAGGACGGCCGCGCCTCCGGACGCACCCGTCGAGGCCAGATCGTGCACTTCACCTACACCGGCGCGCGCGGCGACCTCGTGGAGGTCATGGTCTCGCAGGTGACCCCGTGGTCCGCACAGGGCCACATCGCCGACGAGCTGACGCTCTCCGTCGTCTGACCGAGCTGTCGTCTACGGAAGTCCGGTGATCCGCTTCGAGTGAGGTGGCTCTCCCCACTCCCGACGCCCGCGAGGCGAGGGTCGGATACCCTCGAACGCATGGCACCGACCGCTGGCTCCGGCCCCGTCGTCGCGACGATCGTCGTCATCCTCGCCGTCCGCGAGGGCCAGCTCCACGTGCTCCTCGTGCATCGCTCCGGGCCACCGGAGCAGGATCTGTGGGCCCTTCCCGGCGGGCGCTGGGACGGCGTCGAGGACCTTGAGGCCGCCGCGACGCGGGTCCTTGAGCACGAGACCGGCGTCACCGATCTCTACCTCGAACAGCTCTTCACGAAGGACTCGCTGGACGGCAGCGCCCCCTCCCTCGCGGTCGCCTACTTCGCGCTCGTGGAGCCCTCCACGGTGCGGCTGCGGCAGGAGGAGGCATGGCGCCCGGCCTGGCACCCGGTGGAGGCGCTGCCCGAGCTCGCGTTCCACAACAACGCGCTGATCGACCAGGCGGTCGCGCGCGTCGGCGCGAAGCTGGAGTACACGAACATCGCCTACGGCCTGCTGCCGGAGCAGTTCACGTTCCGCGACCTGCACGAGACGTACGAGGCGATCATCCGCAAGCCCCTGGACCGCCGGAACTTCCGGAAGCGCATGCTCTCGATGGGCATCATCGAGCCCACCGGCGGCACCCGCCGCGAGGGCGCCCACCGCCCGGCGAAGCTCTACCGCTTCACCTCGCGCGAGCCGGTCTTCCTCTAGCGCGGTCTAGCGGCTAGCGCGGTCTAGCGGCGCCGCCACGGATCGAGGTGGTCGCGCACCTGCCGGCGGGTCTCCATCGTCATCTCGTCGATGTGCCGCTGCTCGGGATCGAGCGGTTCGCGCCTCCGGAAGATGCCGAACAGCCCGAGGAACACCGCCCCGAGGCCACCGAGGAGCCGTGCGATCCCGCGCAGTAGTCGTCCCATACCGGGAGACTAGCGGCGTCGATGGGCCACGACTAGTTCGTCAGCGCGTCACGCGTGAGCGGGAGTAAGGGTAGCGTCGCGGCATCCGGTACTCGCGCTGGAGGAGTGCGAGGCGGTCGCGCACCTCGTCGGCGGCGGCTTCGACATCGTGCATGGGGTCGTAGCCGGAGCGCACACCGAGTGCGACACGACACGTATCGAGGGCTCGCCGTAGCACAGAGCGCTTCCGCCGGATCATTCCGAATGCTTCCCCAGCCGCCTAGCCCAATATACGAAGGCGTCCCCCGGGTGAGCCTCGCAAATCCATACCCAGCTACGGTGACGTCGGAGTCCCCCGCACCCGCCATCCTCCCGACCGTCCGAGGTCCTCCGGTACCATCAAGGCCGATGACCACCACACCTCAGCCGGACACACTCACCTTCGGCGTCCTCCCTGGCGGCAGCTCGCCGGAGGAGTTCCTCGCCGCCTGCCAGACCGCCGAGGTCCTCGGCTACGACTCCGTGTGGGTGGGAGACCACGTGCTGTGGCCCTCGTTCTGGCCGGAGCCGATCCCGATGCTTGCCGCCGCGGGCGCCGTCACCGAGCGCATCCACCTCGGCACGGGGATCCTGCTCGCCGCGCTGAGGCGTCCCGCACCGCTCGCGAAACAGACGGCGACCCTGCAGTGGATGAGCGGCGGGCGCTTCCGTCTCGGCGTCGGGGCAGGTGGTGAGTACCCGAAGGAGTTCGAGGCCTCCGGCGTCCCGCTCGCGGAGCGCGGCACCTACCTCGACGCCACGCTCGAGGCCCTGCGCGCGCTCTGGTCCGGCGAGGAGGTCTCGCTCCACAACCGCCAGATCGAGGTCGAGGGTGCCCGCCTCGACCTGCCTCCCGACCCGCCGATCCCGATCTGGGTCGGCGGTCGCTCACCCGCCGGCCAGCGCCGCGCCGCGCAGTACGGCGACGCGTGGATCCCCTTCGTGATCTCCCCGGAACGCTTCGTGGAGGGCTGGGCGAACGTCCGCGCCCGCGCCGAGTCCTTCGACCGCGACCCCGAGGCGATCCGTCCCGCCCTCCAGCTCTGGGGCCAGTTCGACGACGACCTCGCCGAGGCGCTCCCCCTCATCGCCGCGCGCATCGAGGCCACCTACCGCGTGGAGTTCTCCCGCTTCGAGCGCTACACGGTCTACGGCGACGCGGACATGTGGGTCGCCCGCCTCCAGGAGTTCATCGACGCAGGCGTCCGTCACTTCAACTTCGTGCTGGCGGGTGGCGACCGCCTGATGCAGCTCACACGCATCGCCACGGATGTGATCCCGCGGCTGCGGGCGGAGTAGGGCGCGGGCGCTTCGAGGTCCTCAGCGGGATGAGGCAGACATCCGCCCCTCCGACCCTGCCCCCTTCCGATCCGGCCCCCTCTCCCGGTTTCGGGAGAGGGTTGGGGTGAGGGTCTGCTCCCCCTCGCACGCCGGCTCAGCACCAGTGTCGAGGTGAGACCGCCCCATGGTGCATCACGAATGTAGACTGGCGCGGCGCGTAACCCGGAACGGACATCTGCCGTGACCATGAAGCCTGGTACGGAGCCGGCTGGCGGCTCTCGTCTTGTTGTCCCGCTTGCTGCAAGGATCCTGCCCGACCGCCTGTTCTACGGGTGGTATATCGCACTCGGTTGCGCGGCGATGATGATGGTCGCGGGCGGCGTCGGGTACTACGGGCTTGCGGTCTTCCTCGAACCACTGCAGGAGGAGCACGGCTGGTCGAACTCGGAGGTGTCCGGGGCGACCAGCATGTTCTTCCTCATCGGCGGGGTCGTCGGAGCGGTCGTCGGGCCGTACATCGACCGGTACGGGCCTCGGACGTTCCAGATCGTCGGTGTCATCGCCACGGGCGTGCTCGCCATGCTCGTCGGCGGGGTGACGCAGCTCTGGCAGCTCTACCTCGTGTACGCCCTCATCGCCGTCGGGAACGGGCTTGCCTCGGCGGTGTCGATCAACGCGATGATGTCGCGCTGGTGGATCCGGCGACGCGCGAAGGCGATGAGCATCTCCGCCACCGGGGTCTCGCTGGGCGGGGTGATCCTCACGCCGCTCGGGGCGTGGATGGTGGAGGTCGGCGGGATCGCCCTCGCCGCGCCCGTGCTCGGCGCAGCGGTGCTCGTGGTCGCGCTGCCGGTCGTGCTGTGGGTGCTCGTCTTCGATCCGCGCGAGATGGGCCTCCTGCCCGACGGCGACCGCTCCGAGGCTGAAGCCGAGGCGGCGGTCCGGTCCTCCGGCCGGCGTCAGCTCTCGGCGGAGTCGCAGCTCCGAGCGTGGACGCGCGGCGAGGCGATGCGGACACTCTCGTTCTGGGCGGTCCTCGTGGGGTTCGTGCTCGTACTCATGGCGCAGACGGGGTTCGTCATCCACCAGATCGCGTTCCTAGAGGATCGGCTCGGGTCGCGGAGCGCGGCGGCCTTCGCCCTCTCCACCACCGCCCTTGGCTCGATCATCGCGAGGCTCATCGTGGGGCAGTTCGCGGACTCGGTGGACAAGCGCTGGCTGACCACCGGCATCTTCGTGGTACAGGGGCTCGCCGTCCTCGGCATCCTCGCGATCGACAACGCCGTTGCGACGTACGTGCTGATCCTGGTCTTCGGGTTCACCATCGGCAACGTCTACATGATGCAGTCGCTGCTCGTCGCCGAGATCTTCGGCGTCGTCTCATTCGGCGCGATCTTCGGAATCATCACGCTCGCAGCGCAGGCCGGCTCCGGCCTCGGCCCGTTCGTCGTCGGCGTGCTGGAGGACGCGACGGGCTCCTACACCTCGTCCTTCGTCGTCACCTCGATCGTTACGTTCGCGGCCGGTGTCGTCGTGCTCCTCGCGCGGCCCGTCACCCCACCCGCCGTCGAGGACGAGCGCGGCGCGGAAGCGGCGGGATAGAACTGGATCGAGGAGTACCCTCGCGCGGTGATCGCACGCCCGAAAGTGAGCATCGCATGGACACTGTGAACGTCCGCTACATCGTGAACGACGTCGAAGCCGCCATCGAGTTCTACCGGGACGCCCTCGGCTTCTCGGTGGACGTGCAACCGGCGCCAGGGTTCGCAGCCCTGTCGAGGGGTGCGTTGCGCCTCTATCTGAACGCGCCGGGCGCAGGCGGGGCGGGGCAGACGCTGGGCGACGGCGGCACACCGGCACCCGGCGGCTGGAACCGCTTCCAGTTCGTCGTCGACGACCTCGACGCGACCGTCGAGGACCTCCGAGGGCGCGGCTCCTCGTTCCGGAGCGAGATCATCCAGGGCAATGGCGGCCGCCAGGTCCTGGTGGACGATCCCTCCGGCAACCCGGTCGAGCTCTTCGAGCCGAAGCGCGGCTAGTCCTCGAGGTCGGACTGCCACGCCTCGGACAGGAGAGCCACTGCGGCGCAACACCAGTCACCGGCACACTAGTGATCCGGTAACATGACCGAATGGTCGGCTCGCTTCAACGATGGTCCGCGTTCCTATCAGTTGTCGCGGCGTTCCTTGCTGTCTTTGTGGCGTGTGACGCCAACCGACAGACGGCAGCAATAGCCCGCGCACAGCAGGAGCTGCAACGACGCCAACTAGACCTACAGGAACAGCAGGGAACACTTCAGCACGAGCTAGCGTCCGTCGGCGAGGCCCGCGAGATGCTCAGTACTACGTTCGCGGAATCAGCACGGTTCGCGGTCTTTCTTGAGATTGGCGAGGCCATCCAGATCGGGCGCGAGACGTACCTTCGGGTGACGATGCGGGTCGTCAACAACGGCGCTCGTCCGGCGAACCTAACCAGACTTTCGCTTACCCGCCGTCCGGTCGATGCGGAGTTTCTGGCCGGGCGCCGACAGCACGGCTCGTGGTTGGGTGCGTCGGACGTGTGGTCGGAGCCTTCCACTGAGGACCAGGTGTTGCTCATAGTGGGGCGAGAGCCAGGCCGTTTCGGCTCTTGGTCGAGCGCCCCTTTCGCATTCGCGGCGGGCGACATCGTGGAGCACGATCTGCTGGTTGGGCCCCGCATATCCGACGTGGAGTATCTACTAGCGGATCTCGAAGTGGATTCCGTGCCGCTCGACCTCGCGGCCACCGTCCAACCGTACGGAATTGTTGCCGTAAGGCTCGTCACTCCCGACGCATGGGAATTGCCCTAGCCTCAGCCTCGTTCCTGCTCGGGGGTCGAACCGCGTAGACACGGGTCGCGATCCCGGAGGGCCCTACATCGCCGACGACGAGCGCGAGACGTGACGCCGACCCGGTGGACCTTGCGGACCTCCGTCGCCGCGCATTGACCTCGATCGCTGACTAAGCGTAAGGTGTACGCGAAGTGGTTTGTGTACGAAGTACGCAAAGTACCGGACACAGACGCTCGGCGGCGCAGGGACTGGCTTCCGTACCAACGAGGAGCGCCGCGCCAGCCCGGATGGGAACGACCTGATGACCACCACCCCCCTCCCGACCTTCCCCGTGTCCCAGCTCCAGTGCGAGACGGACACCGGCATCGAGACCATCCCCCTCTCCGAGGAAGTCTCGTTCGCCTCGTGGCAACCGGAGATCCCGGAACGCTACTGGAGCATGGACGCCGAGGAACTCTCGGACCGCATCCGCGCGGCACGCGCAACGCTCGGCGACGACGTCGTCATCCTCGGGCATCACTACCAGCGCGAGGACATCGTGCAGTTCGCCGATGAGCGCGGCGACTCGTTCGCCCTCGCGCAGTACGCAGCGGAGCGCGACGACTCGAAGTACATCGTGTTCTGCGGCGTGCACTTCATGGCGGAGGCCGCGGACATCCTGCGCGCCGACCACCAGCGCGTCATCCTGCCCAACATGGAGGCCGGCTGCTCGATGGCGGACATGGCCGCCGAGCCGGACGTGTGGACGGCCTGGCGCGAACTGGGTGACTTCTTCGGCGGGACCGAGGACATCATCCCCGTCACCTATATGAACTCCGCGGCCAGCCTGAAGGCGTTCTGCGGAGCCAATGGCGGCGTGGTCTGTACGTCCTCGAACGCCACGAAGGTCCTCGACTGGGCGTTCGAGCGCGGGAAGCGCGTCTTCTTCTTCCCGGACCAGCACCTGGGCCGGAACACCGGCCACGCCATGGGCATCCCGCTGGAGGAGATGGTCCTCTGGGACTGGCGCGCCCCGGCCGGCAGCCTCGGACGCGCCACGCCGGAGGACCTCGAGCGGTCGCGGATCATCCTCTGGCAGGGGCACTGCTCGGTGCACCAGCGTTTCTCACTCGCCCAGATCGAGCAGGCGCGCGAGCAGTACCCGGACGTCAAGATCGTCGTCCACCCGGAGTGCCGCTACGACGTAGTGCAGGCCGCGGACGCCAACGGCTCCACCGCCTTCATCGTGAAGTACGTCGAGCAGGCCCCCGCGGGCTCGGTCATCGGCGTCGGCACGGAGATCAACCTCGTCTCGCGCCTCGCGAAGGAGCACCCGGACAAGACCATCTTCTGCCTCGACCCCGTCGTCTGCCCGTGCAGCACGATGTACCGAGTCCACCCGGCCTACCTCGCGTGGGTCATGGAGTCGCTCGTCGCCGGCGAAGTGGTCAACCAGATCAACGTCCCGGAGCAGCACCGCCGCGACGCGAAGGTTGCCCTCGACCGGATGCTCGCCCTCAAGTAACACCGACCCGCCTCCGACATCCGACCCCCTCTCCCGGCTCGGCGGGAGAGGGTTGGGGTGAGGGTCTCCTCCGCCTCCGGCACCGGGATCACACGCAGTCCCCACACCCCACAACGGGGAGGGGGCCGAGCCTTCGGATCCCGTGGCGTCCCACCGTCCGAGGCCACTGGGTCCGCGTTCCCTGCCCTGCGCCGGCGAGACGGCCCCCAACCTCTAGTCGAAGAGCCTCGGCGCAGCGTATAAAGCGCTGGCCGTGCAGGTATGGCTAGAGCAAGGGGACGACCGTGCCGCGACCCACCATCTACCAGACGATGGACGAGGCGGTGGCCGACATCGCAGACGGTTCCTCGATCATGATTCCGGGGTTCGGCCCCGGCGTGCCGATCAACCTCCTCGCCGCCCTCTGGCGGCAGGGCGCGACGGACCTCACCACGATCTCCAACGGCGTCGGCTTCGGCGGCTCGCCCGAGGAGCTCCGCGGGCAGGGCGATCTCGTCGACGCCGGGCGCATCAAGAAGGTGATCGCGGCGTTCACCGCCTCCACCCGT